>NZ_BCVJ01000007.1 GCF_001591685.1 Ligilactobacillus murinus DSM 20452 = NBRC 14221 | reverse complement strand
TTCTACGTTTTCATTGACAGTTACCTCACTCCAGCTAACCACCAATTCCATAATTTTTTCATAGTAGATCACTCCTTACATTATTCACTTAAAGTTTCATCTACGTCTCCATGATAACTCCAATATGAAACGGATCACTAAAATATTCAAATTTCGCACTTTTCTATCCCTATCTGGTACTGTAAAATTATTCATCTCTATAAATATCACTAAAACATCACAAGCTTTATTTGTCAGTTTTTATTCCTATCTGATAAATTTAATAATGCCTAAGCTTTGCTTCACTACCGTTTTTTCACATTATATTTATCGATCAACTTTTCAATTTTTCTTGAATTCCTTCTAGGAAACACCTCGATATACCCGTCTTTAAATTTTACGGTCCGTAACTTTAGATCGATCTCAACAATGTTGTCTGGATTGGCTAAACATGATTGTGAGATCTTTTCTAAAAATTCATTTTCATCATCGATCCTCTTTATATTCCCCAAGAATTCTCCCTCACTATCGAGCGTAACGATCTTTAATTTATGTGAATGTTCTGTAGTAACAATATAGAGAATATCTCGTATATTTTGATTGATAAGTCTCCGTCCCATTTTATAGCTAAAAGTCTGTTCTCTTACAGTATGTAGCTCTCTAATACGTTTTATCGCTAAAAATAATGCTTCATTTAAACGTTTTTGGTCAAGCTCCGTCTTAGTTATAAAATCCACAGCCCCTATCCTGCGCCGATAAGTCATTGCTGCAAAATTTTCATAGGCTGTAATAAAGATGATCTGTGCATTTAGATCTTTACTTTTGATAAATTCAGCCAGATCTATACCATTTTGACCATCGGCTTTGCCTAGATCGATATCCAAAAAATATACTCCACTGTCTATGTACGTATTATTCAAATAATTTACAACTTCTTGATAGCTAGTAGTCACTAATACTACTTCACAGGTTTTATCCTTACTATCCGGCGAATCTTCCAAAGACCAAACAGCTCTATTTACAAAACCATATAAATTTTTTAACTGAACTTGATCATTTTCACAAACCACTATCCCATAAGTTTCCATAAATTTATCCCCCTTATTTGACCCTAACACTCATATAAAACGTAAACCAACCATCAGATATATGATATTCCACTAAAATAACGTCATACTTTTTTTTAATATCCTCAATATTAGCTAATCCCAAACCACTATGCCCTTTTTTAGTCGTAAAGCCTAATTTCTTTAGCTCTAAAATCGACTTTCCAGTATCGTTAAATCGATTTTTTATTTCAAATTCTAGTTCACCTTCCTTACTATATACCATTGATTTAACTTTTGCCCCATTTTTTAATATCAAACTTGCTTCAATAGCATTATCATAAGCGATACCTAGAATTCGGATAATATCAAAAGTGATATCTTTAGCTGGTAATTGCTCTACCAAAGTTTGACATTCAAAAGTATTTTCGATATTTTGTTGAAACATAATATTTAACTTGCTTATCAATAAACTCTTTAATAAGTCATCTCTGACATTATCAATATCGTTAAACTGCCATAAACCTTTATTGTCTAAATAAAAATTCGAATACTTTTTCAATCTTGCGATCAATTCTTTATCATGTCTATCTTGAGCACTTAATTGCAAACTTATTAACATATTTCGATAATCATGTTTGAACTTGCATAAATTTTTTTGATTTATTTCAAGTTGTTTTGTATATATTTTTAAGTTATCTAATTGTTGTAAGAATAATTTATCTTTTGCTACTTTTTGGATAGTAAGATATAAATAGATCGCAAAAAAAAGTTGGACTATAAAAAAAAGCATCAATATGAGAAAAGCTACCATTTCTGACTTTATAAAGTAGACCATATAGTTTATACCTAAAAAGGTCATGTATATATACACCATTAACCCAAAATACACTTTACCATTTTCTCGATCTAACAGTCGGATAATTGGTGTCTTCATGATAGTTAGATATATGGCCATGTACGCTACTATATCAAAAAAAATCATTTGGACTATACTATGTTCTATCCCAAAAGAAAATGTGATCAAAAACATTAGAGACTCTACCATATACGAGATAGAACCGATAATTAGCAACCGGCCTAAAGTTTGATGATCTTTTGGTCTTTTGCGATAGATCAAATATAGTAATGTTATTTCTATAAATTGCTCTAGCACATTTCCCCAAGATATATATACCAACGTTAGTACTGGGACCGTAAGACAAAAGTATAGCATGTTCTCTTTTAGGCTACGTCTTTTAAGCGCTACCTTTAAAAAGATACAATAGCCAAAACTGATCCCAATAATTACATTCATTAGGTAAAAATATTCCCACATCGCTGTATTTTTCATTTATACGATCCCCCCTTTTAATAAACATCTGTTTCCCCTTTAAAGTAGGTAATTTATCACCAACTATCTTCTTAGCTTTGCATCCATGTTTTCACCCTGAATTATACTACAAAAAATATTAATCTGAAGATTGATTTTTTGCTAGATATATGCTCCTAAATATCTTAAGGGCTCTACAGTGAGTGTTACATATATTTAAAGACACGAACAGTTTAAAAAAACAGCCTTAACTATTTTTTGGTATCCACTTTTTTCTAACTTTATTTGACAATTCCGAAATAAAAATCTAGGTCAATACAAAAAAACGCATCCCCCACCAAAGTGAGAAATGCGTTTGAAACGTTGATATAACGCGATATTAACGTTTTGAGAATTGTGAAGCTTTACGAGCCTTCTTAAGACCTGGCTTCTTACGTTCTTTCATACGTGCATCACGAGTCAAGAGACCTGCACGTTTCAAGACACCGCGGAAGTCTGGATCTACTTCAAGTAAAGCGCGTGCGATACCATGACGTGTAGCGCCAGCTTGACCTGAGAAGCCACCACCGTTAACGTTTACCAATACGTCATATTGGTCTTTTGTTTCTGTGGCAACGAATGGTTGAGCCATAACTTCGCGTAAGTTTGCAAATGGAATGTATTCTTCTGCAGATTTGCCGTTCATTGTGATCTTACCTGTACCTGGTACCAAGATCACACGTGCAACTGAGTTTTTACGACGACCTGTGCCGCGATATTGTACTTGTGCCAAATTCGTTTTCCTCCTAGATTAAGTTTGTGATGTCTAATACTTCTGGGTTTTGAGCAGCATGCTTGTGTTCTGCACCACGGTAAACGTGAAGCTTCTTAGCTTGTGCACGACCAAGAGTACCCTTTGGAAGCATACCTTTAACAGATAATGCGATCAATTTTTCTGGATCCTTTTCACGGTAGTCACCAGCTGTACGTTCCTTCAAGCCACCTGGATGGTTTGAGTGATGGTAATAGATCTTATCTGTTGCTTTACGACCTGTCAAAGCAACTTTTTCTGCATTGATGACGATCACAAAGTCACCTGTATCAACGTTTGGTGTGAAAGTAGGCTTGTTCTTGCCGCGTAAAACAGATGCTACCACTGTGGATAAGCGTCCCAAAGGAACATCTGTTGCATCTACGACATACCATTTACGTTCTACTTCGCCTGGTTTTGCAATATATGTTGTACGCACGTTTATTTCCTCCATTTAATGTATACATGTTTGACAAACAATAAGATTAACGGGGCTTACTGTGGGGCAAACAATACCAAATACTATATTACGATTTTTTTTAGGTATAGTCAATTATAACTTTCAATAAATCGTAAAATCAAGCCATATTTTATTCATAATATACTTTCTTCAGATAAAGTCCACTTGCCGGTGCTGTTTCCCGACATTCATTGCGGTCTTTGACTTCATACAACCGCAAAAAATCATGAACTGGTCGCTTACCATTGCCGATCTCAAGCAAAGTTGCGACCATGATCCGCACTTGATTATACAAAAAGCCGTTGCCGTAGAATTCAAAGATCACTTCATTGTTTTCTTTGTCTTCTCTGACAGTAGCCTCATAGATCGTCCGGACATGATCTTTAGTTTGACTGCCAGAAGCTACAAAACTTGAAAAATCATGCGTTCCTACGACATCGGGCATGGCTTCTTCTATCCGCTTGATATCAAGGGGATACTTGTAATGTCCCGTGTAGAAACGTTTGAAAGGATCGGTAAACCATGAACGGCTGACACGATACATATAGCGCTTGCCGTGGGTGGTAAAGCGGGCATGAAAGTCATCACTGACGATCTTGCAGTCGATGACCTCACAATCAAGGGGCAGCATTGAATTTAATCCCTTGAGCATCCCTTCTGGTGAGATATCATGGGGAAAATCAAAGTGAATGACTTGCCCCAAAGCATGAACACCCGAATCAGTGCGCCCAGAGCCATAGATCGTGATATAGTCGTCAAATTTACTCATCTTATTGAGTGCTTTTTCTAGGACTGATTGCACGGTCCGTTGCTTTGGTTGGGCTTGAAAGCCTGCAAAATTAGTGCCATCGTAGGCTAAAGTTATCATATAACGCTTCGTCATTAAAATTCCTCAATTTCTCAAAAATATCAAGGCGAGAGTCACTAGGAAAAAGAAAACTAAAGCTAGCGTATCTTGTAAATGCCAAACTTGCACCCGATACTTGCTTCGCCCTTCTCCTCCACGATAACCTCGCGCTTCCATCGCAGTTGCCAGATCTTCGGCCCGCGTCAAGGCACTGACAAATAGGGGGATCAATAGTGGGATCACTGCCTTTATCCGGGAGATCAAACTGCCCTCGCTAAAATCGACCCCACGTGAACGTTGGGCATTCATGATCTTAGTCGTCTCATCCATCAAAGTCGGCACAAAACGCAACGCGATCGATAACATCAAGGCGATCTCATGCACTGGGACCTTTAATTTCTTTAATGGTTGCATCAACGATTCAGTTGCATCCGCGATCGCAAGTGGTGTCGTTGTCACAGTCAAAAGAGTCGACATAAAAATGATCAAGACAAAACGACAAAAGACATAAAAACCATTGACTAAGCCAAACTGTGTCAAAGTCAACGGGCCAAACTGCCAATAAGTCGGGCCTCCACGTGTAAAAAAGACCTGCAAAAGGACCGTAAATAAGATCAGCCAGATCAACGGCATGACCCCTTTGACAAAATAGCTCAGGTCGATCTTTGAAAGTAACACACTAAGCAAGGTCACGATCCCTAATAACAGATATGATTGCCAGTTGTTACATAAAAAGATGATCAAGACAAAATAAAAACATAAGATCATTTTGACGCGGGGGTCAAGGCGATGGACCAAAGAATCACCTTGAATGTAACGTCCAAGTAACAGTTTATCCATTTTCTCCCTCCGCTTCTTTTATTTTTGTCGCTAAAACTTTTGCTAATTCATGTTCAGTTAACGGTAACTGAGCAAATTCCATCCCCCGTTCAACTAATCGCTGCGCAAAAGCGGTCGTTTGTGGCAAGTTTAAATGATGTTTTTTTAGCCAGCCTGGATCTGAAAAAAGCTCTGCCGGCGTTTTATCGGCGAGCAAGCGCCCTGATTCCATCACTAAAACTTGATCAGCAAAATTAGCTACATCATTCATTTGATGGGTCACTAAGATGATCGTCAATTTTTCTTTTTCATGAAGTCGCTTGAACAATGCCATCATTTCGGCACGTCCACTTGGATCTAAGCCTGCAGTTGGTTCATCTAAAACTAAAACTTTAGGTGACATCGCCAAGATCCCTGCGATCGCGACCCGACGCATCTGGCCCCCAGAAAGCTCAAAGGGCGAACGCTCTAGCACACTTTCATCTAAATTGACGAGTTGGGCTTTTTCACGCGCGATCTTTTCGGCTTCTTGCTCGGTCGCACCAAAATTTTTCGGCGCAAATGCGATATCTTTTAAGACCGTCTCTTCAAATAGTTGGGCTTCGGGAAATTGAAACACGAAACCAACTTCTTGGCGCAACTTAGCTAACTCTTTATTTTTAGTCGCTGGCGTGATCACCTGCCCATTGACCGTCAAACGACCACTGGTAGGCTTTAAAAGTCCATTTAAATGCTGTAACAAGGTAGACTTTCCACTCCCAGTATGTCCAACAATAGCAGTAAAACTTTGATCTTTGATCGTAAAGCTTACGTCTTTTAGGGCTTGTTGGGCTAAAGGGGTCGCGGCTTGATACGTATAGCTTAATTTTTCAAGTTGAATTGCCATAACCAGTCCACCAATTCCTTTTCTGTCAAATATTTTTTTGGTACTTTGATCCCCAACTTAGCTAGCTCATGCTTCAACCGTTCAGGATAAGGCACATCTAACCCTACTTTACTCAATTCATTTCCTCGAGTAAAGATATTTTCTGGCGTGTCATCATCGATCACTTTACCTTTCTCTAGCACAATGATCCGATCAGCCAAGGCGGCTTCATCGATATCATGTGTGATCGAAATAACGGTGAAGCCTTCTTCCTTATTCAAACGTCGCATTAAAGCAACTAACTCTGCTCGGCCCTCGGGATCAAGCATACTAGTCGATTCATCAAAGATCACGATCTGGGGTCTGATCGCTAAGACGCCTGCGATCGCAACACGTTGCTTTTGTCCCCCCGAGAGACGAACTGGTTCGTGTTTGGCAAAAGCTTGCATGTTGACAGCTTCTAAGGCTTCTTTTACTCGTTGATGCATTTGCTCATAGGAAACGCCCCGATTTTCTAAGCCAAAAGCCACATCGCCTTCAACATCTGCGCCTACAAATTGATTATCCGGATTCTGAAAGACCATCCCGATCTGGTCTCTGATCGCCCAAATGTTTTCTTCATTCAAGGGAAGGCCGGCAACGGTTATCGTCCCCTCAGTTGGCGTCAATAGCCCATCGAGCAATTTAGCCAAAGTGCTCTTGCCACTTCCATTATGACCGATCAAAGCGACCCATTGTCCTTGTTCGATCGTTAAATCGATCTGCGACAATGTCTTTTGTTGACTCTCTTCATCGTACGCAAAGCTAAGATCTTTTATCTCAATAATTGCACTCATTTAGCTTCCCCCACTGAAATTTTAGTTGCTAGTCTGCAACCCTTTAGGAATAATATACCACATTCTCACGTTTTTATTTGCCAATCTGAGATTTTACTTCTAAATTTAAAGTTACGAGGTGAAATTCTATGAAAAAATTGGGATCATTATCGGCAGTACGCGTCCTGGGCGACGAAGTTCTTTGATCGCTGAATGGTTCGCTAAAAATCTACCTCAAGCTGAACTAACCTACGATATTATCGATCTAGCTGATTTTGACTTACCCTTCTTAGATGAAAGTGAAATGCCCCAAACTAGTACTTACCATCATGAGACGACTAAACGCTGGAGTGAAAAGATCGCCACTTATGCAGGCTTTATCTTCATCGTTCCTCAATATAACTGGGGCTATCCTGCCGTCTTGAAAAATGCACTTGACTATCTCTATCGCGAATGGCAAGATAAACCAGCTTGCTTGGTCACTTTTGGCGGACACGGGGGCTCTCAAGCCCAGATCGCCTTACGCTTAGTCATGCAAGGGCTCAAAATGCCTGTGCTTTCGGTAGCACCGATGATCACACTTTCGCCAAGTGCAATTAAACTAACTAAAAAGCCGACCAATTACGGTCGACTTTTTAGTTAGCCATTGTTATACGCTTGCCAAAGCTTGCTCGATCGGGGTATCACCACTACTCATCATGATAACTTTTTTGCGCGTGTTGTCATGTTCTAAGATCTCCGCTAAGGTCAAAGCCACATCTGGGATCGGATTTTTGGAAACTTTATTTGCTCCAACTGTGATCTTACCTGTACCAGGTTCTTCAGTCAGAGCGGTTGGTTGTAAGATCGTATAATCTAAGTCCGTGTTATGCACCAGATAGTGGTCTGCAAAGAATTTGGCAATATTATAATCCATGATCTGAGCCAAACCATCTTCATACCAAAATTCTGGTTCTAAAGCATGTAATGAGCTCAACATGATATAACGTTTGATACCATTCAACTCAGCAGCTTGCATCGTCTTAACGGCACCAAAGGCATCAGTTTGTAAGAGATCTTTACCACGTGAACCAGCTGTAAAGTAGATCGCATCTTGTTGACCGATCAACGCTGCCAATTCTTCTTTTGAAGCATGCAAGTCTAATTTGACGGCCGTCACTTGGGGAGAATCTTTCAACAAGACATTTTCAGGATGACGTGCAGCTGCGGTCACTTGATGTCCCTTAGCCACTAGATCTTTGACCAATTCTGATGCAACTCGACCTGTAGCACCGACTACAAAAATTTTCATTTTTGCTTTACCTCACTTTATTTTAAAACATCATTGAGTGCTTCACTCATTGTTGGATGGGTATAGATCTGATCACGCAACATTGTGTATGGTAATTTAGCATTGAGCGCTAAACTGAGCAAATTGATCAGCTCGTGTGATTCCTTAGCATAGATCGTAGCCCCTAAGATCAAGTCCGTTTCAGGATCAACTAAAACTTTAAAGAGTCCACGTGTATCCTTTAAGACCCGTGCCTTAGGGATAGCTGCAACTGGCAACTTGAAGAGCTTATATTCGACTCCTGCTGCCTTAGCCTCTTTTTCATTTAAACCAACTTTAGATAGTGGTGGTTCAATAAAGACACTATAAGGAACATTTTTCCGATCACTGATCCGACGTTTGCCAGCCCCAAAAAGTTCATCTTTAACGATCCGGAAATCATCTAAAGAGATATAGGTAAATTGAAGCCCGCCTTTGACATCGCCAAGTGCCCAAACACCAGGGACACTGGTATGCAATTGATCATCAACGATCACTGCCCCACGGTCATCCAATTTGATCGCGGTATTTTCTAAACCTAGATCACTGGTCCGAGGTTTACGTCCAGTCGCAGCTAAAACTTTATCCGCCGTTACTGTATGTTCACCGTCTTTTTCGTAGACGATCTCAACTTTATCCTCAAGGTCATAAACTTTTTTGATCTTGACCCCCAACTTGAAATCGATCCCCAAAGCACTCAAGTCATCAAAGACCATTTGGGAAATATCATCATCTTCTCTTGAAATAAACTTATCTGAAGCATCCAAAACAGTGACTTTAGCACCATAATTAGCAAACATGCTAGCAAATTCAAGCCCGATGTAACCAGCACCAATGATCACTAATTCTTTAGGCAGATCGCTTTGATCCATAGCACCAGTTGAATCCAATAAATACTTGCTGTCAGCTAGACCTGGGATCGGCAATATCACTGGTTCAGCCCCAGTATTGATAAAGATCCGTTCCCCTTCAAAATCTAGTGTCTCACCAGCCGGCGTCGTTACTGTAACTACATGGTCTGACTTAAATTTAGCTGTCCCATCTAAAACACGCACAGTCGGCTCATCGGCTAGCATATGGTAATTCTTATCACGTAAGAAAGCTGTCATCTCATTTTTTCCGACTACAGCTTGATCAAAAGCTGTTTTTTTCTCGGCCTCAATGATCAAACGCTTTGAGGGCAAACAGCCAATATTGATACATGTCCCACCATACATCTGAGCAGAACGTTCGATCACTAAAACTTCTTCACCTTTACTTGCCAATGTTTTAGCTAAGGTCTTTCCACCCTTGCCAAAACCAATAACGATATTTTTTACCTTTTCCATTTTCATTCCCACTTTCTATTCGGGTCTCTACTATTGATTATACAAAGTTTAGCGAACTTGTCACACAATATGCTTACATTTTGTAAGTTTTTTATTTAACTCCTTTCACTGTTGACGTTACCGCTTTCTTTTTTCAAATGCAATTATTTTATCTCAGACAAAAAGCTCATTGTTGCACATTTTTTTACGCCTGATAATTAATAAGTAAGTTCTAACAAATTTAATTGTTCTTTCTTACGTTTTCAGCACTTGTTGGAGTTATCAGCTAAGAACTTGTCTACCAGATAAGTTGCAAAGATCGTCCCAACTAAAACAGAGGCTGCGCCAACACTTAACTTCTTGGTCTTAAATTTTTGCTTGTTAGAAAGCAGCTTTTGCCTTCGTCTACCCTTTACGTTATTTATTCTATAATCCAATATTAAATTTTTATTAATCCAAAAAAACGATTTAAAACATTGCGCTCTAATTATTTCGGTAAATAAGCAAATTAAGTTAACAAACATTATTATTTTTAGCAAAATAAAAAGAGCACTCCAAAGAGCACCCTTAAATAAATCGATCCTACCCGAAGATCAGTCTAAATGAAAATAATAAAAAAATCACTTTTTATAACGAAGGTTTCACAGATCCAATATCTGCTACTTAGGACTAGACTCGGTTTTACCCAACATCGTAACGCCCAGTTATCGCTATAAAAGTGACACTAGTTATATTCGTCGCTAATAATTAATAAAAATTAGTCGACCAATTCAAGAACAGCCATCTTAGCTGCATCGCCGCGGCGTTCGTTCATCTTGATGATACGTGTGTAACCGCCGTTACGGCCTTCAAAACGAGGTGCAACTTCTTCAAACAACTTTTGTAATGCTGTTTGAACAACTGCCTTATCGCCATCTTCTTTGACGTCTGCAACAACATCCATCATGAATGCAGCAGCACGACGACGAGAAGCTAAATCACCTTTTTTACCCAAAGTGATCATCTTTTCAGCAGTCTTACGTACTTCTTTAGCACGTGTTTCTGTTGTAACGATACGACCGTTAACGATCAAGTCAGTTGTCAAGTTGCGTAACATTGATTTACGGTGTGCGCTTGTGCGACCTAATTTACGGTAAGCCATGAACAGTTCCCTCCCTTAAATTTTATATTAGTCATCATGACGTAATGACAAGCCAAGATCTGCCAATTTAGCCTTAACTTCTTCCAAGGACTTGCGACCAAGGTTACGTACCTTCATCATGTCTGCTTCAGACTTGTTAGTCAAAGCTTGCACAGTATTGATACCAGCACGCTTCAAGCAGTTGTATGAACGTACAGACAAGTCAAGTTCTTCGATTGTCATTTCAAGCATTTTTTCTTTATGTGTTTCTTCTTTTTCGACCATGATCTCAGCATTCTTAGCTTCATCTGTCAAATCAACAAATAATGTCAAATGCTCTGTTAAGATCTTAGCGGACAAGCTGATCGCTTCACTTGGTGTGATCGAGCCATTTGTCCACACGTCTAACGTTAATTTATCATAATCATTTTTTTGACCAACACGTGTTTTTTCTACTTGGTAGTTGACACGTTCGATCGGGGTATAAATTGAGTCGATTGGTAAAACGCCAATAGGCATATCTTCAGCCTTAGCCTTGTTTTCCGTTGCGGAAACATAGCCTCGACCCTTGTTAGCAGTCATTCTAGCATGGAACACAGCGCCATCAGCCACAGTACAAATATATTGATCTGGGTTGAGGATTTCTACATCACTGCTACCTTGAATGTCACCGGCAGTAACTTCTTTTGGCCCAACAACATCAAATTCTAAAGTTTGAGAATCTTCAGAATCAAGTTTAAGTGCGACTTTCTTTAAGTTCAAGATGATCGCTGTCACATCTTCTAAAACACCTTTTACAGTGGAGAATTCATGTAACACACCATCAATTTGAACATCAGTGATCGCTGCACCTGGTAAGGAAGAAAGTAAGATACGACGTAAAGAGTTACCTAAAGTTGTACCATAACCACGTTCAAGCGGTTCAACGACGAACTTACCGTAATCTTGACCTTCTTCGATTTTATGAATTTTTGGTTTTTCAAATTCGATCATTCTTATCTTTACCCCTTTCAAAACGTTACGTGTAATCTGGTTGAAAACATTATGAGTCTATCCTCAAAATGAATACTGATCCACATTAAACACGACGGCGTTTTGGAGGACGGCATCCGTTATGAGGAACTGGTGTAACATCCTTGATAGATGTAACTTCAAGACCTGTTGTTTGAAGCGCACGAATAGCAGCTTCACGACCAGAACCAGGACCTTTAACTGCAACTTCAACAGTCTTCATGCCATGATCCATTGCACCCTTAGCTGCTGCTTCAGCGGCCATTTGGGCAGCAAATGGAGTAGACTTACGGGAACCCTTGAAGCCTAAAGAACCTGCTGATGACCATGCTACGGCGTTACCATGAACGTCTGTGATCATAACAAGTGTGTTATTGAATGTTGAATGAATATGTGCAACACCGCTTTCGATATTCTTCTTTACACGGCGCTTACGAGACTTTTTAACTGCCATGAAATAGCTAACCTCCTTTTTAGATTATTTAAATTATTTCTTCTTACCTGCAATTGAAACTGCTGGGCCTTTACGTGTACGCGCATTGTTCTTCGTGTTTTGACCACGAACTGGTAAATGACGACGATGACGTAGACCACGGTAAGAGCCGATTTCGGAAAGACGCTTGATGTTTAAAGAAACTTCACGGCGAAGGTCACCTTCTACCTTGTAGTTATCAACAACAGCACGGATCTTGTCTTCTTGATCTGCTGTTAAATCGCGAACGCGAACGTCTTCTGAAACACCTGCTTCAGCTAAGATCTTCTTAGCTGTTGTATTACCGATTCCGTAAATATAAGTTAAGCCGATAACGATACGCTTGTCGCGTGGTAAATCGACACCTGCAATACGAGCCATTACAATTACACCTCCTGATTAATTATTATCCTTGACGTTGTTTGTGCTTTGGATTATCGCAAATAACCATAACGCGACCTTTGCGTTTGATAACTTTGCAATGTTCGCACATTGGTTTAACTGATGGTCTTACTTTCATGAATTATACCTCCTAAATATTTTTGAAGTACAATCTATTTAAAGCGATAGGTAATGCGACCCTTAGTCAAATCATAAGGGGACATTTCAACAGTAACCTTGTCTCCTGGTAAAATACGAATATAATGCATGCGGATCTTACCGGAAACGTGAGCTAAAATCTCATGTCCATTTTCAAGTTCAACTTTGAACATCGCATTTGGCAACGTTTCTTTGATCGTACCCTCAATTTCAATCACATCATCTTTCGCCACGCAAAAGTACCTCCTTAAATTGGTTTTAAAACTTTACACGTAAAAATGTGAGAAGCTTTTTATGGAGTCCCACCTTTTTCCGCAAGTTCCGTTTGCTCAAAATGGCAAACTGAGCCTATTGAAAAGATAAACCTAAATTATCATATCATAGTGTCAAGCTGGATGCAAGCACTATTTTAAAAAAATGACAATCCAGGTGTATCTTTTTTATTTGATTTTAGTTGATTTGATCTAAAATAGCCTTGATATCAGCAAAAACTTTGTCGATATCTTGGTTACCATCAACTTCATGCAAGATACCTTGTTTCTTGTAGAAGTCTAATAATGGTGTGTTCATCTTGATATTAACATCAAGCCGGTTCTTAACTGTTTCAGGTTTGTCATCTTCACGTTGATAGAATTCGTGTTCACCACAACGATCACAAGTACCTTCGACCTTAGTTGGGTTAAAGATCTTGTGGTAAGTTGCGCCACAGTTACGGCAGATATAACGGCCTGTCAAACGTTCCATCAAAGATTCTGGGTCAACATGAATGTTGATCACACAGTTCAATGGTTTACCTAATTGAGCCCCGAATGTTTCTAAAGCTTCAGCTTGTGCCATGTTACGTGGGAAACCATCAAGCATGTAGCCATCATTAACATCATCTTTGGCTAAACGTTCTTTAACGATACCGTTCGTTACTTCATCAGGGACAAGTTCACCCTTATCTATGTAACTTTTAGCCTCGATCCCCATTGGAGTATTGTTCTTCATTGCTGCACGGAAGATATCCCCCGTGGAAATGTGTGGAATGTGATATTGGTCCACGATCTTTTCAGCTTGGGTACCCTTACCCGCACCTGGCAGACCCATCAACATAAGATTTAATGCCATTGTAAAATGCTCCTTTATACTTCAAGATTACGTTTTGAACTTTCCCGTTTTATATAACCACAAATACATCGTGATCACCAAGGTATGTCATACCTAGCTCGGTTTAAACGTCCATATTGATTATACCACTAAATAGCCGTAAAAATAAGGACTTACCTGTGCTAAAATGCATCCATGCTCTATATAAAAAACAACAAGCAAAGTTGAGCAACTTTGCTTGTTGTCAATGTCAGTTCATTATTCTCTGATAAATCCGATATATTCACGTTTCATCATCATACCATTCAATTGACGCATTGTTTCAAGAGTTACCCCTACAACGATCAAAAGACTAGTACCACCTAGACCGATCGATTCATTCAAGCCCCAAACAGCCGAAGCCACTAATGGGATCAATGAAACGAGCCCTAGGAAAAGTGAACCTACTGAGCTCAAACGCATCAATAAGCTTGAAACATACTTTTGTGTTTCCCGCCCTGGCCAAACAGAAGGAATATAGCTTCCTTGTTTTTGCAAGTTCTCAGCCAATTTTTCAGGGTTAACTTGCACAAAGGCATAAAAGAACGTGAAGACAACAATAAGGACTGTATACAAGATCATACCTGGTACAGTTTGCATATTGAACAAGTTGCTCATAATGATGTACCAATTATCTTCCGAGTGATTTTGTGTAAATAACATCAAGATCGTTTGCGGAGTTGCGATAAATGAGCTAGCAAAGATAACTGGAATAACCCCAGCTACGTTCACTTTCAATGGTAAATATGAACTCTCTGAAGCACCAGCGAGGCGTCTTGTATATTGGATCGGAATCTTATAGTTAGCTTGTTGGACATAGGTCACGAAGGTAACGATCGCCAAGATAGCTAATAATAAGATGACAATATATAAGATCGGTTGCCACAAGTCTGAGGCACCTTGGAATTCTTCAACAAATACTTGACGAATACCATCTGGAACACGGGCGATGATCCCCGCCATAATGATCATTGAGATCCCATTGCCGATGCCACGATCAGTGATCATATCACCTAACCAAGTCGTAAACATCGTACCACCAGTCAAGATCAACCCGATACTGATGTATGTTTGCGGACTTGGATCTTTCACCAAGTTCAAACTACTCATATAGTTGAACCCAGCTGTAATCCCGATTGATTGTATAAACGCGAGCACAATGGTCAGATATCTAGTCCACTGATTTAACTTGCGCCGTCCGACTTCACCTTGTTTACTCCATTCAACAAATCGTGGAACAATGTCCATTTGTAATAACTGAACAACGATCTGAGCGGTAATATATGGAGAAACACCCATTGCTAAAATGGAATAGTTAGTCAAACCGCCACCGCTAAAAGTGTTCAAGATACTAATTAACCCTGAAGACGCAACACTATTCAATGCTTTAGCGTTGATCCCAGGGACAGTGATATACGTGCCTAAGCGAAATACAACCAAGACACCTAAGGTAAATAAGATTTTATTGCGAATCTCTTTTACAGCAAAGGCGTACTTTAGTGTCTTAAGCATGTATTACATCACCTCTGCTTGACCGCCTGCTGCTTCGATGGCTGCTTTAGCGCTGGCAGAGAACTTATTAGCTTTAACAGTTAATTTCTTGTTCAATTCACCATTACCTAAAACTTTAACACCATCTTTTTCATTCTTAACGATACCAGCTTCCACCATCAATGCTGGTGTTACTTCTGCACCGTCTTCGAATTTGTTTAAAGTTTCTAAGTTTACAATAGCATATTCCTTACGGTTGATGTTATTGAAACCACGTTTTGGCATACGACGGAACAATGGCATTTGTCCACCTTCAAAGCCCAAACGTACTTTGCTACGAGCCTTTTGACCTTTTTGGCCACGACCTGCAGTTTTACCGTTACCGGATGAAGTACCACGACCTACGCGGTTACGTACTTGGCGTGAGCCTTCAGCTGGCTTTAATTCATGTAATTTCATTAGGGTTGGCACCTCCTTATTTATCTAAATAATAATTATTTAGCCAATTCAACGTCCACTAAATGATTGATCTTGCGAATAGCACCGCGCATTGCAGCGTTGTCAGGAACGACAACAGAGCTGTTTACACGTCCAAGGCCTAAGCCCTTAACGATTTCGCGTTGATTTTGAGGACGTCCGATGACAGAACGAACTAAAGTAACTTTTAAGTTAGCCATGAATTTGTCCTCCTTATTACTCTGCTAAGTGTTGAACAGAAACGCCACGTAAAGCAGCAACTTCTTCAGCACTCTTCATGTTAGCTAAACCATCCATTGTTGCACGAACAACGTTGATTGGTGTGTTGGAGCCTAATGATTTACTTGTAACATCAGCAACTCCGGCGAGTTCCATAACGGCACGAACAGCACCGCCAGCAGCAACCCCAGAACCAGCTTCAGCTGGCTTAAGTAAAATACGACTACCGCTGTATTGACCGAGAACTTCGTGAGGAAGTGTTGTTCCGACCATTGGAACTTTAACTAAGTTCTTACGAGCAGCATCAACAGCCTTACGGATAGCTTCTGGAACTTCTTGAGCTTTACCTGTACCGAAGCCCACGTGGCCATTATGGTCACCGACGATCACTAAGGCAGCAAAGCGAAGACGACGTCCACCCTTAACAACTTTAGTGATGCGGTTGATCGCAACAACGCGATCTTCTAAATCTAATTGAGCTGGATCAATAAAAGTCATAAACGTTATTTCCTCCTTTTCCTAAAAGTCTAAGCCGTTTTCGCGAGCAGCTTCAGCCAAAGCTTGCACACGACCATGATAAAGGTATCCGCCACGGTCAAATACAACTTCTTTGATACCCTTGTCTGCAGCACGTTTAGCAACTAATTCACCAACAGCACTTGCTTGAGCTGTCTTTGTACCAGCGCTAACTTCACTGTCTAAAGTAGAGGCACTGACCAGCGTCACACCCGCTACGTCATCAATAACTTGAGCGTAGATGTTTTTGTTTGAACGATAAACATTTAAGCGTGGGCACTCAGCAGTACCAGAGATCTTACCACGAACACGTGTATGGCGCTTTTGACGCGTCTTATTCTTATCTGGTTTTGAAATCACTTTTTTCACCTCTTAGTTTTATTTAACAGCAGATCATGCTGCAAGATTATTTACCAGTCTTACCTTCCTTACGACGTACATATTCGCCAACGTAACGAATACCTTTGCCCTTGTAAGGTTCTGGTGCACGAGTTGCACGAATGCGAGCTGCGCAATCGCCAACATCTTCTTTGTTGATACCAGAAACGATAATTGATGTAGCTGATGGAGTTTCAAATTTGATTCCATCTTCTTCTTCAAATTCAACAGGGTGAGAGTAGCCCACGTTTAACACGAGCTTCTTACCTTGCATTTGAGCACGGTAACCAACACCACGAAGTTCAAGTTCTTTCTTGTAACCTTCTGTTACACCAACGACCATGTTATGGAAGTTAGCACGGGTTGTACCATGCATTGCTTTAGCTTTTTTGTCATCGCTTGAACGTTCAAATGTTGCAACGTTACCATCGATGTTGATCTTGATAAGATCAGAGAATTCACGAGTTAATTCACCTTTAGGACCTTTTACAGTCACAACGTTTCCGTCTTGTTTTACTTCAACGCCTTCAGGCAATTCAACTGCCTTATAACCAATACGACTCACGAGATGGACACCTCCTTTTGAACTTTATATATTACCAAACGTAAGCGACTACTTCGCCACCGATTTTCTTAGCGCGAGCATCTTTATCTGTCATAACACCTTCAGATGTTGACACGATAGCGATACCTAAACCGTTAAGAACCTTAGGCACTTCGTCAGCTTTAACGTATGAGCGTAAACCTGGTTTTGAGATACGACGAATACCAGAGATAACGCGTTCGTTGTTTTTACCGTATTTCAAGAATACACGGATGATACCTTGCTTGTCATCTTCAATGTATTCTACATCACGAACAAATCCTTCGTTCTTAAGGATTTCAGCGATGTTTTTCTTCATTTTTGAAGCAGGAACTTCTACAGATTCATGCTTGACCATGTTAGCATTACGAATACGTGTCAAGAAGTCTGCAATAGGATCTGTCATTGCCATGTTATTGCCTCCTTTTCCTTGTTAATATGGACTACCAGCTAGCCTTTTTCATGCCAGGGATTTGACCCTTATGAGCAAGTTCTCGCAGGCAAACACGGCATAACTTAAATTTACGATATACAGAATGAGGACGACCGCAACGTTCGCAACGTGTGTATTCTTGTGTTGAGAACTTAGCTGGGCGCTTATTCTTTGCTACTTGTGACTTTTTAGCCAATGTGAAACCCCCTTATTTAGCGAATGGCATTCCAAGTTGTGTCAAAAGTTCTTTGGATTCTTCGTCTGTGTTAGCAGTTGTAACGATAACGATATCCATACCACGAACCTTGTTAACATTATCAAAATCAATTTCAGGGAAGATCAATTGTTCGCGTACGCCCAATGTGTAGTTCCCGCGGCCATCAAATGCACGCTTGCTTACACCATGGAAGTCACGCACACGAGGCAATGAAACTGAAACTAATTTGTCCAAAAATTCGTACATACGTTGTCCACGTAAGGTAACCTTGGCACCGATTGCCATACCTTCACGTAAACGGAAGCCAGCGATAGATTTCTTAGCGCGGGTAATAACTGGTTTTTGACCAGAAATAAGCGTAAGTTCTTCCACAGCTTCATCCAAATTTTTAGCATTGCTTACAGCATCACCAACACCCATGTTGATAACGATCTTATCAACCTTAGGTGCTTGCATGATTGATGAGTAGTTGAATTTTTCCATCAAGGATGGAACGATTTCATTAGTATATTTTTCTTTTAAACGGTTAACCATGAAGAAAATATCCTCCTTTCTCGACTATTCACTGATTTTTTTAACGTTAGAAACATGAATTGGTGCTTCCATTTCAACGATCCCACCGTTTGGGTTTGCGTTGTTAGGTTTTTGATGCTTCTTAACGATGTTTACACCTTTTACGATCACACGATCATTTGCTGGGAAAGCCTTGATAACAACGCCTTCTTTACCTTTGTCCTTACCAGCGATAACTTTAACTTTGTCATTGCTCTTGATGAACATTTTCTCTGCGCACCTCCTTGCCAAATAGACGGATATTATAATACTTCAGGTGCTAAGGAAACGATCTTCATGAAGTTTCCGTCACGTAATTCACGTGCAACAGGTCCGAAAATACGTGTACCCTTAGGTGACTTGTCATCACCGATGATAACAGCAGCATTTTCATCGAACTTGATGTATGAACCGTCAGCACGGTGTGCACCAGATTTTGTACGAACAACAACAGCCTTGACAACATCGCCTTTTTTGACAACGCCACCTGGTGTTGCTTGTTTAACAGTAGCAACAATAATGTCACCGATATTAGCAGTCTTCACACGGGAACCACCCAAAATCTTGATAACCAAGATTTCGCGGGCACCGGAGTTATCAGCGACTTTCAAACGACTCTCTTGTTGGATCACAGTATGTGACCTCCTTTCGCTATTAGATAGATCAGAATACGAATGCTTTGTTAGTTATCGGAAATTAGATAATAACTGCTTTTTCAACGATTTCTAATAAACGGAAACGTTTTGTAGCTGACAACGGACGTGTTTCCATGATCTTAACAATATCGCCAACTTTAGCTTCATTGTTTTCATCATGTGCCTTGTATTTCTTAGAATACTTAACACGTTTACCGTAAACTTTATCGTTCACGTAAGTTTCAACAACAACAGTGATTGTTTTTTCCATTTTGTCAGAAACGACACGTCCTTGATAGACTTTGCGTTGGTTACGACCTTCACTCATGCGCGATTAGCCTCCTTTTCGTATTCTTATTTGTTCAATTCTTGTTGACGCAACGCAGTCTTGATGCGTGCGATCGTTTTACGAACTTCTTTCAAGCGTGCGGTGTTTTCTAATTGACCGGTAGCTAATTGGAAGCGTAAGTTAAATAATTCTTCTTTGAATTGCTTTTCTTTTTCGAGCATTTCAGCAGTGGTTAATTCATTAATTTCATTAATCTTCATTTGATTCGCCACCTACCTCACGTTTTACAAACTTAGTCTTGACTGGGAGTTTGTGGGAAGCTAAACGCAATGCTTCACGAGCAACTTCTTCAGAAACACCACCAATTTCAAACATGACCTTGCCACGTTTTACAGGAGCTACCCAGCCTTCTGGAGCACCTTTACCGGAACCCATACGAACACCAATAGCCTTAGCTGTGTAAGACTTGTGAGGGAAAATCTTGATCCAAACTTTCCCACCACGCTTCATGTAACGAGTCATAGCAATACGAGCAGCTTCGATTTGACGGTTTGTGATCCAATGTGAATCAGTAGCTTGTAAACCGAATTCGCCGAATGTTACTTCCTTACCGCCTTTTGCTTCACCACGCATTTTACCGCGGAATTCACGACGGTGCTTTACACGTTTTGGTACTAACATAGACTATTTCCCTCCTTTACCGTTATTTTTCTTTGTTGGCAATACTTCACCACGGTAGATCCAAACTTTAACGCCCAATTGGCCGTATGTTGTTGTAGCTTCTACCCATGCGTAATCGATATCAGCACGTAATGTATGCAAAGGAACAGTACCTTCTGAGAATTGTTCGATACGGGACATATCAGCACCGTTCAAACGACCAGCAACTTGAACCTTGATACCTTTTGCGCCAGCACGCATTGTACGTTGGATAGCTTGTTTCATTGCACGACGGAAAGCAACACGGTTTTCCAATTGTTGCGCAATGCTTTCACCAACTAATTTTGCTTCTAAGTCAGGCTTCTTGATTTCCACAATGTTGATGTGTACTCGCTTGCCTGTCAAGTTGTTTAATTCTTTACGAAGCTTTTCAACTTCAGAACCGCCTTTACCGATGACCATACCTGGTTTTGCAGTATGGATAGAAATGTTAACACGCTTTGCAGCACGTTCGATCTCTACGGTAGAGACAGCAGCGTCGGCTAATTTCTTTTCGATGTATTCACGGATGTGTAAGTCTTCGTGTAAGTTGGAAGCAAAATCTTTTTCAGCATACCATTTTGCATCCCAGTCACGAATGATACCGACACGTAACCCGGTTGGATTTACTTTTTGACCCACGCGTTATCCCTCCTTATTTAACAGATACCACAACTGTAATGTGACTTGTACGCTTGTTGATTGGGGAAGCAGAACCCTTTGCACGAGGACGGAAACGCTTCAAAGTTGGTCCTTCGTTAACATAGGCTTCGCTTACATAAAGATCTTCAACATCTAAGTCAAAGTTGTTTTCTGCGTTTGCAACAGCAGATTTCAAAACTTTTTCGATTAAGTAAGCACCAGATCTTGGTGTGAACTTCAAGATACCGAATGCTTCAGCAACGTTCTTACCACGGATAAGATCGATCACAAGACGTGCTTTACGTGCAGGGATTCGAACTGTCTTGGCAGTTGCTTTTGCTGATGTTACTTGTTCAGCCATGATTTATCCTCCCTTATTATTTCTTGCCTGTCTTCTTATCGTCTGCGGCATGACCATGGAATGTACGTGTTGGCACGAATTCACCTAATTTATGACCGACCATATCTTCTTGGATATAAACCGGCACATGCTTACGACCATCATATACTGCGATTGTGTAACCAATAAAGCTAGGGAAAATCGTGGAACGACGTGACCATGTCTTGATCACTGATTTCTTTTCTTGATCAGCTTGTGCTTCGACCTTTTTCATCAAGTGTTCGTCGACGAAAGGTCCTTTTTTCAAACTACGACTCAAAGTATGTCCTCCTTTCGGAACAATAATCGCATAAAATTTACGCGATTAGGAGATTATTTCTTTTTACGACTACGTACGATAAATTTATTTGACTTAGCTTTCTTAGAGCGAGTCTTAAGACCTGTAGTCTTCTTACCCCATGGAGACATTGGAGATGGACGACCAACAGGAGCTTTACCTTCACCACCACCGTGTGGGTGATCGTTAGGGTTCATTACAGAACCACGGCTTTGTGGACGCTTGCCCAACCAGCGGGAACGACCAGCTTTACCGATGTTGATAAGTTCGTGTTGTTCGTTACCAACAGCACCGATCGTAGCACGGCATGTAACTAAGATCATACGAACTTCACCAGAAGTCAAACGAACGATCGCATACTTGCCTTCTTTACCAAGTAATTGAGCTGATGTACCAGCAGAACGAACCAATTGGCCACCCTTACCTGGTTTTAATTCGATGTTGTGGATAACTGTACCAACTGGAATGTTTTCCAATGGCAATGCGTTACCAACTTTGATATCAGCATCTTTACCGGATTGAATTTTTTGGCCAACTTCAAGGCCTTTTGGTGCAAGGATGTATGATTTAACACCATCAGCATAAACAACTAATGCGATGTTAGCAGAACGGTTTGGATCATACTCGATTGCTTTAACTGTTGCAGGAACATCGTCTTTAATACGTTTGAAGTCGATCAAACGGTATTGACGTTTGTGTCCACCACCACGGTGACGAACTGTGATATGACCGTAAGAGTTACGACCAGCTGTCTTACTCTTGGATGCAAGCAAGGACTTTTCTGGGGTTGTTTTTGTGATTTCAGCGAAATCTGAACCAGTCATATTACGACGACCGTTAGAGGTTGGTTTGAATTTTTTGATCCCCACTATATTTCCCTCCTATGATTAATTTAAAATTTTATTCTTCGTTGAATAATTGAATATCTTTTGATTCTGGTTTCAAAGTAACGATAGCTTTACGACGCTTACGTGTGTAGCCTTCGTAACGACCCATGCGTTTCTTTTTACCTTTAACGTTCATGATGTTAACTTTAGCAACTTCAACTTCAAAGATGTCTTCAACAGCATCTTTAACTTGTGTCTTGTTAGCACGTAAGTCAACTTCAAATGTGTAGCGTTTGTTGTCCATTTCATTCATAGAAGCTTCTGTGATGATAGGACGTAAGATTACATCGCGTGATTCCATTATGCAAGAACCTCCTCTACTTGAGAAAGAGCTCCTTTTGTGATGACCATCTTGTCGCTGTTTACGACGTCTAATACGTTCAAGCCTTTAGCTGGGATAACTGTTACGTTAGCTAAGTTACGTGCAGCTAATGCAGCTTTTTCGTTGTCATCTTCAAGAACTACTAAAACTTTGGATTTAACATCTAAGTTGTTCAAAACTTCTGCAAATGCTTTTGTCTTTGGAGCGTCGAAGTTCAATGTTTCAACAACTACCAAGCTATTGTCCAATACCTTTTGAGAAAGGACGGAGCGGATAGCCAAGCGACGCACTTTACGTGGAAGCTTGTAAGCATATGAGCGAGGTGTAGGACCGAATACGGTACCACCACCAACCCATTGTGGTGAGCGGATAGAACCTTGGCGAGCACGACCTGTACCCTTTTGACGCCATGGCTTACGACCACCACCGCGAACAGCACTTCTGTTCTTAACTGCGTGTGTACCTTGACGAAGTGATGCACGTTGCATGATCACAGCATCAAAAACAACACTTTCATTTGGTTCGATACCAAAAACTGCATCGTTCAATTGAACATCGCCGTTTTGTGTACCGTCTTGATTAAATAATGCTACTGTAGGCATGTGTATTTTTCCTCCCTTCCTCTAATTATTTAACTGTACTCTTAATTGTAACGAATGACTTGTTAGCGCCTGGTACGTTACCCTTGATCAAAAGTACGCCGTTTTCTGTATCAGCTTTAACGATTTCCAAGTTTTGGATCGTAACTCGTTTGCCACCCATACGTCCTGGTAATAACTTACCTTTCATAACACGGTTGATGATAACACCCATCGAACCTGGTCGACGGTGGTAACGGGAACCGTGAGCCATTGGTCCACGACTTTGACCCCAACGTTTGATGTTACCTTGGAAACCATGTCCCTTGGACGTACCTGTTACGTCTACGATGTCGCCTGCTTCGAACAAGTCTGCCTTGATTTCGTCACCGACTTTGTATTCTCCAAGCTCAACATCGCGGATTTCACGAACGAAGCGCTTAGGAGCAGTATTTGCTTTTGCTGCATGACCCTTAGCAGGTTTGTTAGCATTCACTTCACGTTGGTCATCAAAACCTAATTGAACAGCTTCGTAACCGTCGTTTTCAACTGTTTTAACTTGTAATACAACGTTAGAACCAACTTCAACAACTGTTACAGGAACTAATTCGCCGTTTTCAGTGAAGACTTGTGTCATACCTACTTTTTTGCCTAAGATTCCTTTAGTGGTCATGAGTACACCTCCAATTAATTTTTATAGTTTAATGTAATTTATTATAATTTGATTTCGATATCAACACCAGATGGTAAGTCAAGTTTCATCAATGAATCAACTGTCTTTGGTGTAGGATTTACGATATCGATCAAACGCTTATGTGTGCGCATTTCAAATTGTTCACGAGAATCTTTGTATTTGTGTGGTGAACGAATAACCGTGTAAATTGTACGTTCCGTTGGCAACGGAATAGGACCGGAAATTTGAGCACCTGTTCTCTTAGCTGTTTCCACGATCTTGTCAGCGGATTGATCTAAAATGCGGTGTTCGTATGCTTTCAAACGAATACGAATTTTTTGTTTTGCCATTATGTTACCTCCCTCGTCTATTTTAAAAATAAGACTAGCTCCGTGAAAATTCCCGTCACGCCTGTGGCAAAGCTCCCGGGTGTGTCGCAACCTTTCACATCATAGCTCATTTAAAATATAAAACAACTGAATTATGCACTTGTCCCTTGCACAAGTACTTTTCTATATTATTACAAACAAAAACACAAATCAAGTATTTTTTGAAAATATTTTCGTGAAAGCGGTATTTGTTTTTTACTTTACAATTAGATCACTTTTCTTCTATTATAGTAAGAAAATATATTCGAGGTATCTTAACATGAAAAAAGCTCTACTTATTATTGATTACACTAACGACTTTATCGCTGATAACGGCACACTCTCTTGTAAAGAGCCCGGTCAAGCTATCGAAGAGCCTATCTTAAAATTAGCTGATACCTATCTAGCTAACGGTGACTATGTTATCTTACCGACCGACACACATCAGTTAAATGATAAGTACCATCCTGAAAGTAAATTATTCCCCCCACATAATATAGAAAAAACCTGGGGACACCAGCTTTACGGTAAACTGGCAAAGTGGTACCAAAATAATCAAGCTAACGAATTGGTCTGGCAATACTCTAAAGATCGGTATTCCAGCTTCCAAAATACGGGCTTGGATAACTTTTTACGTACTCATAAGATCGATACGCTCTGTTTGACTGGGGTCTGCACCGACATTTGCGTCTTGCATACCGCCGTGGATGCTTACGACTTAAACTATGCCCTTGAGATCCCTAAAAACGCCGTGGCTAGCTTTGACCAAATCGGGCATGATTGGGCTTTACGTCATTTCGAAAATTCTTTAGGTGCAAAAGTGTACTAAAAATAAAGATGCTAGTGGCACTGGATCTGTCAAATATAAGGCGGCTTGATCGTGGAATTGCTCTGCGGTCAAGTCGTTTTTGCTTGTATATGCACACATCTTCTTTTACTTATTATTTAGCCTCTTATCATTTATAGTATTTTTAAGCATTTAGTTCAAATTTTTCCTTTTACCTTGCACAAAAAACTTAAACTTCTTAAAATTAGGTTGTACCAAGAAGAGAGAAGGTCATTAATTATGTACTATAATGCAGCACTAGTGCTTGAAGGTGGCGCCATGCGTGGACTCTACACTTCGGGCATCCTTGATGTCTTACTAAAAAAAGATATTCAATTTAAAACCGTGATCGGTGTTTCAGCGGGCTCTTTGAGTGGTGCTAATTATGTTTCCAAACAATACAAGCGAACTTACAATATCAATACTAAATACCGTGATGACAAAGAATACATCTCAATGGCTAATGTGCTCAAAAAAGAAAGCATCATCAACCTTGATTTCTTATTCGCAGATCATGGACCAACTTGGCATAACTTTGATGCAAAAGCATACGAACGCTCAGAAACTAATTTTGTGGTCGTAGCGACTGAATTGACAAGTGGAAAAGCCGTTACTTTCAACAAGCCAAAACCAGGTAAACCATTTATAAATGCTTTAGAAGCTTCATCTTCTATGCCTTTTATCTCAAAACCAGTCCAAACGGCCAAGGGATTATGTCTAGACGGCGGGATCGCTGATTCGATACCTTATGACCTAGCCCAACAAGCTGGTTTTGATAAAATCGTGGTCGTCAGAACTAGAATGCGAGATTACCGCAAAAAACCAACTAGCTTTGCCTTACAAAAGATCTATCACCGCCATTTCAAAACTTATCCTAACTTTGTCAAGGCTGCGATCGCACGACCAGAAAATTACAATAAGTCGGTCGAAACTTTGAACCAGTTAGAAAAAGACAATAAGATCTTTGTTTTAGCACCAGAAAAACCTGTTAAAGTTGGCCGTTTAGAACATAACGTCAAAAAACTCGATGAACTCTATCAAGTAGGAACTGCCGATATGGAGAACAACTTCGATAAAATGATCGCCTATTTAGAAAGTTGATCTTATGTATCACAAAAAGACCGCTGGGATAACCCCAACGGTCTTTTCTTATACCATCAATTATAATTAAGCGTTGCCGCCGTTTTTCTTGATGATTTCTTCTTGGATAGCCTTTGGCACTGGTTCGTAGTGATCCATTGTCATTGTAAATGTACCACGACCTTGTGTTGCAGAACGCAATGTTGTTGCGTAACCGAACATTTCGGACAATGGAACAAATGCGTTAACAACTTGTGCGTTACCGCGAGCTTCCATACCTTCAACACGGCCACGACGAGCTGTTACGTGACCCATAACGTCACCCAAGTTATCTTCTGGAGCAACAACTTCAACCTTCATGATAGGTTCAAGAATTACAGCGCCAGCCTTGGATGCAGCGTTACGCAAGGAAAGTGATGCAGCAACCTTAAATGCAGCTTCAGAGGAGTCAACATCGTGGTAGCTACCATCATATAACTTAGCCTTAACGTCGATCAATGGGTAACCAGCCAAGACACCATTTTGCATAGCTTCCTTCAAACCTTGTTCTACTGAAGGGATGTATTCACGAGGAACAACACCACCGACGATAGCATTTTCGAATTCGAAGCCTTTACCTTCTTCGTTTGGTGTAAATTCGATCCAAACGTCACCGTATTGACCTTTACCACCAGATTGGCGAACGAACTTACCTTGTGATTGTACTTGTTTTGTAAATGTTTCACGGTAAGCAACTTGTGGTTCACCAACAGTAGCTTCAACGTGGAATTCACGCTTCATACGATCAACGATGATATCCAAGTGCAACTCACCCATACCAGCGATCAATGTTTCGCCTGTTTCTGGGTTTGTTTCAGCCTTGAATGTAGGATCTTCTTCAGCAAGTTTTTGTAAAGCAACGTCCATCTTATCTTGGTCAGCTTTGGATTTTGGTTCCACAGAAACTTGGATAACTGGTTCTGGGAATTCCATGGATTCAAGGATCAATGGGTGCTTAGGATCTGTCAAGGAGTCACCTGTTGTTGTGTCCTTCAAACCGATAGCAGCAGCAATATCACCAGAGAATACTTCAGCGATCTCGTTACGGTGGTTAGAGTGCATTTGCAATAAACGACCTACACGTTCACGCTTGCCTTTTGTAGCGTTCAAGACGTATGAACCAGCTTCTAAAGTACCTGTGTAAACACGGAAGAATGTCAAACGACCAACGAATGGGTCAGTTGCGATCTTAAATGCTAAACCAGCAAATGGCTTGTCATCATCAGCAACAAGTTCAACAACTTCGTCTGTATCTGGGTTTGTAGCGTTATATGGCTTAACATCTAATGGAGATGGTAAGTAATCATTAACACCATCAAGCATCATTTGAACACCTTTGTTCTTGAAGGCAGAACCAGCAAAAACAGGGTATACATCTAAGCTAAGTGTAGCTTGACGAATAGCTTTCTTGATCTCTTCTTTAGAGATTTCTTCCCCACCAAGGTATTTTTCCATGATGTCTTCATTAACATCAGCTAATGCTTCGATCATTTCTTCACGGCGAGTTTGTGCTTCTTCTAAGTATTCTTCTGGAACTGGCACAGTTTCCCAGCTAGCACCGGAAGCATCTTCATCGTAAAGGTCAGCTTGCATTTCAACCAAGTCGATAACACCTTCGAATTGATCTTCAGCACCGATAGGCATTTGAACTGGCAATGGGTTTGCTTGCAAACGGTCCTTGATCGTGCTTACAGAGTAGTCAAAGTTAGCACCGATCTTGTCCATCTTGTTGATGAATACGATACGTGGAACACCGTATGTTGTAGCTTGACGCCATACGTTTTCTGTTTGTGGTTCTACACCAGATTGAGCATCCAAAACAACTACCGCACCGTCAAGAACACGTAATGAACGTTCTACTTCGACAGTAAAGTCAACGTGTCCTGGGGTGTCGATGATGTTGATCCGGTTGTCCTTCCATTGCGCTGTTGTAGCAGCAGATGTGATCGTGATACCACGTTCTTGTTCTTGTTCCATCCAGTCCATTTGTGAAGCACCATCGTGTGTTTCACCGATCTTGTGGATCTTACCTGTATAATACAAGATACGTTCAGTCGTTGTTGTTTTACCAGCATCGATATGAGCAACGATCCCGATGTTACGTGTTTTTTCCAATGGGAATTCACGCTTGTTTGCCATTTGAGATTTCTCTCCTTCCAAAAATAAAGATTGTAGTTCTTTTTTCAAAAAAATGACTACTATAAGATTTACCTATCTAAATCATATAATAGTCATCCTAAAATTACCAGCGATAGTGTGCAAATGCGCGGTTGGCTTCTGCCATCTTGTGTGTATCTTCGCGCTTCTTAACTGATGCACCTGTATTGTTAGCAGCGTCCATAATTTCTTTAGCTAAGCGTTCTGGCATTGTGTGTTCCCCACGTAAACGTGAGTAGTTAACTAACCAACGCAAACCTAATGTTGTACGACGTTCTGGACGAACTTCGATCGGAACTTGGTAGTTAGAACCACCAACACGGCGAGCTTTAACTTCCAAAACAGGCATGATGTTCTTCATTGCTTCTTCGAACACTTCTAATGGATCATTACCTGTTTGTTCCTTAATAATATCAAAAGATTCGTATAAAATTTTTGATGCAGTCCCGCGCTTACCGTCTAACATCAAACGGTTGATCAAGCGTGTAACCAATTTTGAGTTGTAAATTGGATCTGGGAGCACTTCGCGTTTTGCAACGGCACCTTTTCTTGGCATCTAAAATGACCTCCTCAAATTCTAGCTACTTCTTCGTAATTAAGTATTTTTTAGTTATTTATGTTTAATTATTTCTTAGGTTTCTTAGCACCATACTTGGAGCGACTTTGCATACGACCGTCAACACCGGCTGTATCTAAAGCACCACGAACGATATGGTAACGAACCCCTGGTAAGTCTTTTACACGACCACCACGGATAAGCACAACACTGTGTTCTTGCAAGTTGTGGCCGATACCTGGGATGTATGCTGTAACTTCGATCAAGTTAGACAAACGAACACGAGCATACTTACGTAAAGCAGAGTTAGGTTTCTTAGGTGTCATTGTACCGACACGAGTTGCAACCCCGCGTTTTTGAGGAGCAGGATTGTTTGTTTGTACTTTCTTGTAACTGTTATACCCAAAGTTTAAAGCTGGGGAATTAGATTTTGAACCTTTAGACTTACGGCCCTTACGAACTAATTGGTTAATTGTAGGCATATCTAAAGCTTCCTCCTTCCTTGTCTCATGTATTATTTTTAAGTACACACATCCAGGAGTTTCTTTTTTATAAATAAAAAAATAACGTCCCGATGTACGTCGTTTAAATGTGTGCTAACTTGCTCACAGCCAGCACGATCTTGGGCTGATCCCCAAGAGAACTGTTCACATAAAGCACCTTTTACAGAGTAACACGTTTAAACAAGGGATGTCAAATAATATTTTCAAATTATGCACAATTTTTTTCAAAGGTTTTGCGTATCTATAAAGTGAGGAGGGATATTATATGCTGATCACACTGATAATTATCTTAGGTTTATGCCTGGGGTCATTTGCGACTTGCCTAGCTTACCGCTCTAAATACCACTATTCATTGCTCCACCCGCATTCTTTTTGTGAAACTTGCCAGCATAACTTGACTTGGTGGCAACTGATCCCTGTTTTAGGTTATGTTTTACAAAAAGGGCATTGTCATTTTTGCCACCAAAAGATCTCACCCTTTAGCACCTACATCGAATTAGGTTTTGGTCTATTATTGGGCAGTATCTGCTATTTTTTACCATGGGAGATCTGGCCTAATTTCATTTTGACGAGTTTTTGGCTTCTCTGCTTGAGTCTAGAAGATTGGCAAGATACGACTATTTCTCTTTACCTATTGGTATTGGGTGCCATTGGCCTACTAACACTTGCTCCCTTGCAACTTTCTTTTACTCAAGTCGTTTTATTAGGTGTACTCTTGTGGGCAAATTGGACTAAAAAACTTGGTTATGGTGATACCTTTGTTATTTTAGTCTTAGGGATAACACTAGGCGATCAAACTTTGGCTAGCATTTTATTTATCGCTAGTCTAGCCGCACTCATCTATGTCAAATACACTAAACAACATGCACTTCCCTTTGTCCCCTTTCTGTCTTTAGGGTATCTTTTGAGTTTGCCTGTTGCTTTAAATTGGGCTAAATTTTAAAAAAAGTTAAGGCCAAGGGTCGATCCAAGTAAAATCAAGCGGTTTCAATTATAATTTATAGTGTATAATGATATTTTTATATAGAGGTGAATTATTGATGAAACACAAAATTATTTTAGATACTGATCCCGGGATCGATGATGCAGTGATGATCTCAACTGCCCTGACCGATCCCCAGCTAGATGTTGCTTTGATCACTACTGTTGCTGGGAATGTAACGGTTGATAAAACGACTAAAAATGCTTTGAAACTGGTCGACTTTTTCAACAAAGACGTACCTGTAGCAGCCGGGGCAACTGATCCATTGATCAAAAAATTCGAGGATGCGGCTCGGATCCACGGTGAAAGTGGAATGGCAGGCTATGACTTCCCCGAACCAACAAGCAAGCCACTTACTTTGCATGCTGTCCAAGCTTTACATGAAACGCTCAAAAACAGCGCAGAGCCAATAACTTTGATCACTACTGGAGCTTATACCAACATTGCCCTTTTACTGCGTGAATATCCTGAGATCAAACCTAAGATCAAGCAGATCATCGCTATGGGTGGTTCATTAGGCCGGGGCAATATGACTAGTGCTGCTGAATTCAACGTCTTTACTGATCCGCATGCTGCTCAGATCATGTATAGTTCACAGATCCCGCTCGTTATGGTCGGTCTGGATGTTACGCTTGCTGGTCGGATCAGTGATGAAACGACCGCTAAGCTCAAGCAATTTGGGCGTGCTGGCCAAATGCTCCATGATATCATCGGGCATGACTTTGACCATGATGAAAAAGGAACGGCGATCCACGATCTCCAAACGCTCTTTTATCTCGAACATCCAGAAGCTTTTGAAACTAAAGACTACTGGGTCGATATCGTCACAGAAGGCCCTGCAGTTGGGGAAACTGTAGCTGATATCCGTGGTGCCTATCATAATGGTAAAACTAATGCTAAAGTCTGTGTAGGTATTGATACTGCTGCCTTTAATCAATGGTTATTAGATAAGGTCAGCCAAAACATGCAAAATTAGCCCAAACAAAAAGCATCTCGCAAAATCGCGAGATGCTTTTTTAATATATCAGCGATGCTTAGTTTTCATCATCTGCTTTAACAGCAGCCATCGCTTCTTTTGCTTCAAGTGATTTTTCCACATCGGAAATTGAGTAAACACTGTCAGAAGCAGTACCTACTTCTTCAGGAACAATGTCACGGTACTTCTTCATACCTGTACCAGCAGGGATGATCTTACCGATGATAACATTTTCCTTCAAACCGATCAATGGATCGTTCTTACCACGGATAGCAGCATCAGTTAGGACACGTGTTGTTTCTTGGAAGGAAGCAGCAGATAAGAAACTGTTTGTTTCCAAGGAAGCCTTGGTGATACCAAGAAGGACAGGACGTGCTGTGGCTGGGATACCGCCGTTGATCAAAGTATCAACGTTGTTATCCTTAAAGTCGTTGATATCCATCAATGTACCTGGCAACATGTTGGTGTCACCTGGATCCATGATACGAACTTTACGCAACATTTGACGCGCCATAACTTCAACGTGCTTATCAGAAATTTCTACCCCTTGCATACGGTAAACTTTTTGAACTTCACGCAAGATGTAGTTTTCTGTTGATAAGACGTCACGCACTTTGATCAATTCCTTAGGATCGATCGAACCTACTGTCAAGGCTTCACCACGGTGAACATAATCGCCTTCTTTTACCTTCAAGACAGAAGTAAATGGTAAGGAGTATGTTCTCGTATCTGTTTCACCTTGAACTGTAACTTCTTTTGTACGTTCAGCTGGATTTTCTTCAACTGATTGGATGACACCCGTAACTTCTGTGATCGTTGCACGACCCTTAGGATTACGAGCTTCAAAGATTTCTTGCACACGAGGAAGACCTTGTGTGATATCGTCTCCGGCAACCCCACCGGTATGGAACGTACGCATCGTAAGCTGAGTACCAGGTTCACCGATAGATTGAGCAGCCACAGTACCAACTGCTTCACCCACTTCAACTTCATCACCCGTAGCCATGTTACGGCCGTAGCAGTGTTCACAAACACCATGACGTGTGTTACATGTGAAGGCTGAACGGATCGTGACCATTTCAACTCCAGCTTCAACAACTTGTTGTGCCATTGTTTCATCGATCATAACATCAGCTGGAACGATAACTTCGCCTGTTTCTGGATGTTTAACAGCCTTCATCGTGTAACGACCTAAGATACGATCGTATAATGGTTCGATCATTTCGTTACCTTCACGGATAGCTGTAACATCTAAACCACGGTCAGTACCACAGTCTGTTTCGCGAATGATAACATCTTGGGCAACGTCTACCAAACGACGAGTCAAGTAACCAGAGTCAGCTGTCTTAAGCGCCGTATCAGTCATACCTTTACGAGCACCGTGAGTGGAGATAAACATTTCCATCACAGAAAGACCTTCACGGAAGTTCGCAATAACTGGAAGTTCCATTGTCTTACCGTTAGGAGCAGCCATCAAGCCACGCATACCAGCGAGCTGCGTAAAGTTAGAGATGTTACCACGAGCACCGGAATCACTCATCATTTGGATAGGGTTAGATGGATCCATCTTTTCAACTAGCTTAGCTTGGATATCATCTTTAGCCTTGTTCCAAATAGCGATAACACGGTTGTAACGTTCGTCTTCTGTGATCAAACCACGACGGAATTGCTTAGCAACTGTCGCAACTTCTTTGTGAGCACGTTCAACGATCTCTGGTTTTTCATCAAGATCAGTAACGTCAGCGATCCCCACTGTCAAACCAGACTTAGTTGATTCGTAGTAACCTAGATCTTTCATGCGGTCCAAAAGTTCTGCTGTAGCAGTAACTTTGTAGTCCTTGTAGACTTGAGCGATGATGTCTGATAAGAAACCAGACTTAAATGGCGCTACAAGATCTGCTTCTGCCAAGTATTCATGAATATCTTGACCTGGTTCTAAGAAATATTTATCTGGCGTCTTACCGGACAAGTTTTCTGTAGTCGGTTCGTTAAGGTATGGGAAATCTTCTGGTAAGATCTCGTTAAAGATCGCTTTACCAGCTGTTGTCACCAAGATCCGATCTTTTTGCCAGTCTGTAAATGGTGTACCTTTAGCCGCCAAGGAAGATGCTTGCAAACCAATACGTGTGTGCAAGTGCACGTAGTTGTTTTGGTAAGCTGTGCGAACTTCGTTAACGTCTTTGAAGATCATACCTTCACCTTCACGATCTTTTTCTTCGATCGTGATGTAGTAGTTACCGATCGTCATATCTTGAGATGGTGAGATGATCGGCTTACCATCTTTAGGTGCCAAGATGTGGTGCGCAGCAAGCATGAGCAAGCGTGCTTCTGCTTGAGCTTCATCAGATAATGGCACGTGGATAGCCATTTGGTCCCCGTCAAAGTCGGCATTGTAAGCTTCACAGGCAAGTGGATGCAAGCGCATAGCTTTACCGTCAACTAATGTAGGTTCAAAGGCTTGGATACCCAAACGGTGCAATGTAGGGGCGCGGTTCAAAAGAACTGGGTGTTCTTTGATAACATCTTCTAAAACGTCCCAGATATCATCGTCACGACGATCGATCTTACGTTTAGCATTCTTGATGTTAGAAGCCATCCCCCGCTTAGTCAATTCACGCATCATGAATGGTTTGAACAATTCCAAAGCCATTTCATGAGGGATACCCATTTGGTTAAGTTTCAACTTAGGACCAACGTCGATAACCGAACGACCAGAGTAGTCAACACGCTTACCTAACAAGTTTTGACGGAAGCGACCTTGCTTACCTTTAAGCATATGAGATAAGGACTTCAATGGACGGTTACCAGGACCTGTTACCGGACGACCGCGACGACCGTTATCGATCAAAGCATCAACAGCTTCTTGCAACATCCGTTTTTCGTTTTGCACGATGATGCCAGGTGCATTCAAGTCGAGCAAACGTTTCAAACGGTTGTTACGGTTGATAACACGACGGTATAAGTCGTTCAAGTCACTTGTTGCAAAACGGCCACCTTCAAGTTGGACCATTGGACGTAGATCTGGTGGAATAACAGGAATTGCATCCATTACCATCCAGTCAGCATGATTGCCAGAGTTCAAGAAGGCTTCTAAAATATCCAAACGGCGAACGGCACGTGTCCGTTTTTGACCGGTGGCTTCTTTTAATTCTTCTTTTAATTCAGCACATTCTCTTTCTAGATCTACATCGCGTAAAAGTGTCCGAATAGCTTCAGCACCCATTGCTGCTTTAAAGCCGTCACCGTATTCTTCACGTTTTTCACGATATTCACGTTCTGTTAAGAGTTGTTTTCTTTCTAAAGGCGTGTCCCCACCATCAGTAACCACATAAGATGCAAAGTAGATGATCTCTTCAAGGGCACGAGGGCTCATGTCAAGCACAAGACCCATACGGCTAGGGATACCTTTGAAATACCAGATATGTGTTACAGGGGCAGCAAGTTCGATGTGACCCATCCGTTCACGACGAACTTTGGCACGTGTGACTTCAACGCCACAGCGGTCACACACAACGCCCTTATAACTAACTTTCTTGTATTTTCCACAGGCACATTCCCAGTCTTTTGTAGGTCCGAAAATCCGTTCATCAAACAGACCGTCTTTTTCTGGTTTCAACGTACGATAGTTGATCGTTTCTGGCTTCTTGACTTCACCATAAGACCAGCTTCTGATCTTATCGGATGAAGCAAGGCCGATTTGCATGCTATCGAATTTATTGACATCGATCAAAGGACCGACCTCCCTTTCTTATTTTGAAATACGAGTGTTTACTACTTTTCAACTTTTGTTTCTTCTTCGGCTGGTTTTGAGCCTTCTGCTGCTTCTTTTTCAGCTGCTGCTTTTTCGCGCTTAGCTTTTTCTGCTTCAGAAACTTTAGCTAGTGCATCGACTTTCATGATGTCATCATCATCTTCGTCCATGTCGCGCAATTCGATCTCTTGTTTTTGAGCGTCAAGCACTTTCATATCAAGACCAAGTGATTGTAATTCCTTAACTAAAACGCGGAATGATTCAGGCACGCCTGGTTGTGGAATTTGTTCACCCTTAACGATAGCTTCGTAAGTCTTAACACGACCGACCACGTCATCAGACTTGTAAGTCAAGATTTCTTGTAAGGTGTAAGCTGCCCCATAAGCTTCAAGGGCCCAAACTTCCATTTCCCCAAATCTTTGACCACCAAATTGTGCTTTACCACCAAGAGGTTGTTGTGTGACCAAGGAGTAAGGTCCAATTGAACGAGCGTGGATCTTATCATCGACCATGTGAGCGAGTTTCATGTAGTACATGACACCAACAGCAACACGGTTATCAAAGGCTTCACCTGTCCGACCATCGTAAAGAACTGTCTTACCGTCGGATGGAAGACCAGCTTCTTTCAATGCTGCCCAGATATCTTCGTCACGTGCACCATCGAAAACTGGTGAAGTTACGTGGATACCGAGTTTGCGTGCAGCCATACCCAAGTGCAAGTCTAATACTTGCCCGATGTTCATACGGGAAGGCACACCCATTGGAGAAAGCATGATGTCGATCGGTGTACCATCTGGCATAAATGGCATATCTTCTTCAGGGATAACGACTGAGACTGTACCCTTGTTACCGTGACGACCAGCCATCTTATCGCCGACTTGCAATTTACGTTTTTGTGCAATATAAACACGAACCATCATGTTAACACCAGGTGCTAGTTCATCGCCAGCTTCTCGCGTGAAGATCTTCACGTCTTGGACGATACCGCCACCACCGTGAGGCACACGTAAGGAAGTATCACGAACTTCACGTGCTTTTTCACCAAAGATCGCATGCAATAGGCGTTCTTCAGCTGATAATTCAGTCATACCTTTAGGCGTAACTTTACCAACTAAGATATCGCCATCCTTAACTTCAGCCCCGATACGTACGATACCGAACTCATCCAAGTTCTTCAACGCATCTTCACCAACGTTAGGGATCTCACGTGTCATTTCTTCAGGTCCAAGTTTTGTATCACGAGCTTCGGATTCATGTTCTTCAATGTGGATCGAAGTATAAACATCTTCTTTAACTAAACGTTCGTTGATAGCGATAGCATCTTCGAAGTTGTAACCATCCCAAGTCATGAAAGCGATAAGTGGGTTTTGCCCTAAAGCTAATTCCCCTTCTTCCATTGATGGACCATCGGCTAACACATCATCAGCATCAACATGGTCCCCAACACGTACGATCGGTGTTTGGTTGTAGTTCTTACCACCGTTAGAACGACGGAATTTCATTAGCTTGTAAGTATCTAAAGAACCATCTTCACGACGCACGCGGATCTCACGGGCATCAACGTATTCAACTGTACCATCATGGTCAGCGATCAAAGCATCACCGGAGTCATGAGCGGCTTTATATTCAATACCAGTACCAACTAATGGAGCATGTGGCTTGATCAAAGGAACAGCCTGACGCTGCATGTTAGCACCCATCAAAGCACGGTTAGAGTCATCGTTTTCCAAGAAAGGAATACATGCTGTAGCGACCGCAACAACTTGTTTTGGTGACACGTCCATGTAGTCGACTTTATCAACGGAAATTTCGATGTTTTCATCTTTATGACGCGCCATAACAACATTATCAACGAATGAACCATCATCGTTTAATGGTGAGTTAGCTTGAGCTACGACATAGTTATCTTCTTCATCAGCTGTCAAGTAGTCGATCTTATCAGTAACTTTATGTGTATCCCAAGAAACACGACGATATGGTGTTTCCACGAAACCATATTTGTTAACACGAGCATAAGTGGACAAACTGTTGATCAAACCGATGTTAGGACCTTCAGGCGTTTCGATCGGACACATACGGCCATAGTGCGTATAGTGAACGTCACGAACTTCATAGCCAGCACGGTCACGTGTCAAACCACCAGGCCCTAAGGCTGAAAGACGACGTTTATGAGTAAGTTCGCCAAGTGGGTTTGTTTGATCCATGAACTGGGATAACTGGGAACTACCAAAGAATTCCTTGATCGAAGCAACAACTGGACGGATATTGATCAATTGTTGTGGTGTTACCGTTGCGATGTCTTGGATCGACATTCTTTCACGAACCACACGTTCCATCCGTGTCAAACCGATACGGAATTGGTTTTGTAATAATTCACCCACAGAACGGATACGACGGTTACCCAAGTGGTCGATATCGTCAACGCTACCTAGACCTTCTTGCAAGTTGAAGAAGTAGTTCATAGAAGCCAAGATATCAGCTGGTGTAATGTGCTTGTATTCCAAAGGCACATTGCCGTTACCGATCACGTTGATCACGCGTTCTGGATCTGTTTCAGAGTAGACCTTGATGATCTGTAAGGTCATTGGTTCTTGGACCACACCTTCTTCAGATGGATGGAATGTTACCATCTTGAAGTCATCACGCTTGAGGTAAGGAGCTAATTTTTCCATAGCGACCTTATCTAAAAGATCACCCTTATTGACGATGATCTCACCTGTTTCTGGATCAGCTAAAGTTTCAGCTACACGTGTGTTCAACAAACGTGTCTTCAAATCAAGCTTCTTGTTGATCTTGTAACGACCAACAGCGGCTAGATCGTAACGCTTTGGATCAAAGAAACGAGCTGTCAAAAGACTACGGGCAGAATCAGCTGTCTTTGGTTCACCTGGACGTAGGCGTTCGTAGATATCTTTTAAGGATTCTTCAACACGGGAATCTTCCATGTTCTTGTGGATATCTTTTTCCAAAGTATTCATCAATGCATCAGTTTCACCGAGCATTTCAAGAATTTGAGAATCTGATTCGTAACCCAAAGCACGGATCAATTCTGTCAATGGGATCTTACGTGTGCGGTCGATACGTACATAAGCGACATTTTTAGCATCTGTTTCGTATTCCAACCAAGCACCACGGTTAGGGATCACCGTTGTACCGTAGTTTTCACGGCCATTTTTATCTAATTCAGAGTTAAAGTATACGCCGGGTGAACGAACTAATTGTGAGACAATAACACGTTCAGCACCGTTGATGATGAATGTACCTTGCTTTGTCATTAATGGGAAATCGCCAAAGAAAACGTCTTGTGACTTGATCTCTCCCGTTTCTTTGTTGATCAAACGCAAAGTAACGTGTAATGGTGCTGAGTAGTTAGCGTCGTGCTCACGTGCTTCATCGACTGTGTACTTTGGTTCTAACAATTGATAATCGACAAATTCAAGTGATAAGTTCCCCGCGAAGTCTTCGATCGGCATGATGTCTTCAAACATCTCACGCAAACCTTCGTCTAAGAACCATTTGTAAGAGTCTGTTTGGATCTCGATCAAGTTAGGCAGATCTAGAACTTCTTTGATTCGAGAATAACTTCTGCGTTCACGGTGTTTGCCGTATTTTACTAAATGTCCTGCCAAGTTGTTCACCTCTCAAAATATTTACTGTAAATCGCTGCTACAACTGAAAATTAATATTACAATTATGTTACAAATAACTTCTTGCAAAAATTTTCAGTGAATTTTGACAAAAAAAAGCAAAAACAGATCATGTTTAATAAAATAAACCTCACTATTTTTGCTTCTTCGTTTGTCTGATCCGGACAATAGATCGTATCAAACAACTAAATTCACAGTTTTTGCATCTATATAGTGTAGCAAGAAAAGATGACACTGTCAATACTTTTTGGGCGTTTTCTGAAAACTAATTCGTTATTGTTGGACATACCTTTTTATCACTTATCTTTCGCCTGTTCTTCTAATAAGGATAGTATATTTACCGTGGGGATCAACACAGCATCTGAACTATCTAAAGATGAAACCATTGAGATGGCACTTCGTAGATAAGGAAAAATGATTGCAGCTCCATTAACTACCAAATAATTTTCTTGCTCACTCTCTGAATTGATCGTGAAGTACCCACTCACTCGAGCCACTATCGTCTTATTTTCGCCTTGATCAACAAATTTTGCCTTTAATGTGACCTTGCCGTTTTTCCTATCCTCAGTCATTCCCGATTCTATTGCCAACTTCAAATTATCCGATCCTAAGTCTTCATTATCTACACTTCTAACATAAGATAACTCTTCAATTTCATATCTTTCTAATTCTATCGCTGGTTTCATAGTCTACTCCCTTAAGCCACATCTACTTCATAGGTTAAATTATCAAGATCTACTTTAATTGTAGTATATTTTTTGATCCCCTGTTGAACACCTTTTTCCTTTTTAAGTGAATTAGATGTTGCAGAAACGACCGTATCTAATAAAATACTAGTTTTTATCTGTTTATTCCGTTTTTCTTTTTGTTGCTGAGCATATTCATAAAAATCAGCATCTAAGGATTCTAGGAACTTAGTATCTCCTGACTCTAATCCTTCGATCAGCTTATCCATTCTGTTAAGCAATGACATGTCATTCAACTCTTTTCTATGTTTCCAGTAAAAATTCCACCATTTCCTTCTTTTACGCAATATATAACCTTTACCTGATTAGTTAATTTCTGCACCCTATTTTCTGAATCAAGCAATTCAGTTTGAGGGGTTTTAGGATACTTACCAAAAAACTTCACTAATTTAACATTACATTTTTCACAAAAGAAATCAATTTTATCCCCAATAGAAGCTTTCTTTAAATATTGTAGTTTTGGTTCTTTACTAGCAAGCCGTATAAATTGATCTAATCTCTTTTCAACATTTAAATCAGTCAGATCGAGTAAATCATTTCTAGCATCAAACTTAACGTAACAACGAAAAATATCTGCCTTACCATCTTTTTGTTTTTTCCAATATTCTGCATTACCTTCGTTATCCCAAAAATACATCCCCGTTCCGCCCCACTCACTGTCATCTTTATGGTGGCTGATCCGTAACTCTTTATGCTTTAAAAAACTTTCCACACGGCTTTCATAATTACAATGGTATAGTTCTACTATGCAATTCATGATTTTTCCCCTCTTGCTTCTTTTTCCAAAGCATAGCATTCGTACAAAGAGATTACAACTTCATTTATTTAGCTTAAAATATCACTGATCTGCTCAAGCGAACTAGCTTCCAGATCGATCTTGATCTTAGGGTCAGCCACCTGGTGCTTACGATTCAACCATAGCGTATCGATCCCCGCATTTTGTCCGCCTAACATATCTGAGCTCAAAGAGTCACCAATGATCAAAGTTTTAGCTTTATCAAAACCAGCTATTTGCTCAAAAGCACGTTTAAAAAAGAGTTGCGACGGCTTTTGGGCACCTAACGTCTCTGAGATAAAGATCTGTTTGAAATATTGCTCAAACTTAGATTCCCTTAGCCGTTTTTCTTGGATGAATTTAACACCGTTAGTCACGATATACAGCTCATAATCACGCGCAGCTAGCTCTTCCAACAATTCCCGTGCCCCTGGAAGTGCTTGGTGACCATTGGCTAAAAACTGTAAGTAACGATCATTTAAGCTATTGTTAGCTAATTCTTTGCCAAAATACTCCTTAAAAAAAGTCGGAAACCGTGTCGCCATCAACTCATCACGTGTGATCTCATTTCGTTCTAGCTTTTCCCACAAACCTTGATTATACGTCGCATAGGCATATTTTACCGTAGCGGTCGGCTCGATATCGACTGAAGTAAATAGTTGGTCGAGGGCTTGGTCTTGCGCAGCATGAAAATCAAGTAACGTATCATCAACATCAAAAAGCAGCGTCTTATAGCGTTTCATATTATACATCCTTTTATTTTTTCTTAGTAGCAAGTGCGATGGCTGTTAAGATAATAGAACTCAGACTTTCAAGATCGATCGCATTTCCATCTTCAAATTCCTTGATCAACACTTGCCCGATCGCTTCTGTGACTGAAACAGCGACCCCCGCACTGATCGCACCACCCAATATGCTCCCAGCTCCAGGAACGAGCTTAAATAAATTCCCCGCCAAACTGCGCCCAAGCGTCGTTGCAAAAGTCGATTTGAGTACACCTTGGACCATGCCCTTGGATACTTTTTTACCATAGGCACGGTAGATCTGAACGATCATCGCAGTCTGGATCGGCATCAAAGCGACGGCATCAGCAAATGGGATCGGAGTAGCTGCGACCGTAGCTGCCCCAAGTGCTGCTGTATGCACAGCTTTGTTAGCTTTTTGTTTTGGCGTTTCAACTGTTTGCTCATCTTTTTTATCCATAATAATACCTCCTACTTTTTCTTCTCTTTTATAGTATAACTAAAAGTTAGCTGTAATCATTTATTTTGCTTGACTTACAAAAGGATCAGTTATGTTTAATGCAATCATAGCTTTACACTTTAGTTGATTACTTTTATAATTTGGCTCACAAAGAAAGATTACTTGAATAATTGGATAGTGCAGTAACGTTTATTTATTAGGAGCTTTATATCTATTGTTTGGGGGATCCCTTAGATTCTTGGCCTTTGACATTTTCAAGATAATAGTTGAGATATCTTTTATAGTTGCCAGCAAAGTTTTTAGGTAGTTTGTCATACGAAAAATACTTGAATTGGAGACTTTCATCACGATCAGTTACCAATGTGCCGTGATATTTAGTCACTTGATAAAGTGTCGTCACCATATAGATCTTATCTTGGTTCTTTAATGTCGCATACGAATATTCACCAGAAAAAGTATGGAGCTGTCTTAGCTCTGTTACGCTTAGACCCGTCTCTTCTTTAACTTCTCGGATCGCAGTCTGCGCTAAACTTTCGCCTAATTCCAACAATCCTCCTGGCAAGCCCCATTCACCTGAAGTTCGCTGCTGTAACAAGATCTTTCCTGTAGAATTTTCTAAAATAACACATGCTCCGACTAACAATAAACGCTCATGTCCGATCTTTTGTCGCATCTTTATCACATATTCTGGTATACCTTTCATCTCTTCACCTCCAAAAAAGCATAGCGCTGCTACAAAAAAACAGCAACTAAAAAGATCTGGACAGACCATTGCCCAGATCTTTAGCTTCTTATTTTTTAACCGGCGTCTTCTCAGCTCGCTTGAGTGCATCTTGGATACATTCTAGGTAGAGTTGACTGGCATTTTCACGTCCACCAAAATGCGTTCCGTCAGTCCCCTCAAATACTTCAGGATGGGCTCTTGCAACTTCATCCCAGTCGCCGATCGTGATAAAGTCATATTTCTTAGGTAAGGTCCGTTCCCAAACCCCTAATTTATATGAATTATACGAAGAATCTGCATGTCCATCGTGTGGCGTGATAAAGATCAAGTGATGCCCCGGTTTTAGATCATCGATGACTTTTTGCGTCTGTTCTTGATAATCATCAAGCGAATTAGTCCCGATACACATCACGACATTTTTGCGTAACTGCCCCGTATTTTGTAAATTCATCAAGATGTCATAAGCTAAATTCATCGTGCGATTTCCTTCAGCATCGATATCTACATCTTGCATGTGTTCTAACAAATAGCTACGACTCCCTAGCGTAACACTATCTCCAATGATCGTTGTTCCAGCTGGAATATCTGTATTTTGAGCGGGCGCTACTGACGGCTCATTTTTAGGTGCCGTCGCTTTAGCATACGCCATATCGAGCTTACCGACATCTTGTTGGATCCCACCTAGCAGCAGACTTTGTTCCAACGAAGAGATCTTTGGCGCTTGTAAACAAAGAAATACACCAAAACCGATCGCTAATGTTAAAAATCCACCTAAAGGAGCCATAATGTGTTTGAATTCAAGCTTTTTATCCAAAACTTCAACTGACTTTCCGCGCAATAGTGGTTCTATGAAGTAATAGGAAACACTAGCAAATAGGACCGACAAGATCGTCGTGATCAAAGCTGCGACCCAGTTGCTATAAAGTTTGGAAAAGATCACAAATAGCGGCCAATGGAAAAGATACACACTATAGCTGATATCAGCTAGATAACCAAAGATAAAGGGTTCTTTTGTATCTGGGGTCTTGCGGTGTAAGATGTTAGCCCCTAAGATCGCTCCTGCTGCAAATAAACTAGCTAATAAAAAGCCAAACATGTACGTTTCACGCTGATCAAAGCGCAAGCAATATGCCAAAATGAACAAACAGATCAGATTTGCACTCATAAAGAGCAAAGCCCGGGTCTTGGTCCAATGTTTGGCCAGGTTCTCACTAAAAGCTGGCATCAGATCTTGGATACCTGCAAGTGCCCCTAACATACTCCCGACAAAAAAGGGGAAGATATGGGCAATGCTTGAAAAATAGATCGGCGAAAATTCCGTCAGTTGTTGAGCGCGTAGGTACATAACTAACGCACTACTGATAGCCAAAGCAGTTGAACTTAGAAATACTCGTTTGCGAAATTGTTTTACCGTTGCGGTGACCTTTGTCAGTAAGTAGAGCACAAAGCCCCAGATCAAGTAAAATTGTACTTCGATCGCTAACGACCAGGTATGCACGAATAAATGGGGGATAAAGCGTGATTCGTAGGTCCCACCCGTGTTGATCTCAAAGAGATTAGTCACAAAGCCTAATGCTGCTGCGATTTGATGAAAAAGATCGGTAATATAGTCTTTTCCGACCAGAAGCGTAAAGGGTAAAACAAGACAGATCATCAAGATCAAAGGCGGTAAGATCCGCATCACACGCCGATAATAAAAATCTCGCAACGCAAATTTATTCGACCGACTAAATTCATCTAAGGCTAAGGCGGTGATCAAATACCCTGAAAAGGTAAAGAAGATATCGACCCCGATAAAGCCACCCGTGTAACGCATCTGAAAGAAGTGATAAAGTAATACACAGATCAGTCCCGTGATCCGGATCAAGCTAAACCATTTGATTCTCATTTTTCTTGATACACTCCTTTATCATAATTTCCAGACTGGATCACTTTGCCATCTTTTACCAACTTACCTTGGCCTTGGGCAACTCCACGGTGAAAGACCCCTTTAAAAGTCCAACCTTCATGTGAGCGATATACTCCGCGCCCTTCAAAATGTCCGTCTTTAAAGGTCCCCGTATAGGTATCACCATTTTTAAAGCGTAATTCACCGGAAACGAGTTTGCCTTTTTCAGTCTTTCCCCGATAGACGGTCCCATCTTGGAATTTGACAACATCACTTTTTTGACCATTACCGTAAAAAAAGGTCAGCCCAATACAGCTAACGATCAAAATGCAAGCTGCGATCAAGATCCACTTTTTTCTCCCTTGCATAATAATTCTCCTCTTTACTAATAATTAATGATTACTATATATTTGTAGTCTTTATCTATTTTCTTACTACGAAAATAGATAAGCTACCGCACCAAAGAGCACAAATGCCACGCTGAAATTCTTTAAAATCAGCTATATCTTACTATAAATTGCAGCCAATTAAAATATTTTTGGCATTTTTAGATAAATTCTTTTTAAGATAATCTAAATGCTTGGTCAATAAGACTTTGGAGAGTCGAAAGTTCAACTTTACCGTAGCATTCGAATTCATCGCTCAAGCTATCTCCGAGTTTTTCGCCTATTGTAAGTAGTTCGTTAAAAGTTTCTTTTCTCTGAAAAATATTGACTATGGGTATTAAATTATAGATATGATCAGATACGCTGGGGCTATAATTTTGGTTGATAGCTTTAGTCACCAGCTCAAAAACTTTCTTCTTAGATATCGCTTGATCATAATATTTATAAAGCGCAATGATCATCTGTGAGTATCGTCTGGCAAATAGCGTACCAGCCGGTTGGGATAACGTGACCATTGGCGCAGCTGGATCTTTTAGCTTCCAAGTAACGATCTTTTTTGCTTCTTTTTTCATTGTGACTCTCCTTGTGAAATGAAAATTATAAATTTTTATATTATTTTCCTACATCACACAGACATACTCTGTCACACACTGAAAAAATTGTGAAGAATTCAATAAAAATCAATCTTAAAGTACTCTGTTATAACCAAAATCCTATAAAAAACTCCCAAATCAGATAAAGATCCAATTTAGGAGATATATCCCTGCCATATAGAGAAAATTTAATTACATATAACAAACTCTAAAATAATATTCTTCATCCATAAAGCGATATTTGGTAACAGCTAAAGGCTTACCTGCATTATCTTCATCAAGAATAACAGCTACATCTGAACACTTTTCTGGTTTAAAGTTATCTCTGAATTTTGGTGCGACTTCTATTGGGACCTCTAAGAAGCCTTTTTGTCCATTACCATAGATATATTTAAATTTAAATTCATCTGGGTCATATTGCTTGATTTTAATATTTTTTAATTGATCCATAAATAATAGGACATTTAATTTGGCAACACGATCATCTGACATCAATTGTTGCATTTCTCTAGTAGCTAATTTATCGGCAGCATCTAATTTTGAAATTTTGTTATCCAAGTGATTTTCTTCTAACGACAACCGGCCTTGGAACTCATTTTTAAGTTCTTCGATCCTATCAGCCACCCGTTTGTCAAAATCTTCTGCGCGTTCAAACTCACCACGAACCAATGGAGATTTAGCATACTTATCTTTGACTAACTCATTTAGCAGATCATCATTTTTAGCACTCACTTTTGCCACATAACGATCTAAGTCTTCAATATCGTTACCTTCTAATTCATCACCTAGATATATTATCATCAATTTTTTATGAATATATTCAGCCTTTACTGGATCCAACATTTTCATATAAAATGTTGTATAATTCTCTTTCAAGGCTTTATTCATTTGTTCACGCCATTTTCGCTGATCTTCCGCTAATTGTTCGTCTTCAAGTCTTACTTCTTCATACTGTCTTACATAGCTTTTAACTTCATCAACCTTTGCAATCCCATAATCGATCTTTCTTTGAAGCTCTATAGTATCATAACCTAGAATAAACTTATTGATTTTAGCCCAACTTCCTTCAGTTGGTAATTCTTCATGATTGATCTCTGCAAAGTAATTGAAGCGATGATTTTTAGCAGCTAATTCATTCAATGTGAACTGATATCTGTTGATTATTTGCGTTCCATGTTCCATCTTAGAGATTATCCCATCCACATACTCAACACTTTGCCCGACAGTTACAGCATACTCCGCTGGCAACAACCCACCAGTAAGATAAGTATAAACATATTGGGGGTTATCCTCAAAAATATCTTCACCCTTATCAATAGCTTGTTCGATCTTCAAGCGTAACTCTTTTTCTTTTTGTTCTTGTTTTGTAAGAAATTCTTCCCGTTCTGCTTCAGGTAATTCTTTATAAGCTAACATTTTAGCTTCAGTGACTCGATCTAAATTCAACATACATTCTAGTTTTAACGTTGTATATTTTCCATCAATATCAAACTCGTTTACAATATCCAAGTATTCATTGATCTTTTCTTTAGGTAGGTCTTCTTGTAATAACGAGACTGTATGTTCTAAGATTTTTCCACGGAAAGTTTCAAATTTATCGCTATCATGGGAAGATAACTGATGTACTGCATAGCTCCAAAATGTTGGATCATTTTCTGTGATTGCTTTTTCAATAAGCAACTTCTCTAAGCGAACATGTTGTGCAGGACTCAAAACTTTCAATAAATCGACCCTAAATGCATCATTGATCGTTAAGTCACGTTCTACTAGTGGCTCTAGCATATTTTGATAGGCCATTACTGCATTTTGTTCCTTGTTAAGAGCAGTAATAACTGCCTCAAACATTTCGGCTTTATCGCCTATTGGTAACGAATTGAACATAAGTTGCTCATTTTCAAACTTAACAAGTACAAGTTTATCATCACTAGTATAACCTAATAATAGGTCATTTAAAGGCATGGCTAAGCGTTGTTCATCATTGAACTTCCAAAATACCCATTCATCGATCGCACCGATCCCTAAAGTCCCATTATTACGCATCATTGTTGTGTCTACAAAGAATAGTAGATCTCGATAGTCAACATTGAATACTTCACGTAAATTATCGATCTTTTTGTGCTCGATCTTTTTAGTAGATGCATTCGGAATTTTTTTTTGTTTTAGTTGCTTAGCGATCCTATTCTTTAATTCACGCCTTTGAGCATTTTCACCAAGCGGACAAATCTCATCATCGACCATCTCATTAGCAAACTTCTTAATACCATCAAAGAATCCCATCTTAATCCCTCACGATCACCTTTTAATTCATACTACTTCAACATGTCTTCGATATCATTTTTGCTGTTAACTTGGGGCATTTCTTTCTTAGGCATGGTTGTGGTATTTTGGGCCACATCACTTACCATTGCTCCACCAAGTGCAGTTTGACTTTGCATATCAGCAACTTGTCCCATCAAGACGCGCTTATACTCTACCTGGATCTTTTGCGCAAAGCCTTCGATCTGGGATTTAGTACTTGATAAAGTCTTTTGCACTTCAGGATCATTGGCGATCAAATTATTGTCATAGATACGATTGTAGTAACTGAGTGTCTTGTTCATCTCTGGCAAAATATTTACTACCATACCTTCAAAAGTGAAGATCTTGGGTGGATCATTTAAGATCTTCACTGCAATATCATCAAAATAACTTTGCAATTTGTACTTAGGATCAATGTAGCGCAAAGTAGGATTGTTCGTGATCGCGACCATCACAGCATTTGCTTGGGCAAAATACTGATCCACACTTGTGCGCCACTTTTCGATATCATCATTATTGTAATCAAAGCGTCGTTTTACATTTTTGGCAAATTTAGTTCGGTCAGCTAAATAACCATTGATGATCGCACGGTTTCTTTGCATTACTCGTTGGCGTTCTAGCTCTTGAACACTTGGTTGGGGAACTTGACGTACCGAATTTTTTCTTGCTTTGTAAATAAAATATGCGATCACTGCACCAGGAATGCCAATGTACCAAGGTAAAAATAAAACCAGTAAGATTGCAATTATCCAATATACTACTTTCTTCATTTTTCATTAACGTCCTTTTTCTGCATATTCTTTGACCTTTTGCTTCATTTTTTCTTCCATTTCGTTGAGCTTTTGCGTCGAAATTTCACGGATCCGTCGACCTTCTTCTTGGATCTGCATCGTTTCATCCAAAGTTTGGATCAATTTATTTTGAGCATATTCAAGTGATTCGATATCAACGATCGCTCTTTCATTTTCCCGCGCCGTTTCCACACTTGTTTGATGCAAAGCATCTGCCCCTTGAACTAACAAATCATTTGTCAGGTCACTGATACCTTTTTCTGTAGCCGTAACTTGTTTTTGACGTAATGTACTCATGATGACCACAAAGTTCGTACGCCAAGCTGGTAAGGTAGTCATGATCGTAGTTTGGATCTTTTCAGCTAAGTTGACGTTATTTTCTTCGATCAAACGAATTGACGGTGCTCGTTGAATGATCATTTGGCGGTTGACCCTAAAATCATATTTCCGTCGATCGATCGCTGCAACGTATTTATTAGCGACTTCCAGCTGTTCTTGGATCTTAGCTTCATCTTGCATTGGATCTTTTTTTGCTTCGTTTAATTCAGGGATGATCTTAGTCACAAGCTCTTCTTCATAAATTTCTAAACCTGCGATCAAGATATTGGTAACTCTAAATAAGTTCAAATTTTCTGTATAAAAGGCATCTAATTGCTTATTATCTTCAACCAGGATCTGTTGATCGACACCGAGTTTATTTTTCAAAGCATCGATTCGATCAGAAGTAGCTTTAAAGATATCTTGTTTCTTTTCTGGAACTAACTTGCTTGGCTTTTTCTTGAATAGACCAAAGAATCCTCCACGATCTTCTTGTTGTGTTTCCTCGCGCTCGACTTGTTCAGCAACTTCTTGTAAGTTGATGCTCTTGATTACATTAGCTAACATATTCAAATCATCACTGACAGATTTACGATTGCTGTCATCAAGACCTTTTTCCATATATTTCTTGGAAAAGGCATCAATACTATCAGCGGCTTTTTGACCGTAATTCGTCAATGTGATACGTTCCGCATAGTTGAGCTGTTTAGATTGCTTTTCAGCCAATTTTTGATCATTTTCATCTAGCTTGTTGTAGATCGTCTTTTCAACTTTTGGTGTCTTTGCTTGTACGGAGACATTGGCAGTATCATTGCCCAACAGATCCGATACGTCATTACCTGCTGATGGCGCTGGTGCATTTGTCGTGACAGGTTTAGCGACCACACTTGCTACTTCATCAGCACTTTTGACGACTTGCTTATTTTGCTCTTTGGTCTGATTGTACATTTCACCCATTAAATCGTCGCCTTGATCAACATCTAATAAATCTTCATAATTCATTTGAATACCCTCCTATATATGTAAAATCGTTTTAGGTTTATTATATTTAAAACTAAATTCATTTGATATTGTACATATACAAGATTAATTACATGTGTTTTTCCTTGTAAAAGTACAAATAAAAAAGTATCAGCAATTTTTTGCTGATACTTAAATAGTTATAACTGGTGTTTTTTTGACCTGTTTAAGTATATGTTGCCAGCACGCACCATCTTATTTTTTAATTCTCAATATCTGCTTAATTTTCTTACAATTTTTTGAGCAATTCTACCTAAAAAAGATATCATTTGCACATAAAAAATACTTTAAAAGCCTTGTAATAGAAATTTTTTACGGAAAGCATATAAGTTTTATCCAACAATATAACTAAAATTCACTCTAAATGTATCTATTAAAATTTCACACTTAGATTTTTCCAGTCTCTATTAGCATTATATCTCCAAATAAAATACGTTATTTCACAAATCCAAACCAAAAAAGCTCTATACAAATAACTTACGCCATTTGCATAGAGCTCTTTAATCAATCATATAGGACTTAGTTTAACTATTTTCGAATTATCCAATAACAAAATATTTAGTTGCACTAAATAGACCAAATTTTAAATACATAATCTTTACCATCAAAATTATACTTGGCTTCAACAGTTATTTTCTTTGAATTAGATTCTCCAGATGCTGGCTTACTTAGTATAATATCTGTAAAATTATCTGAAGAAAATTTTTCCCTAAATTCTTGAGCGACTTCTATTGGAACTTCAACATTGTTCTCCACATTCTCTTCACCATAGGTATACTCGAATGTAGATTCATCGGCATCATATCTACCTAAATTTACTTGTTGCAATTGATTTTTAAATATTATCCATTTTAATTTTTCTGCACTTTTGTCAGATAATAAATATTCTGCTTTTCTTTTTGCAATTGCTGTAGCAGCGTCTATTTTGGCCAATTTTCTTTCTACATCTTTCTCCAATTCAGGTAAACCACTTGAAATCTCTGCCTTTATTTCTTCAAGTTTCATACTTACTCGATTATTAAAGTCATCAGTACGTTCAAATTCACCTTTTTCTAAAGGATCGGTCTTATATGTCTTATTTACCAATAGTTCTAACAAATTATCCTTTTTCTCAAGTAATCTCTGCTTGTAATCCTGTAACGTGTTCTCCTCACTTTTAGCAATATCATTTTGCAAATATTGTTCAACTAAAATATCA
>NZ_BCVJ01000006.1 GCF_001591685.1 Ligilactobacillus murinus DSM 20452 = NBRC 14221 | reverse complement strand
ACTACCTGATTTTACTACTATATATTAATTAGTTTTTTTAGCATCGTGCTTTTTACGATAGAAAGTAACACCACCCACTACCAGTAAAACAATGCACAAAGCACTGACGATCAACCTTAGATCATTTCCCTTAAAAATAGCATCCCCGCCAAAAGCATATAAAAACGAGGTCGGAAGGACACCGATCACGATACATAAGAACTGTTTTTTAAAGTCCATTTTCAGGCGAACACCCATATAATTGACTAAAAACGAGGGGATGATCGGGATCATATAACCTAGGATCAACGCAACCATTTTGTTCTTAAAATGTGCCAAGTGTTCTAAGATCCGATTAGGGCGCTTAGTTTCTTTATTAAAATCATGTTCCTCATCAAACTTCGTAAAAAAGCCAGCTACTAGAACATTTCCTAGTGAATTACCTGTAATATTCATCAATAATCCGATAACTGGCCCAAAACAAACACCATTAAAAATACAGATAACTGAACTGGAAAGTGCTGGTACAGCCGAAGTGATCGCCGTCAATAAGATCAACAATAGCGCATCTTTAGGACCACGGTCACGAAAGGTATGCATCAAAACGCTCTTATCATGTTTAGGATCTAAAAATTGTAAATACTGCGCTTCATTATTTTTAAAAATAACATAGATCAGCCCTGCTGCCAAAACGATACCTAAACCACTTAAACAATATAATAATTTGCGATGTCTAATGTGTAACTCAGTCATCTCGCTTCCCCTACCTTATCTTTCTTTAGTTTAAGTTTAACAATTAATTTAAGAAAGTTCCAGTTACTCAAAATATCTATCTAGTATAACTTACATATTATAGGTAGAAACTTACAAAAACACTTTTACTATCCCACTAAATATTATCTCTGAAATAACATTTAAAATAATATAGTTATATTTGTAACTCTCTCCCTCTGAAGGGTGTATATCGATTTTTTTAGATTTGTACTAGCTATTATCCCTCTATATAATGAAAATATATCTTAGAAGAAAGTAGGTTTTTTAATGAAAAACAAATTTTTTATTGCATTTTTAAGTATATTTTTCCTTTTTGGTCTAACAGCCTGTTCTAACGATAAGACAAAGGATACTGCAAGCAGTTCCTCTAGTAGCGCTAAAAGTTCAAGTAGTAAAACAAGTTCGACCAGTAAAAACTCACTTTCACGTGCTAAATCAACTAAAGGTAACTCAGCAAATTTTGCTTTAATGATCAAAACTGCTCAAAGTCAGATCCCAGCCCTGAAAGCTCAGCTCAATGGTGAGAATAACACTTTCAAAGACATTGCGATCGATGAAGGTGAAGATAGTACCGTCATTTACACCTATACTTTTGCTCAACCACAAGATATCTATCTTGATAATGAAGCTTTAAAACAAGTTTTGATCCCAGAAGTTGAGCCTTTAGTAAATGAGGCTAAGGCCATTGCCCCTGATGTTAAAGTCTTGGTAAAATATGACAATCCTGATGGTAGCAATCTAGCTACGATCTCGATCACTCAAGCCGATATAGAAGCAGCAAAAGCAACTACACAAGAGTAAATAAACAAGTATAAAAAATCGTATGAATGACGAAGGGCTCAACACAATGCATATTTTACATCGTGTTGAGCCCTTCGTTTTCACTAGATGACTGCATTTATAGCTCAAAGACGTATTTGAACTATTGTTTCATACTAATAGATACCTTGTGCTTCCATCGCTGCAGCAACTTTTTTGAAGCCTGCAATATTAGCCCCTAAAACAAAATCATCTTCAAAGCCATATTCTTTAGCTGCTTGTTTGATATTTTGATAGATCTTTTGCATGATCTCTTTTAATTTTTCATCTGTCTGTTCAAAAGTCCAACTCAAGCGTTCCGAATTTTGACTCATTTCTAGCGCTGAAACAGCGACTCCACCAGCATTAGCCGCTTTACCAGGAACAAATAAAACACCATGCTCTTGTAAATATTTTGTCGCTTCTAAGGTCGTTGGCATGTTGGCTCCTTCTGCCACAGCTAGAACACCATTTTCGACCAACTGTTTTGCGTCAGCTAAATGTAATTCATTTTGTGTCGCACATGGCAATGCTACGTCAGTTTTAACGCTCCAAACACCGTGTCCCTCATAATATTTAGACGAAGCACGCTTGGCTACATATTCCGTCAACCGCGCACGTTTAACCTCTTTTACTTCTTGTAATAAAGCTACATCGATCCCCGCTGGATCATAGACCCAACCGGTCGAATCTGAACAAGTTACAACTTTAGCGCCAAGTGCTTGGGCTTTCTTGATCGCATAGATCGCCACATTACCAGCTCCTGAGACCGTTACCGTTTTACCTTGTAAACTTTGAGCATGATCTTTTAATAACTCATCGACCAAATACAATAAACCGTAACCTGTCGCTTCTGTTCGGGCTAATGAGCCACCGTATTCGAGTCCCTTGCCGGTCAAGACACCTTCATAGACGCCCTTTAAGCGTTTATATTGTCCGAAAAGATACCCGATCTCACGCGCCCCAGTTCCGATATCACCGGCGGGCACATCCATATCGGCTCCGATATACTTAGCCAGTTCAGTCATAAAACTTTGACAAAATACCATGATCTCGCGGTCTGATTTTCCCTTAGGGTCAAAATCACAACCACCTTTACCGCCACCAATTGGTAAGCCAGTCAAAGCATTTTTAAAGATCTGTTCAAAGCCTAAAAACTTGATGATACTTAGATCAACTGAAGGATGTAACCGTAAACCACCCTTATATGGCCCGATTGCATTGTTAAATTGAACTCGATAGGCATTGTTGACTTGTGTTTGGCCTGCATCATCGACCCAAGCGACCCGAAAGAGTATTTGCCGGTCAGGAGTCGTCAAACGTTCCAAAATTGCTTGTTTACGATACTTTTCTTCATCACGCTCGATCACTGGGCGAAGTGATCCTAAAACTTCTTCAACCGCTTGCTTGAACTCGGCTTGTTCTGGATTTTGCTTTGCTACACGCGCTAAAACTTCATCGACATATCCCATCTCTTATCCCTACTATTAAATAAACGTAGAAAAATACAATTACTGTATTTTGAAAGACTTTAATAGCTTTTCCTTTCTTAAAGAACATAGTTTTTGGTGGCATCTACGCTTGACTTTCTGCTGATCAAATTATATTTCTAATTCTACCCTAATGTATATTTAAAATTCAAGTCCTATCCTCCAAATTAAACTCATATTAAAGTTTAAAACCTCTTTGTTATAATTTTGTATCTATAAATAACCAAACCCGAACAAAAACTGAATTTTTTCAAAGCTTTTAGCTTGTTTTATTTAGATATATTAGCTAAACTTAAGGTTATCTTGATTGCAACCAATTTTTACTGGAGGTGAAACTAATGTTAAAAGAATTTAAGGAATTTATTGGCCGCGGTAATGTTTTAGACTTAGCTGTTGGGGTCATCATCGGTAGCGCATTTACTGCAATCGTTAACTCACTTGTTACTAACTTGATCAATCCGTTTATCGGGTTATTCCTCGGTAAGATCGATCTTTCTGATCTTCAGCTTGCGATCGGCGGAACGACCTTTAAATTTGGGGTCTTCTTAAACGCCGTGATCAACTTCTTGATCATTGCTTTTGTGGTCTTCTTGATCGTCAAAGCTGTCAATAAAGTTATGCCTAAGAAAGTTGAAGAAGAAGTCGAAGATGCTGGTCCTGAACCAGAGATCGAACTTTTATCTGAAATTCGTGATTTATTGAAAGATAAAAAATAAGCCTTGCGCCTCCAAATTAAGGTATACTTATCAAGAACCTTAATTTGGAGGCTTTTTATGTATCATTTTATCATCAACCCCAGCGCAGGCAATGGGCGCGCTCAAAAAAGTTGGACTAAAATACAAAAGAAATTATGCCAATTAAATTTAAAGCATAGCTACTATTTGACTACATCGAGTACAGATTTAAAACAACACCTACGCCAGCAAGCAAAACTCACGCCTAAAACGATCTTTGTGATCTTAGGTGGGGATGGTACGCTTTATCATGCCTTAAATGCCATAGCTTTTCCCACTAAATTAGATGTCATTTTAGGATACATCCCTTGTGGTTCCGGTAATGATTTTGCTAAAGCTGCCCAGATCTCTACTGATCCCAACAAAGCCTTAGCTCATCTCTTGGCCCAAAAAGCCCCACGCACCCTTGATCTAGGGTACTTTAAAACTTCAGATCGTGCTGGGGTCTTCTCAAATAACTTAGGGCTTGGCTTTGATGCCCAGATCGTTGAAATAACGAATAATTCACACTTAAAAAATCAGCTAAATAAATTACACTTAGGTAAATTCGCCTATGCTACTTGCTTTTTCAAAGCACTCAGCCAACAAAAGCCATTTGCATTGACAGTGACTTTGCCAAATTTTCCACCTAAAAATTTTTCACACGCATTTTTATGTACGATCACTGATCAACCATATTTTGGCGGTGGTGTTTCCCTTTTCCCCAAAGCACGACTAGACGATGGAAAACTTACCTTGGTAGTAATTGAAAAAAAGAACTTATTGAACTTCTTAAGTATCTTTTTATTGATGCTTTTACCAGGAGCTTATCATCTCTTAGCCCGCTCTCTTAGCTTTTATACAACTAAAAAGCTTAAACTGTCCACTACTACCCCTCAAATGATCCAAGTCAATGGTGAGACATTTACCTTTCCACCAGGCGAGTTGTTATTAGAGATAAAGCAACAAAAATTTATATTTTAAAAAATATAGCTCTTTTTTCTTGAATACGTTAAACTTATATTATCTAAATAAATACGGGGGAAATATTCGTGAAAAAAAGATTAGTCCAAACACCTTGGTTCTATTGGCTCGTTTTAGTCATCGCGCTAGAACTGATCGCCATTTCAGTCAACTTCTTTTATGCCCCGATCAATATTGCAGCTGGCGGAGCAACAGGACTAGCGATCTTGTTAGATGCTGCTTTTGGGATCAACCGCTCGTTGACAGTTTTACTCATTAATTTACTGATGATCCTCGCTGCTTGGTTATTGCTCGATAAAAAGACTGTTAAAAATATCGTCTACGGTAGTTTTCTTTTACCACTACTGATGTATATCACACCTAGTCAAAAGATAATTGAAGATGATCTATTAGCCGTGATCGTTGGCGGAGCAGTCTTTGCGATCGGGGTAGCTGCACTTTATCGGATCAACGCCTCTAGTGGCGGGACAACTGTTCCACCGCTGATCTTTAAAAAGTATTTCCATATTGATCCTGCTTTTTCGCTTTTAGCACTCGATATGTTGGTCACTTTTTTTAATATCTTTGTTTCTGGTTTAAATGCCTTTTTCATGGCTTCATTTTCATTAGTCATCACTTCGATCGTCATGCGCTATACCGAGGCTGGCCTTGACCATAAATATCAGATCCAGGTAATGAGTCAAACTAAGCTCCCTGAGATCAAAAAAATGCTTGAGTCTGAAGATCATGCAATGACGATCTTCAATGTTCGCGGTGGTTATTCAGCTAATGAAAAAGAATTATTGATGGCGGTCATCGACAATCAAAGCTACGGTCCATTACTAGCTGCGATCCATGATATTGATCCCGATGCTTTTATCATCGCTTCAAACGTTGTCAAAGTTCACGGTGGAACATTTGGGATCTAGTTTTTTTAAGTTATGTTGCGACATAACTTTTTTATTTTACCCAATGTTGACACCGTGTCACTTTGCTGTTATGCTTAGAGCGTAAATTACTTTTATACTTTTAAGGAGAGAGTGCTATGGTTTCACAGACATTTAAGAATCTTGCCCCCCTAAAAAAAGAGCGCATCACTGCTGCCCTTTTGACGGAATTTTCTACCTACCCCTTAAAGGACGCCCAAGTCGCGCGGATCGTCAAAGATGCTCAGATCGCGCGCGGAGCATTTTATAAATATTTTACTGACTTAAACGAAGCTTATGACTATATTTATCACTTAGCCTTAGTTGATATCCATGCTGACCTTAAGCCAAGTTCACCGCAAGAAATACTCAAAGCAACGCGCGCTTTTATCACGGCTTCACTAAAAAGTCCTTATTACGATCTTCTCAAGTTACATTTGACCGTAAATGAATTACCTTTAGCTTTTGTCGACCCTAACCTTTCTGCTACGCGTTGGGTATTGGCAACTTTGAGCCATCAGACCTTAAAAGAAGCTCTAAATGATCCTAAAAATAAAGAGCTTTATCTTACGCGCTTAGAACAAAGTATTACCCAACTTGAGCTAAGCGACAATTAGGAAAGGAAGTTTTACCATGTATCTAGCTTTAAAAGAGATCAAACATGAAAAAGTCCGTTATTCATTGATCATTGCTATGGTCGTTTTGATCAGCTATCTCGTCTTTATCCTGACCAGTCTTGCGCTTGGACTGGCTCGCGAAAATACTTATGCGATCGAAAGTTGGGATTTTAAGCGGATCGCCTTGAATCGTGATGCCGATGTCAATTTGCGACAATCACTACTCACTACAGATCAGATAAACGAACTTAAATTGACTAAAAATGAAGCCTTGATCGGACAAGCACCGATCATTGTCAAAGAAAAAGGGCGCCAAAAGCTCTCAGCTACATTTGTTGGGCTTGAAAGATCCCAATTCGTCTACCAACAATTAAAACTAAGCTCGGGGCAACTTCCCCAAACTAAACAAGAAGTCGTCGTTGATGATAGCTTCAAAAATGATGGCTATAAACTCGGCGATAAAGTATATTTCAACTCTCAAACAACACCTTATACGATCACCGGCTTTATAAAAAATGCTAAATTAAATGTCTTACCCGTTGTTTATGGTTCACTAACTGCTTGGGCTGAACTAAAAAATGTTGGTCCTAACTTTGCTGCTAGTGGTGTTTTATCCAAAGATCCTGATTTCAAAGTCACTGATCCAAAACTGCAAGTGACCACACAAAAAGCTTTGATCGATAAATTACCAGGCTATAGTGCCCAAAATAGTACTTTTACTTTTATGATCGCTTTTTTGATGATCATCTCTTTGATCGTGATCGCTGTTTTCTTATATATCATCACGATCCAAAAACTACCTAACTATGCGGTCTTGCGTGTCCAAGGGATCGCTAACAAAGTCTTGATCCAAAATACGATCGGGCAATCTTTTATCTTAGTCATCACAGGCCTGATCATTGGCGCTTTGCTGACTTTAGCTACTGCTTTGGTGATCCCAGCAAATGTTCCGATGACTTTTGATCTGAAATTTTTGAGTCTAGTTTCTGTTGGACTCGTGCTAACATCAGTTTTAGGTTCCTTGATCCCAGTCAGAGCGATCTTGCGGATCGATCCAGCCCAAGCGATCGGAGGTTGATTTTATGTCAGTGATCGAATTTAAAAATGTTAATAAATATTTTGGTAGTGGTTCAGCTAAAGTCCATGCCCTTAAAGATATCAATTTTTCAGCTGATAAAGGTGAATTTGTCTTGATTTTGGGGCCTTCTGGTTCTGGCAAAAGTACTTTTTTAACAATTGCCGGCAATATTTTAAGTCCTAGCAGTGGCTCTGTTTTGATCAATGGTAAAGAGATCGCCACTTATAGCAACAAAGAAAGAGAACAACTTCGCTTGGAACAGATCGGGTTTGTTTTACAAGCTCATAATCTCGTCCCTTATTTAACGCTCAAAGAACAATTTGAACTGGTCGATCGGGTCAAAAAGACAGGCAATCTAAGTTCAGCTGATCTTGAACGGCTGTTAGCTCACCTTGAGATCGCTGAACTCAAAGATAAATATCCCAATGAACTTTCCGGTGGTCAAAGTCAACGCGCTGCGATCGCACGTGCTTTATATACTGATCCTGAGATCATTTTAGCCGATGAGCCAACAGCAGCGTTAGATAGTCAGCGCGTCAAAAAAGTTGGGACGATCTTACAAGTCTTAGCCAAGCAGCAAAATAAAGCTGTCATTACTGTGACGCATGATCTTCGCTTGATCGAACAAGCTGACAAGATCTATGAGCTAACGGACGGACAATTAGTCCAAAAAAAATAACTAAAAAAACGCCATTACTGGCGTTTTTTTAGGCTTTTAAAATAATAACTACGCCAATTAAATGCCACGTAAAAATGCGGAACTCACTACGATGCAAAATACGCATCCTAGTGAGTTCCGCATTAGCTTATTTCTTGAATTAACGAGTTGAATAGTTTGGCGCTTCTTTTGTGATCTGTACATCATGTGGATGTGATTCACGTAACCCAGCACCTGTGATCTGAACAAATTGAGCATTGTCATTTAGATCTTTCAAGTTAGCTGCACCTACGTAACCCATACCCGCGCGTAGACCACCATCCATTTGGTAGATGATGTCTGCTACGCTACCTTTGTAAGCAACACGACCTTCGATACCTTCTGGAACTAACTTGTTAGCTTCATTGACCCCACTTTGGAAGTAACGATCAGATGAACCGTGTGTTGAATCCATTGCACCTAAACTCCCCATACCACGATATGTCTTGAAACGACGTCCTTCGTAGATGATCGTTTCACCTGGTGCTTCATCAGTACCAGCTAACATTGAACCTAACATAACAGCATTCCCGCCAGCTGCGATCGCTTTGACGATCTCACCTGAATACTTGATCCCACCGTCAGCGATGATCGCTTTACCATATTCACGAGCTACACTGGCAGCATCATAGATCGCTGTTAATTGTGGAACACCGACCCCAGCCACGATACGAGTCGTACAGATAGAACCTGGTCCGATACCAACTTTAACTACATCAACACCCACATCAAACAAAGCACGTGTAGCTTCAGCTGTGGCTACGTTTCCGGCGATCAAAGTTGCATCTGGGAAATGTTCTCTGATCTCTTTGATCTTGCGGATAACACCAGCTGAATGTCCATGAGCTGTGTCAATGACTAAAGCGTCAGCCCCAGCGTTCAATAAGGCAGTTGCCCGTTCAAATGTATCACTTGTTACCCCCACAGCAGCGGCAACTAACAAGCGACCATGTTCATCTTTAGCAGCTGCTGGGAATTCAACAACTTTTTCGATATCCTTGATCGTGATCAAACCTGTTAATTCACCAGCTTCATTGACGATCGGTAATTTTTCGATCTTGTGTTGTTGTAAGATCGCTTCAGCTTTTTCTAAAGATGTGCCTTCTGGTGCAGTGATCAAGTTGCCCTGGGTCATAACTTCTCCGATCTCGACATTGTGATCAGACACAAAACGAATGTCACGGTTTGTGATGATCCCACAGAATTTACGACTATCCATGGATTCAACGATCGGCACCCCGCTGATACGATATTTAGCCATCAACCCTTCAGCTTCAGCAACAGTGTGCTTTGGAGTCAAGAAGAATGGATCAATGATAACGCCACTTTCAGAACGCTTTACCTTGTTGACTTCATCGGCTTGTTGCTCGATCGTCATATTTTTATGGATAACACCTAAACCACCTTGGCGTGCCATTGCGATCGCCATTGAAGATTCAGTAACTGTATCCATACCAGCACTGATGATTGGGATATTTAATTTCAAATTTTTTGCGAGCTGAACACTCAAATCGACCTCATTTGGCAAAACATTACTTTCCGCCGGTATCAATAACACGTCATCAAACGTTAAACCTTTTTTTGTAAACTTAGTATCCCAATTGGACATCGTAAACTCTCCTTTGTTTTAAACTATTATATTGTATTATAATTTACAAAAAAATCTTTATAATTGCAAGTTTTTCTCACCTTATTTTTTGGAAAAATCTTTAATTTTACCGAAATTTTTTTCTAATCTTCGGAATCTGCCGAAAACCCCTGAAGTTTTTCCATTATTTCAAATGAAAGTGGCTGTTCAAAGAGCAGATCCATTGCAACTGCTTTTTTAGGTTTATTTTTAGCACCTAGTTCAACTTCATGCACGCTTTTGGCGATGATCTTAGCTTCCCCAACATAGTAAAATTCAGCCCCAAAAGCATCACTTGGTTTGATAAAGAGTGGCAATTTGACATACGGTGTCCCGGTCTTAACACCTGCCAAAAGTTCTGTCACTTCTTTTGACGCTAATGATCTAGGACTTCGCGTATACCAGCGGATCGCACGGTCAGCTGTCAATGTATTTTGATAACTCTTTTTTTCCTTTTGGTAAGTGATAAAAATCGGACACACATCATCGACCACACGATACCCATAGAGCGGGGCACTGATATCTTTAGGCCAATCTAACAAGCGGCATACGTCTTTACGCGTATATTTTTGATATAGCGTAAAGCGTTTTTGAGGTTGATAATCTTTACTCAACAACAGCCCCGTTTCAATAATATCTTCAACGTGTTGTCTAAATGCTAGCTGGGATAAAGCCATACTAAATGCGTTATTTAGCCGATATTTTCCCTGCTCAAATGTGATCAAAGGTTTAGCCCCATACGTTTCGGAACGTAATTTCTTGCCTACTTTGACTTCAAAAAAGCGCAATGACAAGATCGAATTTACCGAAGCCAAGACTTCATCATCCACATAACACCCTGCTTTAGCTAAGAGCTTGCGATAGTCTTCTTGCGTTATTTCAGCCAACAATAGTTGTTGTAACAGCAATAGTTCATGTTTGCGCATCCCATTCATCAATTCTTTTTCTAAAAAAGCAATAACTTGCGTAGCATAGCGGGATAGCTCTTGACTTACTCCTAGCTTATCTAAAAAATCAGCATAGCTGACTAAGGTATTTCCCTGGGTAAAGATCCGCGGATCTAATTGACTATTGCGATAAAAATCGCGTCGCATCGGTATGCGCCCTAATTTTTGTGACAATTCAAGATAGGCTTCTTTTAGATGCTTGAGGGAATCAAGTTTAGTTCTGGCGATCACAGCTAAGATCTTTTGATAGGCGATCTCATCAAAATTGATCGTTGATAAGCCATAGACGACCTGCTCTTTTAAGTCAGCGACCAAACGATCTTTATTCAAAGAACGGTCATTGGTCAGAGCTTGGGGGATCAGATAGTTATTTTGGTAGTTACCGATAAAATCTAAGATCAAGGTGCTCGTTTTCCCGGGAAATAATCTTAACCCTCGGCCTAATTGTTGAGTAAAAACGATCTTTGAACGAGTATCGCGTAACAAAATTATCTGATCAACACACGGGATATCGATCCCTTCATTAAAGATATCGACTGAGATCAAATATTTTAAGACGCCACTTTCTAAACGTGCAACTGCTTCTTCTCTTTTGATAACACTATCTTCATTGGTCAAAGCTTGACTGGGATACCCAGCAGCTGTAAAAGCTTTCGCCAGTGCCTTTGCTTCTTGTTGGCGGCTACAAAAAACTAAGCCACCTCGACTTTTAGTGCTACCATAATATTCTAATTGCTTGAGAATATGGGTAACGCGCTCAGGAGCAGTTAACTGTTTGAGCGGTGTTTTTTCCGTGATCATTTCTCCTTCAAACTCATAATCGATCACACCTACATAATCAAACGGACATAATAATTCAGCCGTCAAAGCTTCGTCTAAGGAGATCTCATAAGCCAGATTGTAATCAAAGCTACGATACACATTAAAGTCGTCCATTCGTTCAGGCGTTGCAGTCATCCCTAAACAAAAAGCCGGCGTAAAATGAGCCATTACTTTTTGAAAAATCGGTGCCCCTAAATGGTGGGCTTCATCAAACAAAATGTAATCAAATTCAGTCGGCAAAAATTGTTCCAAAGCCTCATCTTTAGCCAGTGATTGGACTGTCGCAAATAAATATTTAGCCTCGGTTTCATGTTTTTTACCCGAGTATGTTCCAAAATCACTAGCCGGACCACCAATAACTTTTTGAAAACTAGCTTTGGTCTTTTCTAAGATCTGTTCACGATGAACGATGTATAAAAAGCGCTTAGGATCATAAGCTTTAACATCAAAAGCCCCTAGATAAGTTTTCCCCGTTCCTGTAGCTGAGACCACTAACCCCTTAGTGTTCCCCTGAGCTCGTAAGTTAGCTAATTGCTGTAATGCTTCTTTTTGCATTCGATTAGGTAGCAGTTTGTTATTTTTAGGCGCAGCTGTGCTCACTGGTGGTCGGTAGCGTGCTTGATAAGCTTTGATCCAGTCAGTCGTCAAAGTAAGTGCATCTTCAGCTAGATGTTTCAAGAGTAGCGCTAATTGTTGGGTAAGATCGGCTTGTTCTTCGCTAGTCACCCGCAACGTCAATTCACAGTTTTTCAACAAAGCATTTCGCGTAAAATTAGCACTTCCTACGTAAGCCGTTTGTTGTGATCCATGCCAAAAAAAATACCCTTTCATATGGAAGGCTTCTTTAGTCACGATCTTAGTCTTAACATTGGGTAATTTTAACAACTCTGTAAATACGGCAGGCGTATTGAAATTCAAATAATCAGCCGTTAAGATCGTTCCTGTCACACCTTTTTTGGCTATGCGTGCCAAAATGGCCTTTAATGGCACTAGCATGTCAACGGTCAAAAATGCTGGTGCTAAGATAAAATGATCACACGTCAATAATTCTTGTTGTAAGTGACTCCATAAAGTCTCGGTTGGCTGATTAGTCAATAATTTAGGCGCTGGTCCCTCTAACTTAGGTGCATATTTGCTATCATATAAGCCAGCTAAGATCGCATTTTTAAATTCTTCACTCATTCAAATTTCCTCAGATCTGTTTGTTTGATGACCTCTAAAACTGGTTCAGAGGGCTTGAGCCACGTAACACTTTCCAGTTGTTCGGGGGTCAACCACCTGTACTCACTAGCTGCCACTAATTTTAAATTATATGTCTTTAGTTTGGTCCAAAAAAAATCGATCTCTAATTCACCATACGGCGTCGTAAAATGCCGTGAGACCTCGATTCGCTCCAGCACTTCACATTGATCGCCCAACTCTTCGGCAACCTCTCTTTGACAAGCTTGTTTCGGTGTTTCACCTGGCTCGAGTTTACCACCAGGAAATTCCCAAAAGCCTCCGCCAAGGCGTTCATTTTTTCGTTTGGCAGCTAAGATCTTACCATCCGAAACGATCACAGCAGCTGCTACTTTTATCATTAGATCACCTCATTAAATTATATTTCGAACAACTTTTTAAGTTTTAAAAAAGAAGAAACCAAGTTGCATCCTTGATCTCTTCTAATTGTTTAACTCTCAGTTTTTACTTCAGTGTCTTGATGTGGACTGACTTCCATCCATTCGATATAGTTTCGGCTAAAATCAGTAACTTTGATATCGAAGTCGCCCAAAGTGATGACTGTCCCCAATTCAACTTTATAATTTTCCAAAAGATAACCTGCGATCGTTACACTCTCAGCTTCTTGGAAATCGTTGGTATAAAAATCAAAGAAGCGTTGGAAATCATAAAGGGTCGTTTTACCTGAAACACGATAGGTCCCATCATGATTATCCACGATATCTTCTTGGATAACATCATCAGCTTCATCACGCACAGTGCCAAATAATTCTTCATAGATGTCACGGTCAGTTACGATCCCACTAGTTCCACCGTATTCATCTAACACGACCACGATCGGCGTTTGCTTTTGGACCATACTTTGAAGTAATTTTTGGATCGGAGTAACCTCTGGGACTGTGATGATCGTTCGCATCAATTTGCTTACCCGAACTGTATCATCAACTTGGGCTTGGCGGATCATATCATAGATATAAACATAGCCCAAGATCTTATCTTTATCGTTATTTGCCACTACCGGATAGCGCGTATACTTTTTGTGTAGATACTTTTCGATCACATCATGCACTGTATCTGTGATATCAACGACCTCTAAACTCGTTCGGTCGACCATGATATCTTTAGCGACCTTATCGTTGAACTCAAAAGCACGTTGCATATATACAAAATCATCTTTATCGATCGCACCACCAGTCACTGCATTGCGTGAAATACTCAAGATCTCACTTTGCGATAAGACATCTTGGCCTTCACCCGCTGGTTTTAAACCGACTAAGCGCACGATCCCAGATGCCGAGGCATTTAGCAACCATACAAATGGGTAAAATGCCACGTGGAAATAATGCAATGGCGTTACAATAAACATCATCACTTTTAATGGCATATCGATACTGATATTTTTAGGTACGATCTCCGTTACGACCACTTCAAGATACGTTAAGATCACGACCCCCAAGACCGCACTGATCGCCACCGTTGTCGCATGGTTGATCGGCATAAAGCCTAAAACATCCGTCAAGATCTTGGTCAAGGTATCAGCCCCGATCCAACCTAAAATGATCCCTGTCGTCGAGATCCCCACCTGAGTCGTTGAAAGATACTCATTCATGTTGGTGACCATCTTCAAGGCTAATTTTAGCTTTCGTTGGTTACCTTCCTCGTTTTCTAACGCACTTTCGATCGCACTTTTACGTACCGATACGATCGCAAACTCTGCCGCGACAAAGAAAGCAGCAAAATAAAAAACAATTAAGATGATGATCAGATTCGTTATCGCCTGACCACTAGACATATTAACTCCATCTCCATTCAAAAATAGTTATCTTATTGATTCTGGCACTCCTAGCTCGATCACAGTAACCGTCAAAGTCCAGTCTCGTTTCTACTATAGACAATCATATCATTTTTTTGAGCAAAAAGCACCTAGACGCATAAGCCTAGGTGCTTTAGAGCAATTATTTAATTGCGGGGATCACAGCGCCATCAAATTCTTTTTCGATCCATTTTTGAGTTGATTTGGATTGAAGGACTTTGACTAATTTCTTGATCGCTTTGTTGTTCTTTTCACTCTTACGAACAGCAATGATATTTACATAAGGTGAATTCTTCTTTTCTAATGCGATCGCCTTTTTAGTAGGATCGATCCCGGCTTGAACTGCATAATTAGCATTGATGACTGTTGCATCAGCTTCGTTTGATTCATAAAGTTTAGGCATCAATTTAGCTTCAAATGTGTGTTTGAATTTGATGTTTTTCTTGTTAGTTTTGATATCTTTAAAGGTTGCATTCGTCAAGTTGGTCCCTTTTTTCAAGGTGATCAACCCAGCATCTTTAAAGATCTGTAATACACGCCCATAGTCAGCAACGTTACTTGAAACATAAACTGTCGCGTTCTTTGGTAAGTCCTTTAGACTCTTATATTTCTTGGAATAGACCCCGATCGGTTCGAGGTGAACACCACCAACATTGATCAAAGAGCCCTTATTTTTCTTGTTCCAGTTATCTAAAAATGGTACGTGTTGGAAGTAATTTGCATCCAATTCTTTATTAGCTAAAGCCTTGTTTGGCAAGATATAGTCATTAAAAACTTTAACTTTTAGATCAACGCCTTGTTTTTTCAATTCTGGCTTCACATGTTCTAAGATCTTAGCATGTGGTTCAGCTGAAGCCCCGACAGTCAAAGTCGTGTCGGCTTTAGCTGTATTAGCTGCTCCTAAAAGCAAGGCTGTCGCTGCAACTGTAACACCTAATAAACGTTTGATACTTTTTTTCATAGTGATCTCCTCCATAAATGATTATTTTTTATAATTACTAACTAACGCTTGTCGATCTTGCGAACTGAAAAGTCGCCTAGATATTGGAATACAAAGACGATGACCACGATCACTGCTGTGGCAACTAAAGTGATCGCATTGTTGTAAGATTGGAACCCATCAGTATAGGCCAATTGTCCCAAACCACCAGCTCCGATCGCCCCAGCCATGGCCGTATATCCGATCAATGAGATCGCTGTAACTGTGATCCCAGAAACTAAAGCTGGTAAACTTTCGGGAATCAAAACTTTATACACGATCTGCCATTTGGTTGCTCCCATCGCATCAGCCGCTTCGATCACGCCCCCATCAACTTCATGGAAGGCTAATTCAACTAGCCGAGCATAAAATGGAGCTGCTGAAATGACTAACGATGGGATCGCAGCTTTAGCACCTGTGATCGCCCCAACAATTACTTGGGTAACTGGTAGTAACAAGACGATCAAGATGATAAAGGGGATCGAGCGAAAAACATTGACGAACAATGCTACGATCCAATTTAAAGCTCTAACTGCAAAACTCTTACTATCGGATGTTTCATAAAGTAACAAACCTAATAATAATCCTAAAACTGCTACGATCGCCACTGAAACAACGGTCATCCAAACTGTTTCCCAAGTGGCTGCCCAAAGATTGGGCCAGTTCACATTTTTAAATTCAAAATATGATGCTAAACCTTGACTATCCATGTTCGATCACCTTCGCTTCTACTTGGAGTTTTTCTAATAAAGTCAATGCTTCTTTGAGTTGTTCAACTGGTCCCACTAGTTGAACGAACAATGATCCAATAGTCCCCTTGTCCGCTAATTGGTGGATCGAGCCTTCTAAGATGCTGATCTCTAATTCAGGGAAACTTTTACTCAATTCATTGATCACAGGACGTTCAACTTGTTGACCATGGAACTTGAGCTCAACTAACTTGCCTTGTGGATTTTTCTCAAGTAAGTTGGTAACAACTTGTTTGACATCAGTTGTTTGTTTGGTATCGACTTCCGCACTGACAAAGCGTTTAGTCAACTCTTCTTTTGGATGCGTGAAGACTTCTGATACCGGACCTTCTTCGATCACTTGGCCATTTTCCATCACTGCAACTTTATCAGCTAAGCGGCGAATAACGTGCATTTCATGGGTGATGATCACGATCGTCAAATTAAGTTTTTCGTTGATCTCATCTAACAGATCTAAAACTTCATCTGTCGTTTGGGGATCAAGTGCGCTAGTCGCTTCATCTGAGATCAAAATATCTGGATCAGTCGCTAAAGCACGGGCGATCCCGACTCGCTGCTTTTGACCCCCAGAAAGCTGGGACGGATAGGCATTGATCCGTTCACCTAAACCAACTAATTCTGCTAAATGCTTAGCTTTCTTGCGCCGTTCTTCTTTAGCGACCCCTACTAATTCTAGCGGAAATTCAATATTTTCTAAAACAGTCCGTGACCACAAGAGGTTAAAATGTTGAAAAATAATACCGATCTTCTTTCTTTGATCACGTAACTCTTTACCTTTTAAATTATCGATCCGCTTACCATTGATGATCACTTCACCGCTAGTCGGTGTCTCTAAGCCATTTAACATGCGGACTAAAGTACTTTTACCAGCGCCGGAAAAACCGACGATCCCATAAACTTCACCCGCGTTGATGGTCAGATCAACATTTTTGACCGCATCAACTTGACCACTGGCGGTCGCAAAAGTCTTTGAAACTTGCTTAAATTCAATCATTTGATCACTACTTTCTCATCGTTAATTTTAAAATTAGGGTAAAAAAAAAAAAGCTTCCACCCCTAAAAGGACGAAAACTCGCGGTACCACCTTATTTTTCTACTTCTTCACAAAAGTAGACTCATCAACTACTAACTCTAAATCAGTAGTCTCAAATTATATCGCATTAAAACGGACCGCAAGCTTGCACCAACGATCAGACTCCGAGCTCATCTTCATCTCCTCTTTCGATCCCCCTTTTCAGCAACCGAGGGTCTCTGTCTATCTACTCCAACAGACTACTCTTCTCATCAACGTCTTTAAATATTCAGTTATCTTTGTTGCTTTGATATTATCTTTATTTCTTTAATTTGTCAATAAGTTTTTTAATATTTTCTTGATAAATATTTATCTATCCGCTAGAACCACTACTAATACTGACTTTTTTACCCAAAACAAAATTATAAAAAACTAACCTAACTGATACTTTATTATTAAATTACTTTTATATCAAAAAGTTCCAAACTCCGCTCGAAGTTTGGAACTTTGATTTATTTAGCTGTCACTTTTTCTTTTTGTGCTTCATTTTCTTGGATCTTTTTCAAGCTTTCAGCTACAGCGACTAGCACTGCATCTTGACCTTGTCCACGGACAAAATCACTGGCTGGGCAGATCTGCATGATATGTAGCCCGGAAGCATTCAAATCAGGTGATACGACTACCAAATAGACATTTACTGGTACACTGGCTTCAAGTTCATCAAAGAAATTAGCGACCCGATTGATATTTTCAAATGGTAAATTGATGATCCCAGTCTCAAGTCGGATCTGGATCGGTTCGTCACTACCTTCGATCGAGAGCTCTGCTTGTTCCAGTTGATCTTGCTTGATCGCATCCATCATTTTTTCCATGATCGGAGCTAAACTATCTGCAATTCCTAGATCTTCAACTTGTGCAAGTGTGGCTAAGATCGTATCTCGATTAAATTTTTCTTCTGTGACTGCTGTGATAAAATCACTGACCTTGATTTCCATTATTTCACATCCCAATTAAATCTTAGTGAACATTCTACACAAAAAATCTACAAATTACAAAATTTTATATCACGACTTTAAAGATTCTTATCCATATCGAAAGTAAGTTTCGATAATTCTAAACCACCAGTAACGCAATCAGCGATCGCTTCCATCGTCAACTCTCGCATCTTAGCTACGATCCGGTAATTTTCTTTGGTCAAATATGCCGTTGCTTCTTCTCCATTCAAATCGGCTACTCCATTGTCGATCTCACTGATCAAACGGTGTAAAACTTCACGTGTTTTGATCAAATAATCACGATTTTTTTGCACGAATTGGGCATAATGTGATTCGGTCAGCATCGATAATGTTCGATACATCCAATAAGCACTGGTGATATCATACTCCAATGGCGTTTGACTCCAACTTGGATCAGTATCAGTCGCATTCGTATAGAATGGCACATATGGGGTAAATGTTGGCACCCCAAAGCAGATCCACATCAACGCTGCATTCTTAGTGAAAACATCATTTCTGATCTGTAAAACATGCGAATTTTGGGTCCGATTCAATGAGATCGGCCGAAATTTAAGCTTGTCGGCTTGACTTCCGTGCCCCAAAGGATCGTATTTAGTTTCGTTATAGTGTGAAGCCAAAACGTATGTCAGATCCTCAACTTTCAATAAGCGCTTAGAACGGCAGATAAATGGTAAGTCACTTGATTGTGGATCTTGCTGGATCTCTGGGTTAAAATAACGTTGCCCATACCATACACGGGGCGTATTGTAATGCCGATCTTTTTCATTGTCAGTCCCAAAGATCTTTCTGAAATTAAACGTCGACTTATCAGGATTCAAGTGGTATTTTTCCACAAATTCTTGTAAGCCTTCTGACCACAAATAGTTTTGTGGATCATTAAAATCTATGTAATCTTGTGCAACTTGATTAGCAGCGATCGCATATGCATCATCAGGGATCCTCGTGGCTGCCCAATGATGTCCCGTTACGATCTCCATGTACCAAACTTCATCTTTATCAGCGAACAAGACGCCATTTCCTTCAGGTGAACCATATTTTTTGATCAATTCGCCTAAATATAAAACACCTTCCCTAGCTGAAGTGATAAATGGTGCGACCATTGATTGTAAAGAATCCTCCGCTAGACCATCCACGACAAAAGGATCGTGGGCTAGAGCTAGCGGATTGCCATAAACAGACTCGGTCGCTGACATTGCAACATTTTTTTCATTGATCGAACTTTCACCAAAGTAGCCTAAACCTTTAACATCAACATTTGGTGTCATCGTCGTCCGATAACCATCAGCTGGCAGTGGGGCTTCAAACCCATTTTGCGTTGAGCGCCACATTTCATGACGTCCATGCACTGCTTTCTGCATGATAAAGCGCTGTGGTGTCAGTGGTAAAAACGTATCGTCATTACGCGCGATCATCGTCGATCCATCGATCGTGGCCTTCTTTCCTACTAAGATCGTCGTACATGCTTGTTCATTCATAATTATCATATCCTTCCTGACACTTTAAAAGTTTACACCTTAATTTTTCCTAATGCTACTACAATTAATTAAAGAAACCTGTATAATAGACAATGACAATACTTACTAAAGGATAGGATAGACTAAACTATGAAACCAAAAAGTTCTCGCTTTTATTTGAGCCTTGCTATTGCAGTGATCATCTGCGGTGCCTTTTTGATCTACCGTGTAACTAAGCAATCCCCGGCTTCAACAACGACTCAAGCACAAATAACTGAAAAAAATCAAGCAACTAAAGCTACAACTGCCAAAAAAACAACTAATTCTGAGAGTACGACCATGCAAACTCCGATCGATTGGCAAAAGTCTTCTGAAACCAAACCTTATCCTGATTTAGATCAAGTCAATGATTTTTGGGTCAAAGTCGATCTCAAAAAGAATCGGACTTACCTAATGTCAGGCGATAAAGTGATCTATACAATGTATTCGTCTGGTGGACGCTATCATCATGATGAAGAAACTGGCAAATACGAAAGCTATACTCCGACTGGAACTTTTTACATCGAACCAGAGCGGGGCGATTCATTTTACAATGCATCTCTAAATGAAGGAGCTAATAATTGGGTCTCTTTTAAAGACCATGGGATCTATCTCTTCCATTCGGTCCCAACCGATGCTTCAGGCAATTACAATGTCAAGGAAGCTAAAAAGCTAGGTAAAAAGGCAGCTTCACACGGTTGTATTCGTCTGAGCGTGCCTGATTCAAAATGGATGTCAGAAAACTTAAAAACTGGTACTAAAGTCGTGATCAACGGCTAACAAAAGAGGCTAACATCGAAAAACATCGATGTTAGCCTCTTTTTAGCTACCAGATCTCAGATCGCTCTAACTAAATATCTCAAATTTATTGATCTTTCATATACTCCCAGGCATCATGCTTGGGATCATTATCTTCGACCACGACTTTTGTTTTAGCCGGAAGATTATCCATGATCCATTTAGCATCAGCTACACTCAAACGAATACTCCCATACGCTTTGATATTGTGTTTTTTGGTCACCTTTTGGCCTAACAATTTAGCTTGACTTTCGATAACTTTCCCCGCCTGATCAAACGGTACTGACTCAAAGCGATAGGCACCATGTCCTCTAAATGATGTCCAGTATTTAGCCCCATAGCCCTTCGTCGCATCGTAGAATTCTTCACCGCGTTCCTTTTGGAGCTTAAAATCTCCAGTCGGTGTTTCCTGATAATTCTTAACATTTTCAAAATTTTTCCCGATCGAAGCATACATCGTGTATAAAGTATATGGCCCCTGACGTACGTAAACGCGTTGTTTATTTGGTGAGACCAATAACCAGATCTTTTGATCGAGCTTTTTAGATTTGATAGCTTGACTCACATCAGGATATGGCAGCGTCTCTGAAGGCTTTTGCCAATCGATCGGTGTTTGCATATGCTTTTTTTGTTCCCGTAAAAGCTCTTTTTTTCGTTTTTCTTCTTGCTTATCAAGTTTTGCTTGACGCTCAACTTTTAGCGCGTTTTTTTCTTCGGCACGGTGAATATATACCGCACTATATCCCGCAAGTCCAACTAAAATAATTGCAACTGCCCAATGGATCCAACTTGCTTTTTTCATAATTTAAAGTGATCCTTTCTTAACTAATTGACCTTAATTCAATATAAGGATAAGCCTGTAAAATGTCAACTTTATCAGCGCTTTAGTTGAATATTTTCCACATCAAATATCTTATCGACCCAGCCAGCATAAAATGAAGCTTCGTGGGTAACTAGCAAAACATTTCCTGGGAAATTCATCAAGGCTTGTTTCAACGCTTGCTTAGTCTCATCATCAAGGTGATTTGTCGGTTCATCTAAGATCAAGAAATTACTTGGCTTTAATTCCAGTAAACACAGTTTGACCTTGGTCTGTTCGCCTCCACTCAACAATTTCATCGGTTTGAGTGTATTAGCTGCATTGATCCCTGCACGAGCTAAGCGTTGCCGGATCGTTTTGGGTTCAAGCTTAGGATAGGCATCTTGTAAGACTTGGAGCGGAGTTTGGTTTGGATCTTGCCATGTTAATTCCTGAGTAAAATAATTGATCACAGCAGCATCAACAAATTGAGCTGTCCCGCCAAAAGTTTTGATCTTGCCTAAGATCGATTTGATCAACGTTGATTTTCCGACCCCGTTAAATCCCTTAAGCACGACTTTTTCCCCGTGACTCATTGAAAATGTCACTGGTTCGAGCAATGGTTTGTTATACCCCACTGATAATTTTTTGACTCGCAAAGTCGCACTTGAAAGCAGTTCTAGATATGGGAAGTTGAAATGAGCTTGGAGATTATCACTTGGTGGCGTCAAGCGCTCTAATTTATCTAGTCTTTTTTGCCGCGACTTGGCCATTGCAGCTCGTGTTCCCGCTTTATTTTTACGAATATACGCTTCATCTTTTTCGATCTGTCGCCGTTGTTTTTCATACGCTTTGAGCTGAACTTCTTTTTTGACTTCTTTTTGTTTGATCGCAGCTTGGAAACTACCTGTATATTTCGTGATCTTGCCAAATGCTACATCAATGATCGTATTGGTGATCGCTTCTAAAAAATCATAATCGTGGGAGATGACCATAAAGCAGCCAGAAAATTCATTTAGATAACCGATCAACCATTCGATATGTTCCGTGTCCAAATAGTTTGTCGGTTCGTCTAGTAACAAGACATCCGGTTCTTCCAATAATAATTTAGCTAAAATTATCTTAGAACGTTGCCCGCCAGAACAACTGCTGACTTGACGCTCTTTTCCCAAGGCATCGATCCCTAGTCCGGTCATGACTTGATCGATCTTGACATCTAAGCCATAAAAATCAGCGGCTTCTAACTGTTCTTGATATTTACCCGCTTTAGTCAATAAAGCATCATCCAAAGTAGTGGCATAATCAGCATAGCACTTAGCTTGTTTAGCTTCGATCTCGTATAATTTCTTAAAAGCACTTTGCAAAAAGGCTCCAATAGTCAGATCATGCGCTGATTCAGCATATTGATCGAGATAACCGATCTTTTTGCCACGTTGCCATTTGATCTGGCCTGCATCAGGTAGTGTCTGACCTGTTATCAAACGGATCAAGGTCGATTTTCCGGCACCGTTTTGGCCGATAACTCCCATATGATCTTCTTTATTCAAGACAAATGAAGCTTGATCATAAAGTTGTTTATCTGCATAACTCATCGAGAGATCTGTCACTTCTAAAATACTCATTTCAATTCATTCTTTCTACTCAAATCTTTCGCTAATTATACCATAGAACCCTTATTTTTAAAGAACTACTATAATTTACCCTTGATATTTAAGAAGTTTTTCGCTAAAATATAAAGTTGCATGAGTAATGAAGGGAGGGACTACCATGTCACAAAATACACACGTAGGCGTTGGTAACGACCGCCGCCCAGTTAACAACAAAAATGTTAAGAAGCGTCGTGCAGAACATCAAGCTGTATTGAGTTTCTTAAAGGAACGCGAAGAAGCTGAAAAAGCTGCTAAATAATTGAGCACCACATGACATACTAGTGGAGCTCTGACCGGGATATCTTAACTGCAGGATCACTCGCGAGATTTTGCTGATAACCCGGGAAAAGTTCAATTAATTGAATATAAATAGCTCCACATGGGCCCCTGTCAGGTGTGCACATGTGGATTTATTTTGCCCTAATTTATAATTTTTTACATAAAATTTACAATTAATTTACTAGCGGATAATTTCTTTTTAATGAGTAAGTGTGATACGATAAGCCTGTAACCTAATAATCATATTAAAGGAGGAATTTCGTGATTGAAAACGAAATATTATCAACTTACTGGAGAACAGGCACTTGCTGAATTAAAAAGTTCAGCTAATGGTTTGACTGATGCTGAGGTCAAAGCACGTCAAGAAAAATACGGTCCTAACGTTTTAGAATCAAAGAAGCATACAACTTTACTTCAAAAGTTCATCGCTCAATTCAAAGACTTGATGATCGTGATCTTGATGGTCGCTGCCCTAGTTGCCATGCTTGCAGGTGAAGTATCCGATGCTTTGATCATCTTTTTAGTGGTGATCTTAAATGCGGTCTTTGGGGTCTTTCAAGAAGCCAAGGCTGAAAATGCGATCGATGCTTTACAAGAAATGACGACCCCTTATTCACGTGTCAAACGCAATGGTGTGGTCATGCAAGTTAAAAGTGATGAGATCGTTTTAGGAGATATCGTCTTGCTCGAAGCTGGCGATATCGTCCCAGCCGATATGCGGATCCTCGAATCTTCTTCGCTCAAGATCGAAGAAGCTGCTTTAACAGGCGAGTCGGTTCCTGTTGAAAAAGACAGTAGTGTCTTGAATGAAAAAGAACCTCCTTTAGGCGAGCAAAGCAACTTGTGCTTTATGAACACTAGCGTCACATATGGTACCGCCGAAGCAGTCGTCTTTGCCACAGGCATGCAGACTCAAGTTGGGCATATTGCTACCATGTTAGATGAAGTTGACAACTCCGTAACTCCCCTGCAAAAAAATATCACCCATTTGAGCAAGGTCTTAACTATTTTGATCTTGATCATCGCGGTCGTGATCTTTGTCTTTGGGGTCATGACGGGGCGTGAATCCGTCTTAGATATGTTATTAACAGCGATCTCACTTGCTGTAGCTGCGATCCCTGAAGGCCTACCTGCGATCGTAACGATCACGCTTGCCTTAGGTACTCAGACGATGGCCAAACGCAATGCGCTGGTCCGTAAATTACCCGCAGTCGAAACTTTAGGAACAACTGAGATCATCGCCTCCGATAAGACTGGGACTTTGACCCAAAATAAGATGACAGTTGAACAGCTCTATACTGATCATAACTTGATATCAGCCGATGCTTTTCAAGTCTCACCCAAAAAACGGCTAGCCCAGATCATGATCTTAGCTAACGATAGTCAAGAAACACCTGATGGCTTAGTAGGTGATCCGACTGAAACGGCCTTGATCCAATATTATTTGGATCGTCAAATGGACGTTAAGCAAGTCCAAAATGATTTTTTGCGAACCAACTCGATCCCCTTTGATTCTGAACGTAAAATGATGTCAGCGATCGTTTCTCATGCTGGCCAACGTTATTTGATGACCAAAGGGGCCGTTGATGAGATCTTGCAACGAACGACTAGGATCGAAGATAACGGTGAAATAAGACCGATCACTCAAGCTGATAAAGATAAGATCTTAAACACTAATCAAGAATTAGCGCTTGAAGCTTTACGTGTTTTAGGCTTTGCATATAAGCCTTTGACTGAAGAAGAAGAAAAGCGCGAAGCAACATCTGATAATTTTGAAAATGACTTGATCTTTGCCGGAATGATCGGGATGATCGATCCCCAAAGACCCGAAGTCAAAGATGCAGTCGCTGAAGCTAAATCAGCTGGTATCCGTCCACTTATGATCACCGGTGACCACAAAGATACAGCTAGAGCGATCGCGATCCGCCTAGGTATCATCCAACCAGACGATGAAAGTGGCGTGATCACTGGGCGCGATCTAGATGCAATGTCTGATGAAGAATTGAAGCAAAATGTTGCTAAATACTCGGTTTATGCTCGGGTTGCACCTGAACATAAGGTGCGGATCGTTAAGGCATGGCAAGCACATGGCAAGATCGTAGCGATGACTGGTGACGGTGTTAACGATGCTCCAGCCTTAAAGACCGCGGATATCGGGGTCGGTATGGGGATCACTGGAACTGAAGTATCTAAGAATGCTTCTGATATCGTCTTAGCTGATGATAACTTTGCCACGATCATTTTAGCTGTTCGTGAAGGTAGAAAGGTCTTTTCTAACATCCAAAAAGCGATCCAATACCTCTTGTCTGCTAACTTAGGTGAAGTCTTGACACTCTTTATGATGACCATGCTCAACTGGTCGATCTTTGCTCCGGTACAGATCTTATGGATCAACTTAGTCACAGATACTTTCCCTGCGATCGCTTTAGGGGTCGAAAAAGGCGAAAAAGACATCATGAAAAAGAAACCACGCGGTAGTCGCTCGAATTTTCTCTCTAATGGGGTCGGTTCAAGCATCATTTACCAAGGTATCTTAGAAGGTGTTCTAACGCTTGGGGTCTATTGGATCGCGATCAACTATCCATTCCATGAATCGTCAGCTCAGATCCATGCTGATGCGTTGACCATGGCGTATGCAACTCTAGGTGTGATCCAATTGTTCCATGCCTTTAACTCCAAATCGATCCACGGAACGATCTTTTCCAAGGAGACATTTAACAACAAGTACTTCAACATTGCTGTCTTGTCTTCAGCTGTGTTATTAGCAATGACGATCTTTGTACCAGCCTTTAACAGCACCTTCCATGTTACAACACTTGCGTTAGAACAATGGGGGATCGTTTTAGGCGCTGGTTCTTTAATGATCATCATCGTCGAAGTTGTGAAATTCTTCCAAAGAAAATTCATCTACAAAGACTGATCTAAGCGTAGAAAAACGCTAGCACTCAATAAATAACAAAACCTCAAGTTAGTTGCTTTTTTGCAGCTAACTTGGGGTTTTATTATTTACTAGATCCGCTTTTGGACACGATATTATCAAGACATAGAAATAAGGCAAACAAGGGACCTATTATGATGCAAATATGTATCATAATAGGTCCCTTGTTATTTATCTAGCGCTGACTACATTAGGCGCTTTTCTTTTGTTACATCACGGTAATTCGATCGCTTGATCAAGTTCAACTAAATAAAGATATTTATGGGTCACAGGTTTATTTAAGATCTGTTCCAAAGCTGTTTGATATAAATTTAACTGTCCTTGATAACGCTGCTTGATCTTTTCGACCCCATCTTCACCATAAAGATGATCAGTCTTGTAATCAAAGAGAATGACCTCATCATTTTCAGTGATAAAATAACCATCCATGATCCCGTGGACTAAGATCGAATCGTTCAATGTGTCATCCAAGTCGTCAAAGACTTTACCCGCTGGCAAGACCATTGAGAAAGCTACTTCACGCTTGGCTCGCGTATGATTTTTTAAGAGCTCTTTGCCTAACGGTGACGCATAAAAGGCTACGAGTTTAGTAACATCGATCTGTTTAGCTACTTCAGGTGTGATCAGATCATCAGCGATCAAACGTTGTAATAAATCATCTACCAGCGTGACCGTTGGCGTCTGAGTCAGATCCAATTCTTGGAAGAGCAAGTGAACGGCTGTCCCGATGGCAGCAGGTGTCACCCGCACTTCTTCGGTCATAAAGCGCGGTTTTCTAAAATCGCCGACTTCACGATTAGCGGTCGTCTCTGGCGTGATCTTGGCCATTTTCTCAAGGTCAGGATCGTCAAACAAACGCTTGATATCTGAAACGGCTTGATAGGCAGCCGTTCTAGTTGCTGCTTCATGTTGATACTTTCCTGCTAGGATCTGATCGATCTTAGTTACCATCTCAGGGGTAAGTTTGACTTGAGCTGTTGTTTGCTCATCAAACCACTTAGTTAGATCTACTTGCGCTAACCGTTGTTCATCAAAAATATCGTTATAATTAGCAAAATTCACTTCAAATTCTGCTGGTATCTCATCTAAAGTTGCAGGTGGGTTTACTAAGAGCTCAAATACTTGAGCAATATTTTTTCGACGTGCAACTGCTGGCAAGATCCAATCCATGAAGTTTTTGGCGTTTGCGCGCACATCATCTGGTAATAACAATTCAGAAGTTTGAGCCTTGTTCACCAATTTTTCCACCTGTTCACGTGAATCATAGCCTGCTACGATAAAGAGTTTTTCTTTAGCCCGTGTCAAGGCAACATACAATAAGCGCATCTTTTCAGCAGCGCTCTTATTTCTGGCGGTTTGTTTAGCAAGATTTTTGACCAACGTTTCATGTTCGATCCGGCGCTCTTGATCTAAGTAATTCATCGCTAGACCAGCTTTTTCACTTAAAATATACTTTTTATCTAATGAGCGCATATTGAATTTTTTAGCCGCATCGATCAAAAACACGACCGGAAACTCGAGCCCCTTACTGCCGTGGATCGTCATGATATTGACCGTATCATCACTTGTCTTTAAGACAGCCTCTGAGAGATCATCTTGTTTTTCTTGCATCTTTTTGATAAAACCAATGAACTGAAATAGCCCCTTAAAACTACTTTGTTCATACATCGCAGCTCTTTCATAAAGTGCGTGCAGATTGGCTTGCCGTTGTGCTCCCCCAGGCATACCCCCGACATAATCTAAAAAGCCAGTCTGTTCATAGATCGCGAGGATCAAGGTAGCTAATTCATTTTGATGCGCGAGATCTCTAAAACCTTGTAGCTGCTCCATAAAACGTGTGATCTTAGCATAGAGTGCTTGAACAAATGGTTCTTTTCTCTGATTGCTTGGGTCTTGATAGAATTTTTCTAACGCTTGGAAATAATCACCACTCTTATCATTGATCCGCAGATAAGCTAACTCATTTTCCTTTAACCCCACGATCGGCGAACGCAAAACTGCAGCCAACTCGATATCTTGATAAGGATTGTCGATCAAAGCTAAAAGTGCCAACATGATCCGCAATTCTGTCGTTTGAAAATAATTTTGCGACTTTTGCACATAAAATGGAATCCCTAGGCGCTTTAACTCTTCAGATAATAATAAATGATTGGTTCGTGTCTCTGATAAGATAGCAATATCGCCGTATGTGATCGGACGCATCTGGCCTGATCCACGGTCATAGATCGCAAACTTTTGGTCATACAATTCTTTGATCTTCTTTGCCACTAGAGCGATCTGACCTTCTTGGTTGGAATTGATCTCAAAATCAGGTCCCATCGCTTCTGGTTCTTGATCCCACCGCATTTTTAATGGTTTTTTAGCAGGATCATTTAAAGGATCTGCTTCCGAGGTGTATAGCAAGATCTCGGTCGCAAGCGACATTTTAGGATAATCTTTAGCTCCATAAACTAACTGCGCATTTTGGTCATAATCCATTTCCCCGATCTTTTGATCCATGATCTGTGAAAAGATAAAGTTCGTCGTTGCTGTGATATTTTCAGCCGAGCGGAAATTCTCTGCTAAGATGATCCGTTCATTTGGATCATCTGAGCGCCCAAATTTATGATATTTACCTAAAAACAGTGTCGGATCGGCCAAGCGAAATGCATAGATCGACTGCTTGACATCCCCTACCATAAACATATTATCCTGCGCCAAAGTCGTCAAGATCGCTTCTTGAAGCTGATTAGTGTCTTGATACTCATCGACCATGATCTCTTGGTAGCGCGCTTTTAAGAGTTCTTTGACACTTGTATCTTCTTGTTGACGTAAGATCTTTAAAGTCAGGTGTTCTAAATCACTAAATTCTAAGACATGTCGGCGCTTTTTCTCCGCTTGATAGCGACGCATGAAGCGTAAGACCACTTCAGCTGCCTTCTTAGCTAAGATCTCAGCTTGTTTAAATAGCTCAATGACCTCACTTTCTTGGGCATTAAAATAATTGACTAAAAGTTCGTTCAACTGTTTTTTCGTCTCATCACGCAGAGCTTGAGCTTGATTTTTTAGCACTTTTTGCTCATCATCTAAGCGTGCTGCAGGGGCGCGTTTGAATTTTACTGCCTCTAAAGTCACTTTTAGCTCATTATAGGAGATCTTTGTCAGATCAAGCTTAGCTAGTTGACACAACTCTTTTGCTTCTGTGCGATAGAGAGCTTTTAATTTAGCTAACTTATCTTCTGGATCAGCGATATCCTCTAAGATCAGCGTTGCTTGTCCCATATAGTCAGCGAATTTTTGCAATTGCTCAGTGATATACGGAAGAAATTCGGTGCGATAAAACTCACTTTGTTCTAAATTTCCAGCTTCCAAATGATAATTTTTAGCCAAATTTTCAAGCCAAGCTTTAGGATCAGGATTGACATTTGCAAAATCAAATAATTCCATCACAAGTTCAGTCAGACCATCATCACTGCGGTCATTAGAAAAATTCAATGTCAGTTGTTCAAACAAGGGATCTAACTTCCCATAAAGTTCTTCTCGGAGATCTTCCCAAACACTTTCGCGCAGTAAAGCCCGCTCAGTTTCATCAGTCAACAATCGAAAATCAGGATCGATCTGGGCTAAATAGTAATATTTTTGGACCATGCGCAAACAAAATGCATCGATCGTACTGATATCGGCAACATTGAGTTTTGTCAGTTGTTGTAAGTAAAACCGCTTAGTCTCAGGCTCAGATTCAGCATTGATCGCTTGTCGTAAAGCGCCTTGGATCCGTTCTTTCATTTCCCGCGCTGCCGCCTCAGTAAAGGTCAAGATCAACATCTCATCTACTGCGGTTTTTTCTTTGATCTTTCTGATAACACGTTCGACCAACACCCGGGTCTTCCCCGAGCCGGCTGAAGCAGCAACCAAAATATTTTTGCCTTCATCATTGATCGCCTGGAGCTGACCAGGTGTAAATTTGATCTCAGCCATTATTTTTCCTCCTTAACTTGTAAAAGTTTTAAAATATCGGCTGGCTTTTCTGCTGGAAGCCGGTAATAATTATTTTCGGGCAACATCGGATCAAACTGCATGATCGCTTCATATGGTGTGTATTGTAACGCCGAGCCATCTTTGAACAAGGCTGGCATCAAGTCGATCCGTCCACTAAAGATCATATCCGTTGCTTGTTTGATCAATTCTTCATTGTGTAACAACAACGCTTCCAACTGAGCTTTTGTCACTAATTGGGCGCCTGATGCTTTATAACTACCATTTTTGTTTCGTCTAAACGGATAGATCAATGAATTTCCTGAACTTTCACGCAAACTTTCATCTAGCCCCTCTAAAACATCGGCCTGATCTAACAATAACCCATTATATTTGTTCTTTTTGAGTACTTCATCTGCATAGATCGTCTGATAGATCTCTTTTTGTTTGTATGTTGGATTGTAAAGATGCATATACATCGCCCCAGCTGTAGCGATCTGCTCTTTAGTCGCACCTTTAACTAAAGTCGTCTTATTTTTAAGTAAAGCATCCAAATACGTCAACAATTGTAGGGCTAAGCCAAAATAAGCTTTTACATGATCAAACTTCTTTGCACTTGACTTGTAATCGACCAAACTTAGATAATGTTTATCTCCTAAAACTAATTCGTCGATCCGATCGATCTTTCCGCGTACTGTCACTAAACGATCATTTGGCGTTGTGAATTGCAACCCAGCTAGACCAGACAATTCGCCCACGTGTCCAAATAAAGCTTCGGTTTGGATCGTCTTTAAATTGTTAAATTGTCGCTGTTTGTGGATCGCTCCCCCAACTTGTTTAGCGGCTGCATTTAATTGTCGCGCCAAAAAACGCATTCGGTTAGAACTATCCAAGATCTTAAATTGTGGCAAACGTTTAGTCAACTCGACACTTTCTTTAAAGTAAGCATCAAATTCGGGACCCTTTAATAATTTGAGATCTTGGCCATTTTTTAAGAGCAATTTAAAAAATGTATCGAGCAAAGTATGGAAGTATTCCCCCGTATTGGCCGCATTCATTTCAAATATCTCACGTTCTTTTAAGCCTAAACCGTATTTTAGGAAATATTCATATGGATTAGCATAAAAATCTTCTAGCCGTGAGATCGAAGTCTTTAAGTCTTTGCCATACAAGCCTTTAACACTTTCAGGGGTCAGTTGTTCAGGTATGTTTTTATAGTCCAAACTCTGATTTAACTGCTCAAATAACGGTTTAGTCGCAGGATCTTGTTGAAATCTTTGGAATAGATGATCCCAAACTGCGGGCAACTCTTGCTGTTCGGTGATCGCTTGGCGTTCAACCTTGATAAGTTCGCTCATTGTGGTCCGTTTAGTACCGATATAATTCAAAGCATCACTTGTCCCATCATTTTTATGGGCATAGCTTAACGGAAGCGCTAAAGCTTGTTTGATCCGCTCAACATATGGTGAACATTTAAGCTCGAGTTGATCATTATCACTACACGGATAGCTCAAAAAGAGTTTTTGAGTCGGCGTCAAGAAAGCAAGGTAATTCAAAAAAGGCTCATTGGCTAAAACATGTTCAGTATCATCGGGAAGATAACTTTTTTCGCTTAGTGTTGGCTGTAACATTTCCTTATCATGATCGGAAAATAAGCCTTCACTAACAGCAACATCGGGCATCACTAAGTCTGTAGCGCCTAAAAGCATGACGATTTTTTTGTCATTTGGTTGGACCATCCCACTTTCAGAGATGACAACTTGATCTAAAGTCGTTGGCACCTGACTATAGGTCGCCCCCTCAAAACCGGCTTGAAGTAGATCTAAGAAATCTTGGGGCTCAAATGGCTGCTCCCCTAAGATCTCTACATACTCATCTAAAAGATCACAAAAAGTCCCCCAGACCTGTTCTTCACGCGTTGAAGCATCGACAGCCCCTACTTTTAAAGCTTGTTTACGCCAAGCATCTAACTGTTCGACCACACCTGCAGCGACTAAAAATTCATACAACAAGCTAGCCGCAGCTTTTCCGCTATTAGCTTTAGCAAGCTTTTCATAAAATGGTGGTAGGAGTTCTTTTACATAATTTTTGATCAAATTGATCTTTACTGTGATCGCATCTTCATTTTTAGTTCGAGCTCCAAAATCACTAGTTCCAAACCGATAATAGACCCAATCTTCACCTAGCCAGCCTTTTTTACGATAACCAAATTTAAGGACTTGATTTTCGGCTAGATCAAGGGCTTGGCGATACTCAGCTAATGGCATGAATTTACCTTCATGTTTTGGTAATAACAACTCTGTCTTTAACAAGCGCATCATATCTTCATAGCGATAGTTACGCTGATCGACCAAAAAGAGTGCTTGGATCAATTCAACTAGGGGATGATCGGACATCTTTTTTTGCAGGTCGGTAAAAAACGGGATCTCAAATTGCTCAAATGTCGGTTGCAAAATATTTTTATACGGATCTAAATGACGTGTCAATAATAGAAAATCTTGGTAACGATATCCTTCAAGCAAAACCATCTGGCGGATCTTAGTTGCTAAACATTTAACCTCTTCTAAACGATCAGCGGCCTCGATGACTTGTAGATCACCTTGCAACTTAGCGGTCAACGTAAATGGTTTTAGATCATTTGAAGCGATCCAATAGTTTTCTAACGTAACTAAGTCAGCACTGACACGATCTTGTTTAGCAAAGCTATCGATTAAAACTTTAACATGTTCGTGTCGTGCTAATTGATACAAGCGATAATACACTTGCCCTGAGCGATAAAAAAGCTCACTTGCTTCTGGAGCATGATGGACATACGGACGATCTAAGACTAAAGAAACGGTCACTTGTTTTGCCGTTTGCAACAAACTAGTAATGATCTGATATTCGCCAGCGTTAAACTGTGAAAAACCATCCAAGATAAAATAACTGTGACTAAGATCACTTTGTGCCAACTTTTTAGCCAAGGCTTCTAACATATTAGCTGTGCCCAGGTATTTTCCTTGGATATGTTGCTCAAATTCTCGATAAACGATGCTTAGATCGTGTAACTTAGCTACTAGATCGGTATCTTTACTCTGTTCTAACATTTCATAACTATGCCACAGATCAGCGCTTGTGATCAAAGCTAAACTCAATTCGACCAATTGCCCAGCTAATTGTGACACAAAGCCTGGCTGGGTCTGCTCACTTTTAAAGATCGTCAATTCATCATTTTTAGTCCGTAAGATCTTATGGACCAACATATTAGCCCCAGCTGCCGATAGCCGCGGTAACTGATAGCTAGGCTCATTTTTCATAAAATACCAAGCTAACCGTGAAAAAGATAGGACTTGGATGTCCGTAGCAGCCAATAAGTCTTGGCCACTACTTTTTCGTAAGTGATCTAAGACAGAAACTTCAGTCGCAAACTTTATATGATTGGGGACGATATAATATATTTTGGCTTGCGGGTCTGTTTGACTGATAGTTTTTATCTGCTCTAACAATGACGCTTGATGGTCTTTAGCCGCTGTGCCTAGCACAAATTTCAAACTCATAACTTTTTTCCCTTCCTAAATGTAATTTACACCAATTATATCAAAGCAAAACAAAAAAGGCTCTGTTTAAAACAGAACCTCTTTACTTTAAATATTATCGTTGTTATTGAACAAACTATCTACCGAACGATTGTGATAGATCAAAGAAATTGCTTTAGCAAAGATCGGTGCGATCGATAAAACTTTTAGCTTGGAGAATTGCTTGTTTTCTGGGATCGCGATCGTATCTGTCACCACAACTTCTTTATATGGTGATTCCTCTAACTCTTCGACGGCACTTCCTGAAAAGACCGGATGCGTTGCACAAGCATAGATCTCACGTGCGCCTGCCTTGTCCAAAGCGGCCGCTGCATCAGCCATCTTGCCCCCAGTATCGATCATATCATCAAAGACGATGCAGTTATGCCCACTGACATCACCAATGATCGAAGAATTTTCGATATCTAACCGAGTATCATCGCGTTTATCAACGATCGCGATCGGTGCTTTCAAGAGATCAGCTAGATTTCTTGCCCCTTTAACACTATTATGGTCAGGCGCTACAACAACGACATCTTCACAAATGCCCTTTTGCTTAAAGTAAGCGGCTTGTTCGTAGATCGCTAATAAATGATCCACTGGGATGTCAAAGAAACCTTGTAACTGACCTGCATGTAGGTCCATTGTCACAACTCGATCTGCCCCAGCTAATGTGATGAAGTTAGCGATCATCTTAGCTGTGATCGGTTCACGCGAACGTGCTTTACGGTCAGCACGTGCATAACCATAATAAGGAATAACTGCATTGATCGAACCAGCACTGGAGCGTCGTAACGCGTCCATCATGACCATCAATTCCATAAAGTTTTCATTGACCGGATCAGCGACTGATTGCACGATGAACACATCATCTCCCCGCACACTTTCATTGATGTTGATTTGGATCTCACCATCACTGAAATGTTTGACTGAAGCATCACATAACTTGATCCCCAGTTCAGCTGCGATTTTTTGTGCCAACGCTTGATTGGAATTTAATGCAAATAATTTGATATTTGCATTTTCTTGCATCTTTTCCATAAATTCCTCCAGATTTTGTCTAATTACCGTTCAGCTTGATTATTAGAGACACAGTATATGTTGATTATAACATAATTATCAGTCTAGTTGGGCCTTGATCTGTTGGACCATTGCGAGTTCTTCGTTAGTTGGCACTAACATCACTTTGACTTTTGAGTTTTCAGTTGAGATCACACCTTCATGGCCAGCTTCATTTAGCTCTTGGTCTAATTGAACACCTAAACAAGCTAAGCGTTGGCAAACATCAGCACGTAACCACGGGTTGTTTTCCCCGATTCCACCGGCAAAGACCAACACATCGGCGCCACCTAATTGGGCAAAATAACTTCCAACATAGGACACGATCTTATTTAAATAAACATCTAAGGCTAACTTGCAACGTTGATCGGCTTGATTAGCTTTGATATCACGCATATCATCCGAATAGCCTGACAAACCTAATAGTCCTGACTTTTGGTTAAAGAGCTCAAGAACTTCATCAGCTGTTTTATCGAGTTTCTTCATTAAAAATGGCACGATCGAAGGATCAACATCACCAGCCCGAGTCCCCATCGTTAGGCCTGTCAAAGGCGTAAAGCCCATTGAACTGGCAAATGCTTTTCCATCTTTGACCGCTGAAACAGATGAACCACTACCCAAGTGCAAAGTGATCAATTTGAGGTCAGCCAATGGTTTTTCCAAAAGCTCAGCTGTCTTTTGCGCTAAATATTCATGACTGATCCCGTGTTCGCCATAGCGTCTGATCCCATATTTTTGCGTTAGCTCATATGGTAAACTAAAGATCGCATTTTCTTCTGGCATTTGGGTAAAGAACTGGCTGTCAAAGACCGCATATTGTGGGGTATTCGGCATGACTTGTTGCATCAATTCGATGTATTTTGCTTCCATTGGATTATGTAATGGAGCATGGTCACTCAAGGCTAAGACTTCTTTGATCGCTGCTTGATCCATCTTAGTAGCTTGCGTGAATTTAGTTCCCCCAGCTACGACACGATGCCCAACACATTTAATGTCAGCTAAAGAGGTGATCTTTAATTCTTGGATCTTTTCAATGATCATTTCAGCTGCTTTTTCATAAGTTAGGCCATCTTGTGTTTCTTGATACGTCTGATCTCCATATTTGATCTCAAACTTTGAACCTGGAGCTAACATTCGCTCCACCAAGCCTTTAGCAACGACTGATTCATCGGTCAATTCAAATAATTTCCATTTAACTGATGAACTTCCGGCATTCATTAACAAAATTTTTGGCATTTCTGCGCACCTCCGATACTTTTAAGTATAACTTAAAAAGTAAAATCCAAAAAGATACTTTATTTTCCTATATGTATTCTATTTTTGTGGAATTTGACAATAATTAATCTGTTTGTTACATAAACGTGACAAATTGTAATTTTATCGGAATATGTATGTTATATAAAAAATGTATACTGCTAGTGTAGATAAATGAAAAACAAGTAAATATTAAATATTTTTTTAAGGAGAGTTTACTTATGGAAATGAAGAAAGTTATTACGGGAGCTGCCGCGTTATCTGGTTTAGTTGCATTGGGCCAAACAGCAAATGCTGATGAAGTTGTCGTTCAAGCCGGCGATACAGTATCTGAATTAGCCCTTAAACACAACACAACGATCGACGCGATCCAACAAGCTAACAAATTACAAGATGTAAACTTGATCTTCGTTGGTCAACGCTTAGAAGTTGGTAGCAACGTTTTAGCTGAAGCTTCACAAGCTGCACAACAACAAGCTCAACCAGCACAAGCAGCTCCACAAGCTCAAACTCAAGTCCAAGAAGCACAACCTGCACAACAAGTGCAAACAACTACCCCACAAACGCCAGTAAACGATGCTGAAGCAAGTGCTAAAGCTTGGATCGCTAACGTTGAATCAGGTGGTTCTTATACCGCTCAAAACGGCCGTTACTACGGTAAGTATCAATTGACTAATTCTTACCTTGGTGGAGATTACTCCCCAGAAAACCAAGAACGTGTAGCCGATAACTATGTTGCCAATCGTTACGGTTCTTGGCAAGCAGCTAAGTCATTTTGGCTTGCTAACGGCTGGTACTAATATCAGTTAAATATAACTTTACGGACTCAAAAAAATTTTGAGTCCGTTTTTTGCGTGGTTGAGCCAATAACACAATATCTAGCGATTAGCAGAGCAAAATTTATACTACATGTTGTGTAAATTGTGGTATACTGATATCACAATCAAATTAGAAGGGGTTTTATTCTGATGGCTTTAGATCTATATACAAAAGATAACTGCATCCAATGCAAGATGACCAAGAAGTTTTTAATGGAGAATAATATTGAATTTGGAGAACATAATATCTCCGATCATCCAGAATATATCAACTACCTAAAAGAAAAAGGTTTACGCACAGTTCCAGTTTTAGAACAAGATCATGCACCGATCATCAATGGTTTCCGGCCTGATCTCTTAAAGAAGCTGGCAGCTCAATGAAAATAATTTATTTTAGCGTCACCGGGCAGACCCGACGCTTCATCAAAAAACTTGGGCCTACCGTCGATGCCACTGAGATCGATCCGGTGGACCCACTTTTTATGGTAAATGAACCTTTCGTCTTGATCGTACCGACCTATGAAGATGAGATCACTTACCCTGTAACTGAATTTTTAGAATACGCAAATAACGCTGCATCATTAAAAGGGATTGTCGGGACCGGCAACCGTAATTTTGCAGAGTTATTTATTTTTACAGCTAAAAACTTGGCTAAAAAATTTAATGTTCCTGTGCTCTATTCATTTGAATTCAATGGAACACCCACAGATGTCCAAAATTTCAAGGAAGCGGTGAATAAACTTGAGTCTTAAAGATATCGATATCAACAACGTTACGTACTACGACCTAAACAACCGGGTCAACATTCCCTTAAACGGTCAGATCCAACTCGACCAAGACAAAGCAGCTTTAAGCGCCTTTTTCAAGGAAAATGTCATTCCTAATACGATGACCTTTGCTTCACTTAAGGAACGCTTTGACTATTTGCTAGACAATAACTATCTTGAAACACAATTTATCCAAAAATACGATTTTGCCTTTATTGAAAAGCTCTATGCGCAGTTAGAAGCAGCTGATTTTCGTTTCAAGACTTTTATGGCAGCTTACAAGTTTTATACCCAATATGCGCTAAAAACCGATGATGGTAGTTATTACTTGGAAAGTTTCATCGACCGAGCTGCGATCAATGCTTTGTACTTTGCTGACGGTGATGAAAGCTTAGCCCTTCAACTAGCTGATGAGATCGTTCACCAACGTTATCAACCAGCAACTCCAAGCTTTTTGAATGCTGGACGGGCCAGACGTGGTGAATTAGTTTCTTGTTTTGTTTTACAAGTTACCGATGATATGAATTCGATCGGCCGAGTGATCAACTCCGCACTTCAACTCTCACGGATCGGAGGCGGCGTCGGGATCACCTTGAGTAATCTTCGTTCAGCTGGAGCACCGATCAAAGGGATCAAGGGGGCTGCTTCTGGGGTCGTGCCTGTCATGAAATTACTCGAAGATAGTTTTTCTTACTCCAATCAGTTGGGCCAACGTCAAGGGGCTGGTGTCGTTTATCTAAATGTTTTCCATCCCGATATCATCGACTTTTTAGCTTCTAAAAAAGAAAATGCCGATGAAAAGATCCGGGTCAAGACATTATCTTTAGGGGTGCTTGTACCCGATAAGTTCTACGAATTAGCCAAGCAAAATGCTGATATGTATCTCTTTGATCCATATGATGTCGAAAGAAAATATGGCACACCTTTCTCTTATGTCGATATTACAGCGCAATACGATAACTTAGTCAACGACCCTGATATCGCTAAAAAGAAGATCTCTGCTCGCTTGCTCGAAGAAGAGATCTCAAAATTACAACAAGAATCTGGCTATCCTTATATCGTCAATGTCGATACAGCTAATAAAGCCAACCCGATCAAAGGTAAGATCATCACCAGCAATCTTTGCTCTGAGATCTTGCAAGTTCAAACACCATCTTTAGTCAACAATCAACAAGGCTATGATGTCTTAGGAACTGATATCAGCTGTAACTTGGGCTCGACTAATATCGCTAACTTGATGGACTCCCCTGATTTTGGGCGCTCTGTCGAAGCCATGACACGCGCTTTGACCTTTGTGACCGATCATTCAGATATCGATGTTGTCCCATCTGTGCAACACGGCAATCGCCAAGCTCACACGATCGGTCTAGGCGCTATGGGCTTACATGCCTTTTTAGCCAAAAACCAAATGCACTACGGCTCACCAGAAGCTTTAGAATTTACCAGCTTATACTTTATGTTGCTCAACTACTGGACCTTAGTTGCTTCCAACAAGCTCGCTAAAGAACGCCAAACTAGCTTTGTTGGTTTTGAAGAAAGTGATTATGCTAACGGTAAATACTTCACTAAGTATTTGACAAAAGACTTTACACCACATTTTGAAAAAGTCAAAGCACTCTTCAAAGATATCTTCATTCCAACTAAAGCCGATTGGGAAAAATTGAGTCAAGCAGTCAAACAAGATGGACTCTACCATCAAAACCGCTTAGCAGTAGCACCAAATGGTTCGATCTCATATATCAATGATACGACTGCATCCCTTCAACCGATCATCAACAAGATCGAAGAACGCCAGGAAAGAAAGATCGGTAAGATTTATTATCCTGCACCATATCTTTCAAACGAGACTTTACCATACTACACTTCGGCTTATGATCTAGACATGCGTAAAGTGATCGATACTTATGCAGCCGCACAACAACATGTTGATCAAGGAATGAGTTTAACGCTCTTTATGCGTTCTTCGATCCCAGCTGGACTCTATGAATGGAAAAATGGTCGAACTGATAAAATGACGACCCGTGACCTCTCGATCCTACGTAACTATGCTCACCATAAACAGATCAAATCGATCTACTATGTCCGCACGTTTACCGATACACAAGATGAAGTCGGGGTCAACGAATGCGAAAGCTGTGTAATTTAGCGAGGTATTTGGAAAATGGAAAACTATAAAGCAATCAACTGGAACAATTTAGAAGACCAGATCGATAAAGCAACTTGGGAAAAATTGACCGAACAATTTTGGTTAGATACTCGGATCCCCCTTTCAAATGACTTAGCCGATTGGCGGGAATTTTCCGAAGCCGATAAAGATGTCGTTGCTAAAGTCTTTGGGGGCTTAACATTATTAGATACTTTGCAATCTCAAGACGGGGTCGCAGCGCTTAAAAAAGATATCCGGACGCAACAAGAAGAAGCCGTCTTCAACAATATCGAGTTTATGGAATCAGTGCACGCTAAGAGTTACTCCTCGATCTTTTCAACTTTGAATACGCCTAAAGAGATCGAAGAGATCTTTGCTTGGACTGATTCAAATGAGATCTTGCAATACAAAGCACAAAAGATCAATGATATCTATCAAAACGGAACACCCTTACAAAAGAAAGTCGCTTCCGTATTCTTGGAAACATTCCTCTTTTACTCTGGGTTTTACACGCCACTCTACTGGTTAGGGCATAATAAACTCGCTAACGTGGCGGAGATCATCAAGTTGATCTTGCGTGACGAATCTGTTCACGGAACTTACATTGGTTACAAGTTCCAATTGGGCTTTAACGAGTTGAGTGAAACAGAACAAGAGGAATTCAAAGGCTGGATGTATGAACTTTTGTATGATCTCTATGAAAATGAAGAAAAATACACCCATCTCCTCTATGATCAAGTTGGCTGGGTCGATGATGTATTGACTTTCTTGCGCTATAATGCCAATAAAGCTTTGATGAATCTAGGAATGGATCCGCTCTTCCCCGATACTGCCGAAGATGTTAATCCTGTCGTTATGAATGGGATCTCAACTTCGACTTCCAATCATGACTTCTTCTCCCAAGTTGGTAATGGTTACTTACTTGGTAACGTGGAGGCTATGCAAGACAGTGACTATGAATTTTAAGACCATATAATAACAAGGGTCCCATTGTGATGCAAAAATACGCATCATAATGGGATCCTTGTTATTTACTGTGAACTGTATTGTTCTTGAGCGCTAAAAAGATCACGACTAAACTGGCAATTATCGCCAAACCAAAATTCAACAAGACTACACTTTTGACTGAAAGATATGTCAAAAGTAAACTCGACAGCAACAATGAGACTAACGAAGCTAGCCGCCCACAACTCGAACGCAATGAAGTCAAAGATGAAATGTGCGTCGGTGAAACTGTCTTGGAAAATAGCACGTTGCTGAAATATTCGAAAAATGTAAAGATAAAAACTAAAACTAAATAACTGAGTAAGAAACTCATTTTGACTGTAAATGCTAAAAATACACTCGCACCCAATAGCCCTAACAAGGATACCAAATACCAGCGTTTGATCGTAGATGTGTCCATTTTTACCGGCAAGCTATATGCTCCAAGACTTATCAGTTGAAAGATAACATAGTAAATATAAAATTGCTCCTTATCAAATCCCTGCTTCAAAAATAACGCTTGCCAGAGTTGGTAGTGGGCCTGAAAGAAAAATTGTCCTGCAATCGTCAAGGCGATCATCAAACGTAGCTGACGCGAATGTTTGAGTTCACTAAAACCAGTCACCATCTGTGCGATCAAGTTCTGTTTTAAACTTTGCTGCGAAATATCAGTATTTGCCTCAAGATAGCCATACCTGATCGCAAAAAATGCTACTAACGTCAAACTCACACTCACCAAATAAAACTTTATCCCCAATGAGTAATACAACCATGAGCCAAGCGTCCCTCCCAGCAGTAACCCGATAAAATCCAACCGATTAGTATTACTGATAAATTTAGCGACTAGGCGACTTTGATCTTGGTGCTTGAGTTCATTTATCAGTTGTGCATCCAGCGTCCCACTTTCAAGTGCTATTGCCAAGCCATAGCACGCCCAAGCAAGTAGCATCGTCTGAAAGCTTTTACCTAACCAAACTAGCAAAAACATCCCGATCAAAAAGACTTTTGCCCATAAAAAGAGGACTTTTTTAGAATACAGATCAGCTAATAAGCCACTAGGATATTCACTGACTAAAATGACTAAACTATAAGTCGCTTGGACCAACATGATCTGTGTCAACGACAATCCCTTAGCAAACAAGAGCACGGTCAAGACTGCATGTGGTAAAGATGCCGCTAATGTGGTCAGAATAGTTGCTAGATAAAATATTTTGATGTTTTTATGTAGTTGTAACAAAGCACTCCCCCCTTTGATTTGTTACAGATTATAGCACAGATCTTAAATTCCCCAAATCCATTCAATAAAAATAGACCCCAGCTAACAACTGGGGCCAAATTTTAAGAATTATATCCAAATACAACCACAAATATCATTCCATACACCATAAGCAAACTGATAAGGCCAAAGATCACAACAAGCGCAAACTTAGCCAGAGGTGACATTTTTTTAGTTTTGATCACAATGAGCATAATAACTAAACTTGCTACTAAAATAGTTAAGAGTGGTAAGAAAAATATCACTTTGATCAACATAAGCTGTAAAAAGCCATCCATCTTTCTCAGCCCTTTCTGTTCTACAAATAAAATTCCACATACCATAGAATAAGGAGCGCAAGTATTACGAGCACGATCTTGGCAATTGGCGGTAACTTTTTAGTTCTGATCAAAGCAATTATGCCAATTACACTTGCGCCTAAGATAATTAGCGGTAATCCAAAAAATATTGCATTTACCCAAATAAAATACAGCAGATCCATCATTTTCCCCGATCCCTTCTATGTTTATCTCCACTTTAAGTATATCTGAATAACTACTGCCAAAGAAAGCAAAAAACACCCAGGCATACACCTGAATGCTCAATGGCTATTGTAAAAATCTCGGTAAGAGCAAATTGCGTCTGTTGTCCTTTTTGAGATGTTTTTGGTTGACAGTCATCGTCACCAAGATCATCGCATCGACTAGCGAAGTCCGTTTCCGATAAGCCGTATATTTGGCGCTCCATTTCGTAACATATTTGTTCTTATAGGAACGTAAACCTTGGAAAGCATAGAAGCGATCACCATATTCAAAGATAAAGCGCGCAACTCGTTCACCGATAAAGCTAAAGCGTGATTCACCAACATTTGATAACGGCGCCATCCCCATATCAAAGTATTCATAGCCCTGTTCTTTTCCATACTCGAATAAACTGATAAAGATCTTGTCCATGATTCCAGAGGGTGCATCTTGACTGTGACGCATCAGATCGATCGATAATGTCTTTTCATCCATTGGCATCATCGACGCAAATGCGACCAGTTTACCTGAAGCATCACGGATCAAACAGACTGGAGCTTCATTCAAATAATCTTCATCAAAGAAGCCTAGTGAAAAGCCCTTTTCTACTTGTTTACCTAACCAACTATCCGAGACAGCTTGCAGTTCAGTCATCAACTCATCAGTAAATGGTGGTTCAACAAAGCTAAATTCATAGCCTTCACGTTCAAATTTGTTCATCAAAGCACGTTGCGCCCGCCGTTTTTTACCTTGGAGCGTAAATTCACTGAGCTTGACTAAGCCTTCTTCACCCGTCTTGATAAAGTCAAAGCCGTATTCATGTAATAACATCGTAAAGCTCTCATTGATCTCATAAAAGACCAATTGATAGTCATAATTATCCGCTTCTTGCATGAACGCTTGAACAGCTTCTTGGAGATAAGCATGATCGCCCACCGGTTCACCCATGATGATCAATTTATCGGTCTTGATCCGGTACATGAAAAAGAGTTTATCTTCGCCGTCTTCTGTGTAAAAATATAACTCTTTATCCTGTAAAAATGCTAGGTGACTAACTTCATTACCGCCAAATTTTTCGATCAGTGCACGCACCCGTTTTTTATCAAAACCAGTATTTGCAAAAATATCTTTTCCACTGCACAAATAGTTACTGATCAATAATAAAATACACGCTGCAAGTAAAAGACCTAAAAAGCCAGAAAGCCAGATACTTTGCGCCGGAAATAAAAAGATCGTTGGCACACGATGATGATGGATATAACTTGGTGAGTTGATAAACCCAACGATCGCATACAAGAAAAAGATCCCAGCAAAGATCGAGCCGTCCACGATCTTTTTAGTGATCGAATAGCGTAGTTGCTTACGGTAGAGCTCTTTACGTGATAAGGCGACCATCACTAAGATCACACCTAAAAAGATAGCTAAAGTTGGGGTATAAACGCGCCACAAAGTATTAACGATCCCGATTACTAAAACGATCAAGGTCGGCCAATATGCTTTTTTGACCTTAGCTTCGATCCCACGCGCCATCCCGATCAAGGCAAATGCAAATACGATATCAGTCAACTGGTTAATAAATAAAAAGGTGTACGGATATAGTTTTGCTAAAAATGAATTTGAATATGCCCAATTAGGAATAGCTGCTTCTAATAATAATAAGATCCCAGAAACATATAAAAAAGCGGTCAATAACATATGGGCCGTCTTTTGCAAGATCAACTTAGGGATCCCATTTAACTTATGATTGACTTGACTGCCTGCATAGTGGACAAAAAAGCTCAAGCCGATCCCAAAAGGAATGATGTAATAAAACAAACGGAAAAACAATAACCAGATCACAGCTTGTTCCGTCGTGACGCCAAATGGTAGTAATCCGATCATCATGAAAACATCAAATGAGCCTAAGCCCCCTGGCACCATAGAGACGATCCCTAATACCGATCCTGTAAAATACAACGCTAAGACAGCAGCATAATTCGTATGTATTCCGAGTTGTTCACCGATAAAGATGAAAAATAACGCTGCAAAACCCCATTCTAATAATGAAGCTAAGATCAAGATCAGTTCTCTTTTTAAAGTCAGATCCTTAAAGAAATCGCCTTGCTTGAATTTAGTCGTTAAAAATAAGAGCGGAAAATACAAGCCCCCACCGATCAGCCAAGGCCAATATCCCTTTAAATGTGGCCCTAGATCAAACCAAAAGATCAAGCCTAGTGAGACCCAACAGTATAGCGATAGTCCTGCTAATAAAAATAAGGCGATCTTAGATAATGCATAGATGACCTGCTTTTTACTAGCATTTTTGTGATAAAAATCAGCCCGTAAAGCTGCTCCTAAAAAGCCACCAAAGCCAGCAATGTTAGTCGCAGTATTGGTGATCCACCCACTGCGTAAGATATACCACGGACTGTATTTATCCGGTAAAAATTTAACGATCGAAAAATCATACAACAGCATGGGACTGACCGCAATAATACCAGCACCAAGCATTAAAATAATACTAAACAATGATTGATCTGCGAGGCCTTGTTTTACTTGATACCAATCGACCTCGCGAAAAATTTTTCCGATTTCAAAAGTTACAAAAATCAATACTGAAAGGACAAAAATTAATTTCAGAATAGTTGCTCTTTTTTCAACGAAGCTTTTCACCTGCTGAAACGCTTGCTTCATTTTTGTAAGACCCCCTTGTAATTTATACTTTCTTAATTATACCATATGCCCTACTAAAAAAAGACCACCCATAACAGGTGACCTTGAGAAGTTATAAATTCCAGTCTTCTTTTGGTCCTATCGGTACGATCCCCGATGGATTTAAGTCTAATTGTCCGCGATAATGATGAACTTTGATATGCTCAAAGTTAACTGTCTCTGCTACGCCTGGTGTATTATACAATTGCCGAACATAGCGCCATAAATTAGGATAAGCACTCAAAAGTTTGAGGTTACATTTGTATAGCCCATAAAAGACGATATCAAAGCGTACTAAGAAAGTAAAGAGCTTCCAGTCAGTCTCAACGGGTGCATCACCCAGTAAATACGCTTGACCTTTTAGGCGCTGTTCTAAATCATCTAGCATCGTAAACACTTGTGCGACTGCTTTTTCATATTCAACTTGGGTTTTAGCATCTTTAGTCGCATTGACCTTAGTATAAAATGAATCGCAGTAAACATTTAACTCATCGATCTGGGCACGTAAAGCCTTAGGATAGTAAGCGGTGTGATCTCCCGTCAGTTCATCAAAAGCTGACTCTAGCATCCGCATGATGTCCGCTGATTCATTATTGACGATCTGCCCCGTCTGTTTATCAAATAAGACCGGCACACTAGCGATCCCAGTATAATCAGCTTTTGCTTTGGTATAAACTTCTGGCAATGATCTGGCACCAAAGATCGGATCAGCGATTGTGCCTGGAAAATCACTAAATTGCCACCCATCAGCTCCCAATACCGGATCAACGACTGATAGGCTGATATAGTCTTGTAAACCCTTGAGACCCCGCATCAATAAAGCCCGACTTGCCCACGGACAACCGTAAGAGACATACAGATGGTAGCGACCCTTCTCAGCCTTGAAACCACCTTTGCCAGTTGGGCCGGCTGAGCCATCTGGCGTGATCCAATTACGAAAACCAGGATCGACTTGAATATCTTTTCCCTCAGCTCGCAGTTGGGCTAAACTTTTTTGTGTCCATTTACCGTTAACTAAAGTACCCATATTTTGACCTCTTTTCTTCACTCATGATCTTATTGTAGCTGTTTCCTGGCAAATGCTTAACTTATTTGCTTAGGCTCTAAAATCTGTACTTTGACTCAGATCTAGGTGTGCATTTACTTCAGTTACAACTTCATTTAACTTAGTTTGTAGTGCTTTTAGCGCTGCCAAGGTTTCACTTAACATGATCACTTCTGCCTTAGTTGCCGAATAGATCTCTTGTGTTGGTCCCGTAACTGTCCCTGAGATCGAAGCTAGGTTGATGAGGTTTCCTGCCTTTTGCTTGCGCATTTGAGGCATCACGGCTTGGATCATACTGAGTAAGCCAAAGAAATTAACATCAAAGTTTTTTTGACCGCTGACAACTCAACTTCTTCGACCGCACCTAACAATGCATAACCAGCATTATTGACTAACACATCTATGCGACCATACTTTGCGATAACTTGCGCTACAGTCGTATCAATGCTCGTTTCATCAAAGCCATCTCAACTGCCCAGAAGTTTTTACTTGTTTTTCCAAGCTTTGTCGCCACGACTTGAGATACTTTTTGGGCATCGCGTGAAGTCCCAACGACTATATTTCCCTCTTTAAGAGTCGCAGGTACGATCTGAAGCCCGATCCCCTTAGAAGCCCCGTCACTAACCATACTTTTTGTTCCATTTATAAATACCTCACAGCTTATCCTAAAATATTTTTTGTACATTTTAGCCCACACATCACAAACTGTCAACAAAAATCGCACACAATAAATATTTAAATATAAAAAAAGACATATCCCTCAAATGAGAGATATGTCTTTTAGCAAACTGAACGTAAATCAGTTGAGAAACTCTTATTTAAGAGTAACTTTAGCGCCAACTTCTTCAAGTTTAGCTTGGATTTCTTCAGCTTCTTCTTTAGCAACGCCTTCTTTGATAACGGAAGGAGCGCCATCAACTAAGCCCTTAGCATCTTTCAAGCCAAGACCTGTGATATCCTTAACTGCTTTGATAACTTTAACTTTACCAGCACCTGGATCTGTTAATTCAACATCAAATTCGCTCTTTTCTTCTGCAGCGCCTGCAGCAGCACCTGCAGCTGCAACTGGAGCAGCAGCGGAAACACCGAATTCTTCTTCGATAGCTTTTACTAAGTCGTTTAATTCAAGAATGCTAGCTTCTTTTAAGTCAGCAATGATCTTTTCTGTATCTAAGGCCATTTTAAAATCCTCCATTTTATAGATAATAATTATATATTTTAATTAAGCGATCAGGATGCGCGCATTAAGCTGCATCTTCTTCTTTGCTGTCGGCAACTGCCTTGACAGCGTATGCGAAGTTGCGAACTGGTGCTTGCAATACAGAAAGCAACATAGAAAGCATACCTTCGCGGTTTGGTAATTTTGCAAGAGCGTGGATCTCTTCCAAGGAAACGACCTTGCCTTCGATCATACCACCCTTGATTTCCAAAGCTTCATGATCTTCTGCGAATTTAGATAAGATACGAGCAGGAGCTGTAACATCTTCATCAGCAAAAGCAACAGCTGTAGGACCTGAGAATGTTTCATCAAGACCTTCGTAACCAGCCTTATCAGCAGCACGCTTCAAGTATGTGTTCTTGATAACACGCATTTCAACGCCAGCTTCACGTAATTCTTTACGTAAGTTAGTTACTTCTTCAACTGTTAGACCACGGTAGTCAACTACGACAACAGAACTTGCCTTTTCAAATTTTTCAACAACTTCTTCAACGATCGCAGCTTTTTTAGCGATAATTTCTTTACTCAATTGATTCACCTCCTAGTCATTGTGTCGAAACTCTTTTAAAATAAAAAAGCTCCATGTCCACCAAGACACAGAGAGAATAACCGTAACAATTACTCCTCGGCAGGATATTAAGGCAAACGCCACCTGAGTCTTAGGTAGAATCATATATTGACCTTTAGTATATTATCATGCTATCAAATATACGTCAAGTACTTTTGCAAAATAAATTATATATTTATCGCTACAAAAAAGCCATGGTCAATGACCATGGCTTTTAAGCGACAAACTTATTCTTATAATGAGTTTGTATCAAGTGTAACACTTGGTCCAAATGTTGATGCCAAGGAAACATGCTTGATGTATGTTCCTTTAACAGCAGCTGGACGTAATTTAGCAATTGTATCGTAGATCGCTTGGAAGTTGCCAACTAAAGCAGCTTCGTCAAATGATACTTTACCAACTGGCACGTGTACGTTACCGTCACGGTCTGTACGGTATGTTACTTGACCGCTCTTAGCGTCAGAAACAGCTTTAGCAACGTCCATTGTAACTGTACCAGTCTTAGGGTTTGGCATTAAGCCTTTAGGTCCAAGTACACGACCTAAACGACCAACTTGTGCCATCATGTCTGGTGTTGCGATCGCAACGTCAAAGTCCAACCAGCCATCTTGGATACGTGCAACTAAGTCATCGTCACCGACAACGTCTGCACCTGCATCCTTAGCTTCTTGAGCTTTAGGACCTTTAGCAAAGACAACAACTGTTTGTTCTTTACCTGTACCGTTTGGTAAAACTAAAGCACCACGTAATTGTTGGTCTGCTTGTTTTGTATCTAAGTTTAAGTTAAATGCAACTTCAACTGTTGCGTCGAAGTTTGCAAAGTCGATTTCTTTAACCAAAGCAACTGCTTCGTTAGCTGTGTAAGCTTTGTCTGCTTCGACTTTTTTAGCAGCTTCTAAATATTTCTTGCTTTTCTTTTTAGCCATTAGTGAGTTCCTCCTTGCAAAATGTGGTCTATCGGATATACCTCCCACTTGACAGATCTGCTTTCACAGAAGTGTCCGTCTGAGAAGCATGGCCGTAGAAAATTAGTCTTCTACAACAAAGCCCATGCTTCGTGCAGTACCTTCAATCATGCGCATAGCAGCTTCTACGTCTGCAGCGTTTAGATCTTGCATTTTTGATTCAGCGATTTCCTTAACTTGTGCTTTTGTAACTGTAGCAACTTTGTTTGTGTTAGGTTCGCCGGAGCCTTTTTCTACACCAGCAGCTTTCTTAAGTAAAACTGCAGCAGGCGGTGTCTTTGTAATGAAGTCAAATGAACGATCTTCATAAACACTGATAACAACTGGGATGATCATACCAGCTTGGTCAGCTGTACGAGCATTGAATTCCTTTGTGAATCCCATGATGTTGATACCTGCTTGACCTAAAGCAGGACCTACAGGTGGAGCTGGAGTTGCTTTACCAGCAGGAATTTGTAATTTAACAACGTTGATTACGTTTTTTGCCACGGGTCATTCCTCCTTATTCCGTGTGTGGTACGGATGGTCAGCATATTTGACCTCCCACTTCAATATGCTAAAAGCATACTTATACAATATAACACGCTTTTTTTCAAAAAACAATATTTTGCCCGAAATTTTTTCTGAGCTGAGATCTACTTATCCGTAAATGCCTGCAAGGCTTGCTTACCAAATAAAAATTGACCGATCATCTTATCAACTTGGCGATTTTCATGAAGCCGTGAATGTGATGCCTTTTTATCTTTCACGATCACTTCATTGTAGACTTGACGTGGCAACAAATAGCGTAAACTCAAGACCGAATCTAACGAGACTGAGCCATCTGAAGCCGTCCCATTTTCCAGATCACCAGCAATATTCAAAAATTTCGTATCAGGTGAGATGATATAGCGGTGCTTTTTGATCTTACTAAATAGTGGTGCCATCGTAAGCGGTCCATACTGCGTCAGGGGACGATATTCAATCTCTTTACCATCCTTGCCAACTTCGGTATCGTTGAATGGCACCCCTAAAGTCACGACTTTTTCTACATGGGGAACACGATCTGAGATCCCAAACTTGCTCAAAAAGTTCAAAACGGTCACGCCTCCCATCGAATGCGCAATGATATTTATCTTTTCGATATCATAGTTATTTTTCAAATAACTCATCAAACGCCATAACCAGTCAGTCTGATGAATGATCGACATCCGATTCTTATCAAATAATACTTGGATAAACCCACCAGGGATACTAGGGTCACCCTTGATCTTCAAACGACCGTCAGCTTTCACCACGATCACTGTGCTTTTTTGCCCCCATCCGTAGTGTTCAAAACGTTTGATCATCAAGCCCGAAGACAAGCGAGTCCCAGCGTATCCATGAATAAATAATGTTGGGACCTGATTTTGGAGTGTCACTTCGCGCTTTTTACTCGGTTCTGCTAATTTATACCACTCAAGTGCCACTCCCAAAGCTAACCCGCTAGCCGCTAGAACCGTTGTCTGGACCAATTTATTAGCATCTTTAAGCATATCGCATTCACCTCATTTAAAAAAGACTACAGTATCACACTGTAGTCCTAGATCTTAAACTAGACGCTCAACTTGGTCAAAGTTTAATTCAGCCATTGTTTCACGACCAAACATATCGATCATAACTTTGACTTTTGACTTTTCAGCATCGATCTCAGTGATCTTACCGACCATGCTTGCAAACGCACCATCGATGATCGTCACAGCATCGCCCACTTCAGCATCAAAATCAGTTTGATGTTGACTACCTTGAAGTTGGTTCAAAATGTGATCGATCTCTTCATCAAGCAATGGAGCTGGCTTACTACCAGCACCATGTGAACCAACAAAGCCGGTCACGCCTGGTGTATTACGTACAACGTACCATGATTGATCAGTCATCACCATTTCAACCAACACATAACCTGGGAAAGTTTTTAAAGTTTCAACTTTTTCTTTACCCGTCTTAGTTGTTTCAACTTTTTCTTCTTCTGGAACGACTACGCGGAAAATGTAGTCTTCCATCCCCATTGATTGTGCCCGTGATTCCAGGTTAGTTTTGACTTTATTTTCATAACCTGCGTATGTGTGTAATACATACCATTTCTTTTCAAATGATTCTGCCATGTTTTTCTCCTTAATTATGCTTATCATTTAAACTGCAAAATAAAAACCCCCGAATATGTTCGAAGGCCCTGTTCTTAACTAATTGTAACAAAAAAAGACCGGTAATACCAGCCTTTTAAAAATTAGACTAACAAATTGATCACAGCTTGAGCCGCATAATCAACTAACCCAAAGAAGACCGCAAATGCTAACGACATGACTACTACTGTGGTCGTATCACGTCTCGTCTCCTTAGCTGTCAACCAAGTCGTATCCTTCATTGTTTTGATAACACTTTTAATGAATTTCATCTTATATTACGCCTCCATGAACTACTTGGTCTCACGATGGATCGTATGTTTGCCACAGTACTTGCAAAACTTTTTAACTTCTAAGCGTTCTGCGCGGTTAACATTTTCGGTGATCGAATAGTTTCGTGAACCACATTCTGAGCAAGCAAGTGCCACTTTTTTCTTCGACATTCTTTTACTCCTTAGATCTTTATCATTATAACTCTATCAGTAAAGTAAGTTGCTGTCAATTAGTTGAAATACTTAAGATTTTCCTTTGTTGCATCTAAGACTTCAGCCAACTCACCTTGGATGATCGTTCGGTCGACTTCACCATCTTCACCTGAAGCACAGGTCACCAAAGTTATCATCTTTTTGCCTGGTTCATCATAAATATATTGAACTTCACTTTTATTAACGACTGTTTTGAGCGTCGTCGTATAAACATAGACTTTTTTTTCATCTGTAACGTAGATCTTATCGCCTAATTTGGCATCAGCTAGCGGACCAAAAAGTAATTTGGCGTCTTTCATATGGTGACCAGCTAAGGCATAGTTGCCTTCAGCTCCCATCTGTTCGCCTTGCTTCATCGTACCAGCGCCTCGTACGAGATCTTCATTATTTAATCCCTCAAAGATCGGAAGTTTTAACCCAACACTTGGCATCGCGATTTTCCCGATCGCATCATTTTTGGCACTCGTAGCAGCACTGACGACCATCTGATTATCGACCGCCTTGATTTTTTTAAAGTCAAAATTGGCCTTTTTTGAATTTTGCTGTGGCTTAACGACAGTCGTGCTGACTGCCGACGTGGTCATATGACTGACTAGTGCATTTTTGATCTGTTGGTTAAAGATCAAAGCTAAGCCGACCACCAACAAAACGACGATCAAACAATACTTTAAAACTTTTTTCATCTGTAACTAAACACCTCACTAAAAATTCAACTTGATATAAAATGGGGTAAATTCTTGTTTAGCCTTTTTCCCGGCTAATTCTTCTGTCGTACCGATAAAGATCTCTTGTCCATCCGCTAATAAAGGCGTGACATTTTCAGCAATTTGTTTTATAGTTGCTTGTTTGACTTCATTAGTTGCAGTCAAAGCGTATTCCAAAGCGACCATATATTGGTAGTCATTTTTGTCGGGTAATAAGATCCCTAAAAGCCAAGCACTAGTGATATCTGGGATCGTTTTTACGATCCGTCTGATCTCATTTTCTAGCGTCAGCGTCAATTGTTCCGGCATCGTTTTTAGCTTAAAATCAGCCGCCTTTTTCCGCAAATTTTGAACATAAAAAACGTTGTCCGCTGGAATACTTACATTGCGGGTCGCTTCATCAACTAATAAGCCACTCGCAGCTGAATTTTTTAACTCTTGCGCTAAACGATCTAGACCTAAGGCAACTGTACTTAAACCAGCTGCGTTCAATTGCTCAGTTGGTTCTGAAGTATAGACTAAAAGCTCTTTTTTATCACCATTTATCTTTACTTTAGGATAACCATATTCCAAAAGAACATATAGTTCGACATTTCCTAAACAAGTGTAGAATCTTAATGCTTTGGTTTGATCTGTTACATCAGCTACAAAATCATCTAAAGCAGCTAAAAATTCTGTCGTTTTTTGCTCAGTCATCACTTCCACCACTTTCTTTTTTCATTTTACGTATCGCTTCGAGCACAAAGTTTTCTGGTTGATTGAAATACGGATAAAAGAAGAAATCAGAGACCTTCAAGTCATCTATCGTAACTTCTTTTTGGATCGCTAATGAAAGCATATGCAACGTACCCGCTTGATCTGACTTAGTTGCGATCTGAGCTCCTAAGAGACGATGTGTCTGCTTATGATACACCAAACGCAACTTTACTCGATCGTTTTTAAGCATGAACTTTGGTCTTTGCCAAGTCTCATAATCAACATACTCGCATGGAATATTGTACCGTTCAGCCTGGGTAACGGTTATTCCCGTCGAAAATAAATTTAAGCCAAAAACTTGGACTGCATTTGACGTCTGCGTTCCATTAGATGAAATAGTCTCACCTGCGATATTTTTAGCAGCCACATAGGCTCCACGCATCGCATCTGAGACAGAAAAGTTAACGACTAATTCTTTTAAAATATTTGAATATGATGTTGAACAATCACCAACTGCATAAACATCAGGGTCTGACGTTTGTTGATATTCATTTACGATATAGGCTCCGTTAGTGTATAACTCTAAATGAAATCGTCCCAGTGACGTATTTGGTAAAAAGCCCATCGTTAAAATGACCATATCTGTCAAATATTTGCCTCGATCAGTAATGATCTGAGCGATCTTACCAGCTTTACCGACATAACTTTGAACTTCTTCTGCCAAACAAAGGTCGATCCCTTTTTCACGCAAACGCTCTTCTACCAAATGCCCAAATTGCTCATCATAATGGGCTGACATCAATTGCGGATTAGCATCATAGATCGTTACATGCTTACCACGTTTTTGGATCGCTTCAGCTACTTCGATCCCCATATAGCCACCACCAATGATCGCAACATTTTTTACACTGTTTAGATCCAAACGTTGATTTACTTCAAGGGCTTCATTTAAGTTCTTGATCCGATGGATCCCACGTAAGTCATTACCACTGATCTCTAAACTAACTTGTGACGCTCCTGTTGCTAAAACTAGCTTATCATACTTAACTCCCTGTAACCCTTGTTTATCCCTAAAGATCACTTTTTTATTTCTAAAATCGATCGATTCGACTTGCGCTTTAGTGTGTAGCGCTGCGATCTGCTTACGTAACTCATCATTTTTAATGTAGAAAAAATTTCGATATGAATTGACTTCATTGCCTAATAATAACGGTGTACCACAGCTGAGATATCCTAGATCATCACTCTTATCGATCATTGTGATCTCAAATTCTTTTCCGCTATCTATCAAATTCCTAGCCACTGCTAAACCAGCGTGGTTTGCTCCCACGATCACGATCTTTTCTGCCGACATTTTCTTTTTCCTTTCCAAATTTATCTTTATCGCAATATAAACGCCCCTCAACTTTAAGCTCTTCTTTGATCAACGAGCACTCTCTCATATTCTAATTATACTAAAATCAAGATACGCTGACCACTAGATGAGCCGAGAAATCCATTGCACAATGCAAAAACTCTCCGCCAAAGTAAT
>NZ_BCVJ01000005.1 GCF_001591685.1 Ligilactobacillus murinus DSM 20452 = NBRC 14221 | reverse complement strand
TCGAAAAGATATTTATTTAGTTCATATCAGGTATCCACAATATTTTACGTTAAAGCAACCAACTTTACCGTGTGTGAAAGCTAAGATCGATATCAAGGATCGTGTCGAACGGCCCGAAGTGAGATTTCATGAGGGGAAATTTACGCGTTTTAATGTAACGTATCATTTTCCCAATACAGGGCTATCAAAGCCTGATTATAAGGTCAATCTTTTATTTTATTCAGAATTTATCAAGATCACGCGCCACCATATCGAGCATGTACATAAAAACTTGTTGGAGCAGTTACCAGATGATTTCACTAAAAGTGAGCTGGTCTCGTTGGATGAACTTGAAGAAAACTTCAATAATGATGGTTATATCGGGCAATATTTACAGGCAACATTGCAAGTAGTAGGTTAAAATGATAATTTTCAAGCATCAGTAATGATGCTTTTTTGTTTGCACTTTCAAGAGGTACGCTAGATGGTACTGAGGACTAAAGCGTACTTAGCCACACCAGAGAAAGCTAGTGGGATCTAAATATATTTGGTGAAATTAGAGAATTTTAAGTATATATTTTTTTAAATGTTGTTGCAATTTAAAAATGAAGTTGCTATAATATTCCTTGTTATGGAGAGTTGGCAGAGTGGTAATGCACCGGACTCGAAATCCGGCGAACCGGCTAATACCGGCGCGCAGGTTCAAATCCTGTACTCTCCTTAAAAATACCTGATTTAGCAAGGGTTAGAAGCTATTTTCCTTTACAGAGGAAGATATGAAGACCATCTGGTGATTTTATCAGATGGTCTTTTTGTATAGAAACTGTAATAAAATTAGATGTAATTATTGTGATTTGGGTCAAAGCAAAAAATTTGCTTTCTAGCGCCAGTGTGATTAAATAAAAGTAATTTAAATGTTGGAGGGATTTTAAAATGGAAATTCTTTTTCACGGTGTTGCAACAAAAACGAATGGAACTCCCGTAAAAGTCGGTGAAAAATTGCCAGCGTTTACTGTAAAAGACGCAGCTGATACCGTTAAAACTGGGACACAACTTTTTACTAAGGTAAGTTTGATCAGTGTCGTGCCTGATATCGATACCCGCGTTTGCAGTCTCTCGACAAAACGCTTCAATCAAGAAGTAGATAAATATAATAATATTAATTTTTATACGATCTCGACCAATACATTAGAGCAACAAAAGAATTGGTGTGCTGCTGAAGGTGTTGCTAAACTTGAACTTTTATCGGATGCCACGGCTGAATTTGGTAAAGCTATGGGATTATATGTTGAAGAAAAGGGAATCGATGCACGTAGCGTTTGGATCGTTGATACTAAAGGTACAGTTCTCTATCAAGAATTATTGGCAGAACAATCAAATGAACCAAATTATGCTAAAGCTTTAGAATTTTTGGATAGTTTGAATTAATGCTAAAGTTTCTCGTATTATTACTTGTGCTATGGTTGCTCTTTAAAGTCACTGATGGTGTTTTTAAGGGATGTATAGCGCTCTTTGCCTTTGTATTTTTAGGTGTGATCGTATTAGCCTTCTTAGGTTTATTACTAAAATTTTGGTGGCTTCTTTTGGTATTTTTCTTGCTAGGGGTCGCAGTAGCTAATAAAAACTAAAATAGGCTTGACTTTGAAGCTAGTTGATATTATGCTGAATAATATAATATCAGACCGGTTTAAAGAGATGAGTAATTTAAGTTTGGCGTCCAGAGAGCGGAGGTTGCTGGAAATCCGTCGCTCAGGCTTAAGTGAAAGACGACTCTTGAGGTGCATATGAGAGTATGCCGCGATAGGTGCGTTATCCTAAAGTAATAAATTAAGGTGGTACCGTGCTGTTTGCGCCCTTGTTGAATTTGTTTCAACAAGGGCCTTTTTTATTACCGGAACATTTTTAGGAGGAAATCCATGAAATATCAACGTCCGAAGGGCACAGCCGATATTTTGCCAGCTGAATCAGCAAAATGGCAATATGTTGAAGCTAAAGCTCGTGAATTATTTAAAAAATATCGTTACCATGAAATGCGGACTCCGATCTTTGAAAGCTTCGAAGTTTTTTCCCGTACTTCGGGGGAAACATCCGACATTGTAACCAAAGAAATGTATGATTTTTATGACAAGGGTGAACGGCATATCACTTTGCGTCCAGAAGGAACTGCTGGGGTGGTACGTAGCTTTGTTGAAAATAAATTATACGGTCCTGAGTTACAAAAACCCGTCAAAACTTATTATATGGGACCGATGTTTCGTTACGAACGTCCACAATCTGGACGCTTACGCGAATTTCATCAGATCGGGGTCGAAGCATTTGGCGTTGACAGTCCGGCCTTAGATGTTGAAGTGATCGCAATGGCTATCGATCTTTTGGAAAGTTTTGGGTTAGATAGCTTGAAGTTAGCTTTGAATACTTTAGGCGACAATGAATCACGTCAGGCTTACCGCCAAGCTTTGATCGACTATTTAGAACCATTTGCCGATCAACTTTCAGATGATTCAAAAGAACGGCTACACAAAAATCCGTTGCGGGTCTTGGATAGTAAAGATAAAAAAGACCAAGCGATCGTAGCTGATGCTCCATCGATCTTGGATTACTTAACACCTGCGGCAACAAAACATTTTGAGACGTTAAAGGAACTCTTAGATGATCTAGGGATCAAATATGAAGTCGATCCTAATATGGTGCGTGGTTTAGATTACTACAACCATACGATCTTTGAGATCATGAGCGATTCGAGTGCCTTTGGTGGTAAGTGGACGACTGTGTGTGCTGGAGGACGTTATAATGGCTTAGTTGAACAACTTGGTGGTCCTGAAACACCAGGGATCGGTTTTGGCCTAGGGGTCGAACGCTTGTTATTAGTTTTAGATGCAACTGAAAATGGCTTACAACTTGAAGATCCCCTTGATGTTTATGTTGTTGGGATCGGTCAAAGTGTCAATGCTGAAACATTAAAATTGGTCCAAAGTTTACGGCACCAGGGCTTTAGTGCTGATCGCGATTACCTTGAGCGTAAACCTAAGGGACAATTTAAAACAGCTAGTCGCTTGAATGCAAAATATACTTTGACTTTAGGGGAAACTGAATTAGCAAAACAACAAGCTAACTTAAAGAATATGGAAACTGGCGAAGAGATCAGCGTTTCGTTAGCAGACATCTACGCTAACTTTGCTGGTCTACTAGCTTAAGAAAGAAGGATAGACATGGAACGTACAACTTATGCAGGTTTAGTTGATGAAAAATATTTAGGACAAGAAGTAGTTTTAAAGGGTTGGGTCCAAAAGCGCCGTGATCTTGGTAACTTGATCTTCGTTGATCTTCGGGATCGTGAGGGGATCGTCCAACTTGTCTTTAGTCAAGAATTCGGAGCTAAAGCACTTGAGATCGCTGAAAATATTCGGAGTGAATATGTGATCGAAGTTGAAGGAAAAGTCGTTAAACGTGCTAACGCTAACCCTAATATGAAGACTGGTCAGATCGAAGTTGAAGTTTCTAAGATCACTGTTTTAAACGAAGCTAAGACAACACCATTTGATATTTCTAACGATATCAATGCTTCAGATGATCTACGTTTACAATACCGTTATTTAGATCTTCGCCGTCCAGAAATGTTAAAGGCTTTGAAGATCAGAAATCGGATCACGCAAGCAGTTCACCGCTACTTAGATGAAAATAATTTCTTAGATATCGAAACACCATATTTGACACGCTCAACGCCAGAAGGGGCACGTGATTATTTGGTCCCATCGCGCGTTTATCCAGGTCATTTCTATGCTTTGCCCCAATCACCACAATTATTCAAGCAATTATTGATGGGCGCTGGTGTAGATCGTTACTATCAGATCGCACGTTGCTTCCGTGATGAAGATCTGCGGGGGGATCGGCAACCAGAATTTACCCAGATCGATATGGAAATGTCATTTATGACGGCTGAAGAGATCCAAACGATGACAGAAGGCTTATTAAAAGCTGTAATGAAAGATGCTTTAGGTGTAGAATTAGAAACACCGATCAAGCGGATCACATGGAATGAAGCAATGGATCGCTTTGGTTCTGATAAACCAGACATGCGTTTTGGTATGGAATTGACAAACATGGCTGATGCGGTTGCAGGAGCTGGTTTCAAAGTCTTTGATAGCACATTAGAAAATGGTGGACAAGTTAAAGCGATCACCGTTCCTGGTGGGGCCGATAAGTATTCACGTAAGCACATCGATGAAAAACAAGAGTACATCAAGCGCTTTGGTGCTAAGGGGTTAGCTTGGCTCAAAGTTACAGATGAAGGTCTAACTGGTCCGATCGCTAAGTTCTTTAAAGAACGCGAGGATAAGATCTTAGCAGCTAGTGGGGCTAAAGCAGGTGACATGCTCTTATTTGTGGCTGATAAGCCAAAAGTTGTAGCTGATGCACTTGGTTATCTTCGAGTAGCTATTGCTAAAGAGTTAGACATGATCGACAAGTCACAATTTGCCTTTGTTTGGGTCGTTGATTGGCCATTATTTGAATACAGTGAAGAATTCGAACGTTATATTGCTGCACACCATCCATTCACGATGCCAAATGAAGAAGATCTTGAGCTATTAGCTACTGATCCACATAAATGTCACGCACAAAGCTACGATATCGTGTTGAATGGTTATGAATTAGGTGGTGGTTCGATCCGTATCCACCAACGTAGTGTGCAAGAGGCAATGTTCAAGGCTTTAGGCTTTACAAAAGAAAGTGCTAAAGAACAATTTGGTTGGTTCATGGATGCTTTAGACTTTGGTTTTCCTCCACACGGTGGCTTAGCACTTGGATTAGATCGTTTTGCAATGTTATTAGCTGGTAAAGATAACATTCGTGAAGTGATCGCCTTTCCTAAGAATTCCAAGGCTTCTGAACCGTTGACCCATGCTCCAAGTCCAGTGGCAGATAAACAATTAGATGAACTTTATCTAACGACTGAAATTCCAGAAGATAAGGCTTAATTTATTATTTGATAGCTTGTTTAAGTATTTACTTAGGCAGGCTATTTTTTACATAAAGTGGTTTGTTCTGGAGCCAAAGTGCGGTATCATTATTTAGAGAATAGTTTACAAGCAAAAACAGCGGTGTATTATTTCAAGGTAAAGTTATTTGAAATTTTTAAAGAAAAATGCGGATCTGTTTCTTGTATAGCTGAGATAACTTTTGTGCTTGAAAGGATTTAATTACAATGGATGAACTACAAAAGATTTGGAAACGCCATGCTTATATCGCTAAGGCTTCGACAGCATTTATTTACGGTGTTTTAGTTTCGATCGCGATGAACTTTTTTTGGGAGCCCGGGCATATTTACTCTTCAGGGATCACGGGGCTAGCTCAGCTGATCGCCACTTTAACAGCTAACTTGCCGGTGCCTCTTTCGACCGCGTTACTGATTTTTATCTTAAACGTGCCACTTTTTATCTTGGCATGGTTTCAGATCGGGCGTCGCTTTACATTTTTCACGGTTTTAGCGGTCTTTTGCTCATCACTTATGATCAAGTCACTTCAACCGATAACGCTGACACACGACCCGATAATTTGTGCCCTTTTTGGTGCTGCGATCAACGGTTTTGGAACTGGCTTGGCTTTGAAAAATGGGATCTCCACTGGTGGCTTGGATATTTTAGGTTTGACGATCAGAAAATACACGGGTAAAAGTGTCGGAACGATCAACATTATTTTCAACGCTTTTATCGTTTTAGCTGCGGGGGCAGTCTATGGCTGGCCGTATGCTTTTTATTCTGCATTAGGGATCTTTGTCAATGCACGGGTCATGGATATGGTCTATACGCGCCAACAAAAAATGCAAGTAATGATCGTAACCAATAAACCAAAGAGTGTGATCGATTGTATTCAAAATCACATGCAACGTGGGATCACGATCGTTCATGGTGCTGAAGGGGCATATAAGCATGATAGTAAGACGATCTTGTTTACAGTGATCTCGCGCTATGAACAACCAGAATTACGTCAAGCAATGACAGAGTCTGATCCGCATGCTTTTGTAAGTATTGCAGAAAATGTGCATATCATGGGGCATTTCTACGAACCCAATCCATAGAAAGGAAAACCGGTCAATGGAAAAATATGTAATCTCGATGTATGATAAGGGCCAAAATGAAGCTGGTCCAAAAGCTAAAGTTGATGCTGAGGATTTTTTGGCCACTGCGGGTTTTAAAAAACTGAATTTTTATTTTTCTGGGGCTAGAAAAGCTAAGCTTATGAGTTATAAGCAGAGTTTTTGGGATATTCCGCGGCAGATCAAAAAGTTAGAAGCGCAGACAGTGGTTTTTCAATATCCGTCTTTTGATCAACGTACTGATCAGGTGATCGTGAAAAATGTGCGTCGCTTTACGCAAGCCAAGCTATTGTATTTGATCCATGATATCGAATCTTTACGCGCTTATGCTGGTGATGTGGCGTATCGCAAAAAAGAGATCGCATTTTTAAATCAAAGTGATGGTTTGATCGTACATAATGAGAAAATGAAAGCTTGGCTCAAAGAAAATGGGGTCATAAAGCCAATGACTGTATTAGAGATCTTTGATTATGCTAATCCAGTTAAATTGACGACTGACCGTCCTTATGAGAAAAGCATTTGTTATGCGGGTAATCTACAAAAAGCCGATTTTTTACAAAAGTTGGAACTAAGTAGCCCGTTAGCCTTGTATGGTCCTAATAAAGCCACCACTTATCCTAAAAATATCACCTACTATGGTTCGTTTCCGCCAGATGAATTGCCAGCAAAATTAACGCAAAATTTTGGTTTAGTTTGGGACGGCACAAGTATCGAACGCTGTGATGGTAGTTTTGGAAATTACCTAAAATATAATGACCCTCATAAGACTTCACTGTATTTGAGCTCGGGTCTTCCAGTCATCATCTGGAAAGAAGCGGCCTTGGCTGATTTTATTGTGAAAAATCAAGTGGGACTAACCGTCGAGAACTTAGCGCAATTAGATGAAATGTTAAATGAATTGACACCAGAGATGTATCACCAAATGTGTCAAAATGTAGCTAAAGTAGCTCATAAGATGCGGTTAGGGGCTTATTTGCAAGAAGCTGTGACAAAATTAGAACATGAGGTGACAAAATGATCCCTAAGATAATCCATTATTGTTGGTTTGGTCAAAATGAAATGCCTAAACAGTATCGTCAGTATATTGAAGGTTGGAAAAAACTTTGTCCTGATTATGAGATCATCGAGTGGAATGAAGAAAATTACGATATTGAGCAAGTAGCTTATACTGCGCAAGCTGCAAAAGCTGGTAAGTGGAGTTTTATCTCTGATTATTTAGGATTTGATGTTGTTTACCGCTATGGTGGGATCTATTTGGATACTGATGTTGAATTACTTCAAACGTTAGATCATATTTTAGAAAATGATGCTTTTTTTGCGATCGAAGAAAATGAAAGTGGAGCTGAAGTTGCACCAGGCTTAGGGTTTGGAGCTAAAAAAAATCACCCACTATTAAAGCAGTTGCGCGATATGTATAATGACTTGAAATTTATCCAAGCCGATGGATCGTTAAATACGGTCGCGATCCCAGTTTATACAACACAATTGTTGGAAAAGCTCGGCTTTAAACGCCAAGATAAACTACAGAAGTTGGGCGATGTGACGATCTACCCGACAAATTACTTTGCACCAATGGATTTTTTAACAGGACAGATAAAACTCAGTCCCGAGACGATCAGCATCCATCACTACAGTGCGTTATGGCAAACACCGACCAATTTACGTCATATCGAAAAAATGCGTCGGATCAATCGACGTTTTGGTAAAAAATGGGGGATGCGGATCAATTTTTTGTGGCGTGTTTGGTGGGCACTTGAACGCCGGAGCAAGAAGTTATGGGGGAAAAGTAAATGACAAAGATCAGTGTGATCGTTCCAGTCTATAATGTTGAAGCTTATCTATCAAAATGTATCTCAAGTTTAGTCAAGCAAACTTTCACGGACTTTGAAGTCATTTTAGTAAATGACGGGAGTACTGATAGTTCGGCTGAACTTTGTGAAAGTTATGCTGACCAATACCCATTGCTCATCAAAAGTTATACCAAGCCAAATGGTGGGCTGTCAGATGCGCGTAATTTTGGGATGCAATATGCGACTGGACAATATGTCATGTTTTTAGATTCGGATGATCATCTTGCACCTAATGCTTTGACAAATATGTATGCCTTGACAAATGAAGGCAACAAGAAGATCGTTGAGTGTGATTTTTATTGGGAGTATCCGAATAAAAAAATAAAAGATCAAGCACCTAAATATGTCTCACTCAAAGATTATATGATCCGTGGACGTGTGGTCGCTTGGAATAAGTTATATTTACGGACGTGGCTGTTAGACACAGATGTTAAATTTCCCAAGGGAAAACTCTATGAAGATCAAGATTTTTTCTTTAAATTAGTGACTTATTTAACGGATATCACAGATGTTGCCGTTGATCGCGAGTGTGAAGTTTATTACGTGCAACGCCAAACTTCGATCTCATATAGTGAGACGACGCGGATCGCTGAGATATTATGGATCTATCAAGATATCATCGATTTTTATCGAACAAAAGGGCTCTTTGAGACCTATTATCTTGAATTAGAGTATCGGTTTGTGCGAAACTTATTAGGAAATGTTTTATTACGCAAAGTCGTTAAATTAAAAGATAAACAACTAAAGCGTCAACTCCTAGATCAGATCTGGCAGCAAAAAAAGATCTGGTTCCCAGATTTTGCTAAAAATCCATATTTACGTCAAAAAAGTAAAGTTGATCTATATTTACGTTGTATCAATCCACTAACTTATCGACTATTTTATCTTTAAAAATGAGGTGAAAAAATGCTAATTGGTTCACATGTCGGCATGAAGGGAAAAGAAATGTTGTTAGGAGCAGCAAAAGAGGCAAATAGTTATGAGGCTTCGACCTTTATGATCTATACAGGTGCGCCCCAAAATACGCGGCGTAAACCGATCGCTGAGCTAAATATCGAAGCTGGCCAGGCGTATATGGCAGAACACGGCTTAAGCCAGATCGTTGTCCATGCTCCTTATATCATTAATCTAGGTAATACTAAAAAACCGGAAAATTTTGGTTTTGCAGTTGATTTTTTACGGGCTGAAGTTGAGCGAGCTGAGGCTTTAGGGGCAACTCAGATGACACTTCATCCTGGAGCACATGTCGGTGCGGGAGCAAAGGCCGGGATCGCAAGTATTGCTAAGGGCTTAAACGAAGTCATCCAACCTGATCAAAAGCTTCAGATCGCCTTGGAGACGATGGCAGGCAAAGGAACAGAAGTTGGGCGGAGTTTTGAAGAATTAGCTCAGATCATTGATTTGGTGAAGTATAATGACAAGCTATCTGTTACTTTGGATACTTGCCATGCAAATGATGCAGGCTATGCGATCAAAGATGATCTTTCTGGTGTTTTAACAGAATTTGATAAGATCATTGGTTTAGACCGGCTAAAAGTGATCCATTTAAATGACTCCTTGAACCCTCAAGGAAGCCATAAAGATCGGCATGCTAATCTGGGCTTTGGTACGATCGGATTTGAAAGTTTAGAAAAGATCGCTAAACTTGATGAATTAGCTTCATTACCGAAGATCTTGGAAACACCATATGTAGGACCAGATAAAAAAGATCGTTATGCTCCATATGGGTACGAGATCGCAATGCTACGTGCAGGTGAATTTGACCCTGAGCTACTTGATAAGATCTACCAAAATAAAGGGAAAAAATAGACACAAAAAAACTAAGATCTAAATTGAGCGTTTCAATTTACAGATCTTAGTTTTTTGTTTATCTTTGAGCGTTATTATCCAAACTTTCAGTGATGATCGTTGCAGTCTCTTCGATCGACTTATGTGCAACGTTGATCACAGGACAACCTAGCTTTTTGTAAAGTTCGTTAGCAAAATTCAATTCGCTTTCGATGTTGTCGATGTTTGAGTAGTGTGTATCGGGATCAAGACCATAAGAGATCATCCGTTCACGGCGGATCTCATTTAAGATCTCAGGGTCGTTGGTCAACCCAAAGATCTTGTTAGGATCAACTTTATAGATCTCTTCTGGGATCTGTGCTTTAGGAACAAGCGGTAGATTAGCCACTTTATAGCCCCGATTAGCTAGGAAAAGTGACAACGGGGTCTTCGATGTCCGAGAGATCCCTAGTAAGACTAGATCAGCCTTTAAAAAGCCAGCTGGGTCTTTACCATCATCATAGGTAACGGCAAATTCAAGGGCTTCGATCCGGTTGAAATATTCTTTATCAGTATTGTGATTGATCCCTGCTTTTTGTAATGGTTTTTCACCCGCTTTTTGTGAGAATTTTTGGATAACATCACTTAAAGCATCGATCACGGATAGGCCATTTTCTTGGCAGTAATTATTTACAAAAGTCGATAGTTCCGGATCGACAAAAGTATGCACGATGATAGCAGCTTCGCGTTTTGCCTTGTTCAAGATCCCTTGTACCAAAGAAATGGTCTTGATCAATGGGTAACGTTGGATCTTGAAATCCGCATTAGGAAATTGGACACTAGCAGCTTCGGCGATCGCATAGGCAGTCTCCCCAAGTGAATCTGAGATCGCATAGACATGTAATTCATTTGACATAAAATTGCCTCCCATAATTATGATAAAGTGTTAAAAAACGACTTATTCTATGAAAATTATAGCTTATCTAACGGGCGATTCCAAGAAAAATGGCTAGGGTAAAAAATACTGTAAAACTTCAACTTTTCGCCACGCAAACTACAAATGAACACTAATTATGTAAAAGTTTATAAAGTTATGTTGACTCTAACTTTTAATTTAGTTTATAATAGAAAGGAACTGTTGAGGTTTGTACAATTAAGACGGTTACATTTAAGCTCGGAGGGAGGGAAACAACCATGTCAAAGACAGTCGTTCGTAAAAACGAATCTCTTGATGACGCTCTTCGTCGCTTCAAACGTTCCGTTTCAAAAACAGGTACTTTGCAAGAATATCGGAAACGTGAATTCTACGAGAAGCCAAGTGTAAAACGTAAGAAAAAATCCGAAGCAGCAAGAAAGCGCAAAAATAAGCGTCGTTTCTAGTTTCTAGAGGAGGCTATGTGATGAGTTTATTAGATTCATTACAAAAAGATATGGTAGCTGCAATGAAGGCTAAGGATAAAGGCCGTTTGGCAACTGTTCGAATGCTCAAAGCTGCAGTTACAAATGAACAAATCAACGTTGGACACGACTTGACTCCTGATGAAGAAGTGAGCGTGTTATCTCGTGAGTTGAAGCAACGCAAGGATTCTTTAGAAGAATTCAAAGCTGCTGGGCGTGATGAAGCTGTCCAAAAACTCGAAGAAGAGATCAAAGTTGTTGAAGGTTACTTGCCAAAACAACTCAGTGCAGATGAAGTAAAGGCCGTTGTTGAAGAAACGATCAATCAGGTTGGAGCAACATCAAAAGCTGACTTCGGTAAAGTAATGGGGGCAGTGATGCCTAAGTTAAAGGGTAAAGCTGATGGTAAATTAGTCAACTCTACCGTAATGTCATTGCTTAATAAATAAGCAAAGAGTCGAGATGTTAGATCTCGGCTTTTTTCTTATTTGTTCAAGTTTACTTTGAATTTGATTATCGAATTGATAATCAGTATAATTGGGATTATAAAGTATGATAAGGGAGATGGGCGATTGAGCGCAGAACAATTAGTCGAAAAAAGTTTCGTTCTCAACGATTCTCAATTGCAAATTTCGCTGTCAGGCATCAATGACAGCCATTTTAAATTGATCGAAGAAGGCCAAGATGTGGTATTAAAGCCTTTTGGTGGTACGATAAAGATCACTGGTACTGAAGAAAACGTTACTTTAGTCTATCAGATATTGAGTGAGTTGACGGGACTTTTGCGTAAAAAAATCACTATAAGCAGTGCAGATGTTGTGTCAGCGATGAAGATGGCACAGCGTGGGACATTAGAGTATTTTAAAGATCTCTATACTGAAGAATTATTAAAAGACCGCCGGGGACGTTCGATCCGGGTCAAAAGTTATGGGCAACGCCAATATGTGCAAGAGATCAAGCATAAAGATCTTGTGTTTGGGATCGGACCTGCCGGAACAGGTAAGACTTATTTAGCCGTCGTAATGGCTGTTGCTGCTTTAAAGCGCCATGAAGTCGAACGGCTGATCTTGACGCGTCCGGCAGTCGAAGCCGGCGAATCATTGGGCTTTTTACCGGGAGATCTTAAAGAAAAAGTCGATCCGTATTTACGTCCGATCTATGATGCGCTAAATTCGATCTTAGGAGCAGAACACACGGAACGCTTGATCGAACGCGGTGTGATCGAGATCGCACCTTTAGCTTATATGCGTGGCCGCACATTAGATAATGCTTTTGTTATCTTGGATGAAGCGCAAAATACGACGCGAGCACAGATGAAGATGTTTTTGACCCGCCTTGGCTTTGGTTCTAAAATGATCATCAATGGTGATAGATCACAGATCGATCTACCTAAAGGACACAGTCAAAGCGGTTTGGTCGACGCGGAGAAGATCTTGAAGGGCTCACCACATATCGGCTTTGTAAAATTTGATGCTGTCGATGTTGTGCGCCATCCAGTCGTATCTGAGATCATTCGTGCATACGATAACTATAATTCAATGGAAAATGAGGAATAAAAATGGATCTGGAAGTTTATGATAATACTGAGCAAGTTTCAAGTGAGTGGAAGACACTCATTTGCGAGATCTTGGACTTTGCGGGTGATTATCTCAAGTTACCCTCAAATACTGAAATGTCAGTCACTTTGATGGATAATGCTGAAATCCATCGTATCAACAAAGAATATCGTGGTGTCGATAAGCCAACTGATGTGATCAGTTTTGCGATCGAAGAGGAAGATCCAAATGAGATCCCGATCATTTTACCAGACGAAGCTGAGTTTGAGATCCCTAAAAATATCGGAGATATCATGGTTTCGATCGATAAGGTCAAAGAACAAGCGGAGTATTTAGGACATTCGCAGGAAAGAGAATTGGGCTTTTTAGTTGTTCATGGTTTTTTACATCTCAATGGCTACGACCACATGCAAGCTGAAGACGAAAAGGAAATGTTTGGTTTGCAAAGAGAAATTCTCGAGGCGTATGGACTTAAACGATAAAGAACAAAAACAGCCGGTCAACAGCTGGAAAAATCGCCATTTTTTCCAGTCCTTGCGTTATGCGCTCGTTGGCTTGAAAACGGCTTATAAAGAAGAGCGCAATCTGCGGTTTCATGTGAGTGCGATAACTTTGGTCGTGATTATGGGACTCATTTTTAATGTGACTATCAGTGAGTGGCTCTGGCTATTTTTGAGTATCTTTTTGGTGATCTCCAGTGAAGTCTGGAATTCTGCCATCGAAAATGTCGTTGATCTAGCTACAAACTATAAACGACATCCACTTGCCAAAAAAGCTAAAGATATGGCGGCTGCAGCGGTATTACTAGCAGCGATCTTTTCTTTGATCACAGCAACCTTGGTCTTTGGTCCACATATTTGGCAATTATTTAACTGATATTGATTAGGGAAGTGTATATTTTGGAAGAAAAATTTCATTCAGGTTTTATTGCGATCGTAGGGCGACCTAACGTTGGCAAATCGACTTTTTTAAACAATGTGGTCGGACAAAAGATCGCGATCATGAGCGATAAGGCTCAAACAACACGCAATAAGATCCAAGGGGTATATACCACTGACAACGCGCAGATCGTGTTTATCGATACACCAGGAATCCATAAACCACATAGTCGTTTAGGCGATTTTATGGTCAAATCGGCACTTTCAACGCTTAATGAAGTCGATGCAGTGATCTTTATGGTCAATGCCGAACAAAAGCGAGGTCGAGGCGATGATTTTATCATTGAGCGACTAAAAAATGTCAAAAAACCTATCTATTTAGTGATCAACAAGATCGATAAGATCCACCCAGATCATTTATTAGAAGTGATGGATGATTACCGAGATACTTTAGACTACAAAGATGTCTTTCCGATCTCGGCTTTGAATGGTAATAATTGTGCTGAATTAGTCCACGATCTAGTTGAAGATCTACCGGAAGGTCCGCAATACTATCCAGAAGATCAAGTTACTGATCATCCCGAACGTTTTATCGTCAGCGAATTGATCCGCGAAAAAGTTTTACAATTGACACGCGAAGAAGTTCCACATTCCGTTGCCGTCGTTGTTGATCGGATCAAACGAGAAGATGATGAAAAAGTTTTGATCCAAGCAACTATCGTGGTCGAACGTTCTAGTCAAAAGGGAATTATCATCGGTAAAGGTGGTAAGATGCTAAAAGAGATCGGAACAAGAGCACGTAAAGAGATCGAATTTATGTTAGGTGATAAAGTCTTTTTAGAGCTTTGGGTCAAAGTTCAGCCTAACTGGAAAGACCGTCAAGTCGATCTAAAAGCGTTTGGTTACCGGCAAGATGATTATTAATTAAGGAAAAGAGGGGAAAATTCTCCTCTTTTTTGAGATTTTTGGGGGTAAAAAGATGGTGCTACAACAAGGTGTAGAGTTTTTAGGGATCGTAGTCTCACGTAAAGACTATAAAGAACGCGATATGCTAGTCAAAATTTTGACTGACAAATATGGCTTTAAAACTTTTTTTGTCCGTGGGGTCCGCAAGCGGGGCTTTAAATTAGGGGCAGCGATCTTACCCTTTACTCATGGGACCTATCTTGGAAGTATCAGTGATGAGGGCTTATCATTTATTACGACGACCCGTGACATCAGCCAATATCAACAGATCACGCAAGATATCGAGTTGAATGCTTATGCTTCGTATATCTTAAGTTTGATAGAACGTGCTTTAACGACGGAAGATCTTGTGAATTTAGGCTGGTTTTTAAGAGTTAAAAAAGCACTTGAGTTGATCGATGATGGTTTTGATCCTGCGATCATCACCAATATCATCGAGATCCAGTTACTTGCTAGTTTCGGGGTGAGACCGCAACTTGAAAGCTGTGTGATTTGTCAAAATACTACCCGTGCTTTTGATTATTCAGAAAGTTATGGGGGCTTATTGTGTCAGGCACATTGGCATTTGGACCCGCATCGGTTGCATTTAGACCAACGGACAGTCTATTATTTGCGCTTACTATCAGTTGTAGATATGGAGCGTTTAAATTCGATCAAGGTCAAAGATCAAACTAAAGCTAATTTAAGAAGAACTTTAGATGAGATCTATGAACATCAAGTTGGAATTTACGTACCAGCCAAAAAATTTCTCGATCAAATGGCGTCATGGGATCAATTTTTTAAGGATAATAAGTGATTTTACAACTAAATATGACTTGACAAAAAAACGCGGTTAAACTATCCTAAAAATATCAATAATGAGACGTTGATAAAAGAGGATCGGTCTAAGGGTAGAGTTAGCGAGTCTGGGATGGTGAAAGCAGATATCTATTGAGACATGATTGGCACTTTTGGAGTCTTAACGAATTAAGCTGCTAGTTATACTAGAAGTAGGGTGGAACCGCGATTTTCGAAAATCGTCCCTATGTGGCCAAAGGCGCTACATAGGGACTTTTTTGTGCGTTATTTGGCTGATTCGAAAATAAATCTTTGGAGGCAAAAAGATGGCAGATAAATTGTCAATGCAAGATATTATTTTGACATTACAACAGTTTTGGGCAAAGCAAGGCTGTATGTTAATGCAATCCTATGATACAGAAAAAGGGGCTGGCACGATGAGTCCTTATACTTTCTTACGTGCGATCGGACCAGAACCTTGGAACGTTGCCTATGTTGAACCTTCACGTCGCCCAGCTGACGGTCGCTATGGTGAAAATCCTAACCGTTTGTATCAACACCATCAATTCCAAGTGATCATGAAACCTTCACCAGATAACATCCAAGAACTTTATTTGGATAGTTTACGTGCCTTAGGGATCGATCCTTTAGAACATGATATTCGGTTCGTTGAAGACAACTGGGAAAACCCATCAATGGGTTGTGCCGGTGTGGGTTGGGAAGTTTGGCTCGATGGGATGGAGATCACCCAATTTACTTATTTCCAACAAGTTGGGGGCTTAGAAGTTCGTCCGGTCGCCGTTGAAGTGACTTATGGGCTCGAACGTTTATCCTCTTACATCCAAGATGTTAATTCAGTCTTTGAACTTGAATGGGCTGATGGAGTCAAATACGGCGATATCTTCAAAGAACCTGAATTTGAACATTCTAAGTATTCATTTGAGGAAAGCAACCAAGAGATGTTGTTTGAATTGTTTGATACTTATGAAAAAGAAGCTAAAAAGCAGATCGAAAATGGTTTAGTTCACCCAGCCTATGACTATATCCTAAAATGTAGTCATACCTTTAACTTATTAGATGCTCGGGGTGCAGTTTCAGTGACTGAACGTGCCGGTTATCTATCGCGGATCAGAAATATGGCTCGGATGGTCGCACGTGCTTTTGTGGCTGAACGTAAGAAATTGGGTTATCCATTGATCAAAGATGAAGCTTTACGCGCTAAATTGTTAGAGGAGGACAAATAATGGCACATACATTTTTGTTAGAGATCGGATTAGAAGAGATCCCAGCTCATGTCGTTACACCAAGTAGCCAACAATTGGTCAAAAAGATGACGGCATTTTTAGAAGAAAATCGCTTAGACTTTGATGAGATCAAGGCTTACTCAACTCCAAGGCGGTTAGCGCTCAAGGTTTTAGGCTTAGCTGATAAACAAGCTGACATTGAAGAAGAAGCTAAAGGTCCAGCTAAAAAGATCGCCTTGGATGCTGATGGAAATTGGTCTAAAGCTGCCCAAGGCTTTTCACGAGGACAAGGTTGCACCCCAGATGATATCTTCTTTAAGGAATTAAAAGGGGTCGAATATGCTTATGTTAAAAAATTCATCCCCGGTAAGAGTGCTAAAGAAGTTTTAAGTGATGTCAAAGAAGTCGTGATGGATCTTAAGTTCCCAACGATGATGCGCTGGAGCACTAATGATTTTGAATATGTACGTCCGATCAAGTGGTTAGTTTCCTTGTTGGATAAAGATGTCGTAGATTTTGAGATCTTAAACGTTAAGGCAGGGCGCCAAACATTAGGTCATCGTTTCTTAGGTAAAGCGATCGAACTTGCTGATGCCAATGATTATCCAGCTGCTTTAGAACCACAAATGGTGATCGCTGATGCCAAGAAACGTAAAGAAATGATCGTTTCTCAGCTAAATGAGCTTGCGCAACAAAATAACTGGCAAGTAGTGATCGATCCTGAGTTGTTAGAAGAAGTTAACAATTTGGTCGAATATCCAACTGTCTTTGCAGGAAAATTTGATCAAAAATATCTGACGATCCCAGATGCTGTTTTGATCACTTCCATGAAAGATCATCAACGGTTCTTCTACGTAACTGATGAAGCTGGTAACTTGTTACCAAACTTTATCTCAGTGCGTAACGGTAACCAAGCTCATTTGGAAAATGTGATCGCAGGTAACGAGAAAGTGTTGACGGCACGTTTAGAAGATGCTGCTTTCTTCTATGAAGAAGATCAAAAACAAACGATCGCAGATTATGTTGCACGTTTGAAGAAAGTAATGTTTCACGATAAGATCGGCACGATCTATGAAAAGATGGAACGTGTTCACTTGATCGCACATTACCTAGGCGAAAAATTGGGCTTAAGTGAGCAAGAGTTAGCTGATCTTGATCGTGCAAGTCAGATCTATAAATTTGACTTAGTAACTGGAATGGTCGGTGAATTTTCAGAATTGCAAGGTGTCATGGGTGAGATCTATGCTAGATTGCAAGGTGAAAATGAAGCAGTTTGTGTTGCGATGCGTGAAGAATACCTTCCAACCAGTGCTGAAGGTGAATTACCACAAACTAATGTTGGCGCAGTCTTATCGATCGCTGATAAAGTTGATAGCATCCAAGCTTTCTTTAGTGCAGGAATGTTACCAAGTGGTTCCAATGACCCTTATGCCTTGCGTCGTCAAGCTTTAGGGATCGTCCGGATCGCTTTAGCTAAAGGCTGGGCTCTTTCAACTCCATTGTTGCAAGCGGCAGTTGAATCTGCTTATGCTAAGCGCCCAGATCTATACGAAAAGATCGCTCCTGCTGAAAATAAAGCTATGATTCAAGACTTTATCGCAGATCGTTTACAACAGATCTTGAATGGACCGAACTTACGTCATGATGTGCTTGAAGCAGTTATGGCTAATAAAGCTAATGCGTTTACGTTAGCCCAAAAAGCAGCTGATCTTTTGGCAAAACATTTGGCAGACGAAGATTTCAAAGCAAATATCGAAGCTTTGACTAGAGCAAGTCGTTTAGCTAAAAAATTAGATGATCAAAGTGATCTTACGGTTGATACAACTTTATTTGAAAATGAAGCTGAACAAGGTCTTTACGAAGCCGTTGAAGCAGTTAGAAAAGATTTCAAAGCAGCTGATCTTGAAACCAAATTTATTGCTTTGAAGAATTTACGTGAACCGATCAATGCTTATTTTGAAAAGACGATGGTCATGGCTGATGATGAAAAGGTCAAGTTGAATCGTTTGCGCCAATTAGCGCAGATCGCACGTTTGACAGCTGTTTTTGGGGCTTTAGATGCCTTGAATACTAAATAATTTTTTAAGAGTGAGTCTAGTTTTTAGACTTGCTCTTTTTTTCGAGCAGTTATGTTGTCTAAAAAATGGTACGGTGTATTATTTAGATGTAAAAAAGCAGAGGAATAATTTTTGGAATAATGCTTGTCAAAAACATGCCAATTTGATATAGTAATTGTTTACGTTTACTCTTGCAATAAAGATATATCTATTATAAAATTAGTATCGGTATAATTTTATTATGAAAGGTCGTGCTTTTGTGTGCGACCTTTCGTAACTATATTTAAAAATGGGGTGAGGCCGTGGTAAGTCAACGTAGGATACCGACTGATGTGATCGATCAGATCAGATCGGATGTCAATATTTTGGATATCGTAGGCCAATATGTCCAGTTACACCGTTCTGGGAGCAATTGGTTCGGATTGTGTCCCTTCCATACAGAAAAAACGGGTTCATTTTCTGTAAACGAACCCAAGCAGTTCTTTCACTGTTTTTCATGTGGTCGCGGAGGAAATGTTTTCAAATTCTTGATGGAGATCGAGGACCTGACATTTCCGGAAGCCGTTTATCGTACGGCTGAGTTAGCTGGGATCGAGCTTGATGCTAAGTATTTACCGCAAAATGCTGGTGCAGAAGACACGCAGTCTGAGACTGGTAAATTAAAGCGGCTTTATGCGCAAGCTGGGCAGTTATATCATCACATTTTAGTAAATACTAAGTTAGGTCAGCCAGCTTTGGATTATTTGCATGAACGTGGTCTAAGTGATGAACTGATCGCAGAGTTTCAGTTGGGGTATGCCCCGCAAGCTGAGATCTTACAAGCCTTTTTTCATGAAAAAAAGCTTGATGATTATCAGACTTTGCGAAAATCGGGTTTGTTTAGCGAACGTGAAGGTGAAGATCTAGCTGAACGTTTCAATGATCGGATCATGTTTCCGATCAAAGATCAAACTGGATCGATCATTGCTTTTTCAGGACGACTCTTGACCCCTGATAAGAAATTGCCTAAATATCTCAACTCACCCGAGGGGATCTTATTTAATAAACGTAAAGTTCTCTTTAATTTTGATAAGGCTAAAAAGACGATCAGACATGAAAGTAAAGTCTATTTATTTGAGGGTTTTATGGATGTCTTAGCGGCATGGCGGGCCGGGATCAAAAATGGTGTAGCCTCGATGGGGACGAGTTTAACGAGTGAACAGATCTATCTTTTAGAGCAAACGGCAAGTAAACTCTATATCTGTTATGATGGCGATCTTCCGGGGCGCAAAGCTACTAAGCGCGCTTTGGAGTTGATCGCACCGTTGAGCAAGTTTGAGCTTGGAGCGATCTTATTACCTGAAAAGCTTGATCCAGATGAATATGTTCGTAAATACGGTCCAGAAAATTTTAAAGATTTTGTGACGTCACATGAACGCACTGAGTTAGAATTTTATCTAGAATATTTTCGGGTAGGCCGTAATCTTGAGACTGAAAGTGATCAATTAGCGTATATCACAGATGTTTTAGAAAAAGTTGCGCAGGTCAAAGATCCGTTGGCACGCGATCTGACGCTCAATCGTTTAGCCAAAGAGTTCGAGCTAGATAAGAATAACTTAACTAGTCAACTTCAGGCTTTGATGCAACAGGTCCAGTCAGAACAATTAAAACAAGATCAGGCAAATTCACTCAAACGCTCGGATAAAGTCGTTTATAGTACCCAACAGCGTCAAGAAAAAAAACGCTATAGCCCAGCTGAACAAGCCGAAAGATTATTATTGTACCGTTTATTACATGAACATGATGTCTTTTTGCGCATCAAAGGTCTAGCTGATTTTTCATTTATCCACGAAGAGTATGAAACGATCTTTTTATTGGCTGATGGATACTTTGATCGTTATTCCGAGTATGAAAGTGCGAGTTTTTTAGACTTTTTAAAAGATGAACATTTAAGACAGATCATCATTTCACTTGAATTAGGTGATTATGGTGAAGTAAATGAACAAGAGATCAGTGATTGTCTAGCCTTTATCATGCAACATTCTCCGTTAGAAGAGCAGATCAAGGTGGTAAAGACCCAATTAGAGCAAGCAAAACGTCTGGGAGATGCTAAAGCGATCATGGAACAGACGACTAAACTGATCGAATTATTGAAAAAAAAGCAGACAGAGAAGTCAATCATTTAAGGGAGGCCTCTATTTTGGCAGAAGAGAAAAAAAATACGAATTTCGATGCGGTGGCATATAAGAAAGCATTGCGTGAGTTATTACGTGAGTATAAACCAAAAAAAGAAATCAGATATGATGAATTGACTGATAAAATGGTAACGCCATTTCACTTAGATGCCGAACAAATGGACAGTTTGATCGTGCGGGTCGAAGATGCTGGGATCTCAGTTGTGGATGAAAATGGTGATCCAAGTGAACTTAGCTTGAAGAAAGCTAGTCATGAAGAAAAAGAATTAGCAAAAAGTGACTTATCAGCTCCATCTGGTGTTAAGATCAATGATCCAGTTCGGATGTACCTTAAAGAAATTGGCCGTGTCAATCTCTTGACTGCTGACGAAGAAGTGGCTTTAGCTTTGCGGATCGAAGAAGGCGATGAAGAAGCTAAGCAACGTTTGGCCGAAGCAAACTTGCGCTTGGTCGTTTCGATCGCTAAGCGCTATGTTGGGCGCGGAATGTCATTTCTTGACTTGATCCAAGAGGGTAACATGGGCTTGATGAAAGCCGTTGAAAAATTTGACTATCGTAAAGGATTCAAATTCTCAACTTATGCAACTTGGTGGATCAGACAAGCGATCACGCGTGCGATCGCTGACCAAGCACGGACGATCCGGATCCCTGTGCACATGGTGGAAACGATCAATAAATTGATCCGTATCCAACGCCAAATGCTCCAAGATCTCGGGCGTGAACCGATCCCTGAAGAGATCGGGGCAGAAATGAACATGCCAACTGAAAAAGTACGTGAGATCTTAAAGATCGCGCAAGAACCTGTTTCTTTAGAAACACCGATCGGTGAAGAAGATGATTCGCATTTAGGTGATTTTATCGAAGATCAAGATGCAACAAGTCCAGCTGAACATGCTGCTTATGAGTTATTAAAAGAACAGATCGAAAGTGTCTTAGATACTTTGACTGATCGTGAAGAAAATGTTTTGCGCCTACGTTTTGGTCTAGATGATGGTCGGACGCGGACTTTAGAAGAAGTTGGTAAAGTTTTTGGCGTTACACGGGAACGTATTCGTCAGATCGAAGCCAAAGCCTTACGTAAATTGCGTCATCCTTCACGGTCCAAACAACTAAAAGACTTCTTAGAATAAGCTTTGTCACAGGTCCGCCACTTTTTTGGTGGACCTTTTTTGTCGAGTCTGAAGATAAATGGTAAAATAATTTTTAAGAAACAACGTCAGCGGAAATAAAATGTGGCGCTGAGTCCAAAAAGTAGTAAACGAAAGGAATAGCTATATTTTCTAACCACATTTGATATAGCTAATAGTAACATGGATGCACATCATCTTTCACAACGCCTCTTATGTGTGGCTGATCTGATCGAAAAAGGAGCACGTTTAGCCGATATCGGTTCTGATCATGCTTATTTACCAGCATATTTGGCTTTAAAGGGGCAAATTGAATTTGGGATCGCGGGTGAAGTGGTCAAAGGACCTTATGAAAATGCAAAGCAAGAGATCAAAAAAGAGGGGCTAGAAGATAAAGTCCAAGCCCGCTTAGCTGATGGCTTGAATGCGATCGAGTTGGCTGACCAGATCAATGTGATCACGATCTGCGGGATGGGTGGTACGTTGATCTGTGATATCTTAGAAGCTGGCAAAGACAAGTTAAGCGAGCATCCACAGTTGATCTTACAGCCTAATGTTGGTGAAGAAAATGTTAGACGTTGGTTGTTAGCTAATAATTATCAGATCACAGCTGAATATATCATGGAAGAAGATGGACATATCTATGAAGTGATCGCAGCGAGCTATACTGATGAAAAACAAACTTTAACATCAGCAGAGTTACAGTTTGGCCCGTATCTTTTACAAAAGAAAAATGCTGCCTTTCAAGCTAAATGGCAAAAAGAGATTGCTAAGTTAGAAACTATCTTAAAAGAATTGAATAAAGCAAATCAAGTTCCAGTCGCTAAAAAACAAGCACTTAAAGCAAAAATAGCACAGATCGGAAGTGTTTTAAATGGTTAAAGTCAAAGAGATCGTGGCTCGTTTTGAGGAATTTGCCCCCCAGCAGATCGCCGAAAAAAACGACCCGATCGGATTACAATTAGGTAGTCTTGAGCATGAAGTCAAAAAAATGATGGTCACCTTGGATGTCAGACCAGAAGTCGTGGAAGAGGCGATCGCAGCGGGAGTAGATTTTATTTTTGCCCATCATCCAGCGATGTTTGTTCCGGTAAAACATTTTGATCTAGCAGATCCACAAAATCAAATGTATGCTATGCTCATCAAACACGACATCACGGTCTATGCAGCTCACACCAATTTGGACAATGCTAATGGTGGTATGAACGATTGGCTAGCAGAAGTATTAAATATTGAAGATCCAAAACCGTTACTACCACCTAAAGCTGAAATTTGGTATAAATTAGCAGTATTTGTTCCTAAAGAACATGCTACAGTTTTACGTCAAGCCTTAGCTCAAGCTGGTGCTGGACATTTAGGTGAGTATACGGCGTGTTCATATTCTTTAAGTGGGACAGGGCGTTTTAGACCCAAGGAAGGTGCTACCCCATATTTAGGTGAAGTTGGTCAAGTAAGTAAAGTAGCTGAAGAAAAAGTCGAAGTGGTTTTTCCAGCTAAAATAAAAGCAAAAGTTTTGCAGGCAATGCAAGCTGGGCATCCCTATGAAGAGATCGCTTTTGATCTATATCAAGTCGAAGGACTGGGTCAAAGTACGGGGATGGGGCGCGTTGGTAAGTTGAATGCGCCGATGACAGTAAGTGAGTATGCAGTGTTTTGTAAACAAGTTTTAGGACTAAAGGGCTTGCGTTTAGTAGCTAAAGATCCTACCAAAACGGTGAAACGAGTCGCGGTCTTAGGCGGTTCAGGGGCTAAATTTTATCCCTTTGCGTTAAATGCGCAAGCTGATGTTTATGTTACAGGTGATGTCTCTTACCATACAGCTCATGATATGTATGAAAGTGGTTTGGCAGTGATCGATCCAGGACATCATTTTGAAGCGATCTGTAAGCCCCATCTAAAACAACTTTTTACTCATTGGAATGAGCAAAATACTTGGCAGATCGAGGTAATTTCTTCTAAATTAAATACAGATCCATTTACATTTATCTAGCAGAAAAGAGGAGTTATAATGACAAAATATGATAAATTAGTACCACGTTTTTTGGATTATGTTAAAGTCGAAACACGTTCCGATGAAAATTCGATAACGATCCCCTCGACGCACTCACAAGTTGAGTTCGCCCAAAAACTAGCGGCTGAATTGACTGCGATCGGCTTAGAAAATGTCCGTATCTCAGCTAAAAGTGGTTATGTTTTTGCTGAATTAAAAAGCAATTTGGCCGATGATACCGGTGTAAAAAAAGTCGGCTTTTTAGCTCACATGGATACGGCTGATTTTAATGCAACTGATGTAAGACCACAGATCATTGAAAATTATGACGGGAAAAGTGATATCAAATTGGATCCAGCTGGCGCCTATGTCTTATCACCAGCTGAATTTCCAAGTTTGAAAAAATATCAAGGGCATACCTTGATCACCACTGATGGCTCAACTTTACTTGGGGCTGACGATAAAGCGGGAGTAGCTGAGATCATTACGGTCATGGAATATTTAGTGGCTCATCCCGAGATCAAACACGGGGATATCAAGGTCGGGATCGGACCAGATGAAGAGATCGGAACTGGCTCACGGCAATTTGATGTGGCCGAATTTGGGGCTGATATTGCTTATACGGTCGATGGTGGTCCTTTAGGGGAATTAGAGTATGAGACCTTTAATGGAGCGCAGGCTAAGGTCAAATTCATCGGCAAAGACGTTCATCCGGCGACCGCAAAGGGGATCATGGTCAATGCGATCCAGTTAGCAATGGATTTCCATGCTTTATTGCCTAAAGATGAAGTTCCTGAAAAAACAGAAGGACGTCAAGGCTTTTTCCATGTGCTTGATATGCAAGGAACAGTTGATCAAGCTAGTTTGACTTATATCATTCGTGATCACGATCATCAAAAATTTGAACAACGTAAACAATTGATGCAAGACATTACAGCTGAGTTAAATGAAAAATTGGGACAAGAGCGCGTTGTTCTTGAATTAAAGGATCAATACTACAACATGCGCGAAGTTATCGAAAAAGATATGACAGTCGTTGAACTTGCTAAACAAGCGATGGAAAATCTTGGTATCACACCAGAGATCTATCCTGTTCGTGGGGGGACAGATGGTTCAACGATCTCATTTATGGGCTTACCAACACCTAATATTTTTGCGGGGGGCGAGAATATGCACGCCCGCTATGAATACGTTTCTAAGCAAGTTATGGAACAAGCAGCTGACGTGATCTTAGAGATCATCAAGTTGGCAGCAACTAAATAGTTTTAAAGCGTGACAAGTAAGTCGCGCTTATTTGTGAAATGGGGTAGTTAAAGATGAATAATGAGGATAATTTGACTTCAGCAGTTCAAGCCGCATTGGGTGAAGCTCAACAGATCGCGATCACGCGTAAACAACAAGAGATCGATATTGTTCACCTCTTTAAATTTTTAGTGCAACCAGGTGAACTTGTTGGTGAGATCTATAAAAAAGCCGGGGTCGACCTTAAAAACTTTGAACAAGAGATCGACCGTGTCTTAGAACAATTACCAGTCATTTCTGGCAGTGTCCAATATGGTCAAGCATTTAGCACAAAGTTATTGCAGCTATTGCGTGATGCTGATGAGATCAAGCAAGAATTTGGCGATGAATACATCTCTTTGGATACTTTGGTCTTGGCTTTGATGAAACAGACCTATGATCCATTAGTACGGTGGTTGACCGAGCATGGTGTTACTGTTACTAAGCTACAACAGACCATCACTAAGATGCGAGCTGGTGAGCGGGTGACTTCTAAAAATCAAGAAGAACAATATCAAGCTTTGGAAAAATATGGGGTCGACTTAGTTAAACAAGTACGCCAAGGTAAACAAGATCCGATCATCGGCCGGGATGAAGAGATCCGTGATGTGATCAGGATCTTATCACGCAAGACGAAAAATAATCCGGTCTTGATCGGGGAGCCAGGGGTCGGTAAAACTGCGATCATTGAAGGTCTGGCGCAACGGATCGTCAGAAAAGACGTACCTGATAACCTAAAAGATAAGACGATCTTTTCTTTAGATATGGGCTCTTTGATCGCAGGCGCTAAATACCGGGGCGAATTTGAAGAACGCTTGAAAGCTGTTTTAAAAGCTGTTACCAAAAGTCAAGGACAGATCATTTTATTTATCGATGAGATCCATAATATCGTTGGGGCAGGGAAGACAGAAGGCAGTATGGATGCTGGTAATCTGTTAAAACCAATGCTTGCTCGAGGCGAATTGCATTTGATCGGAGCGACGACTTTAGACGAATATCGTGAGTATTTGGAAAAAGATAAAGCCTTAGAGCGTCGTTTCCAAAAAGTTTTGGTCAAAGAACCGACCGTTGAAGACACGATCTCAATCTTACGTGGACTAAAGGAACGCTATGAGATCCACCACGGTGTTTCGATCCATGATAGTGCCTTAGTGGCAGCAGCGACTTTATCTGATCGCTACATCACCGATCGTTTCTTACCAGATAAAGCGATCGATCTAGTCGATGAAGCTTGTGCTGAGATCAGAGTAGAAATGAATTCGATGCCGACCGAACTCGATCAGATCACGCGACAATTGATGCGTCAAGAAGTCGAAGAAGCGGCCTTGAAAAAAGAATCTGATCCCGCTTCTAAGAAACGCTTAGCTGAAATGCAAAGTGAGTTAGCTGAGTCGCGTGAGAAAGCTAACCAGTTAAAAATGCGTTGGGAAAGTGAAAAAGAAGACGTCCAAAAGATAAGTGATAAAAAATCAGAACTTGATCAGGCTAAGCATGAACTAGAAGAAGCAGAAAATAACTATGACCTTGAAAAAGCTGCTAAATTGCAACATGCTGTGATCCCAGAATTGGAGAAACAATTGGCCAAACTAGAACAAGTAAAGCGCCCTGATAATTGGTTAGTCGAAGAATCAGTGACCGAAGAAGAGATCGCTTCAGTCGTCAGTCGCTTAACAGGTGTGCCTGTAGCTAAATTAGTTCAAGGTGAACGGCAAAAGCTCTTACATTTAGCCGAAAATCTGCATAAGCGCGTGATCGGTCAAGATGAAGCGGTCGATGCAGTCTCAAATGCGGTCTTACGTTCCCGGGCTGGGTTGCAAGATCCATCTAAACCATTGGGCTCATTTATGTTTTTAGGACCAACTGGGGTCGGTAAAACTGAATTAGCTAAAGCCTTAGCCGAAGATCTCTTTGATTCCGATAAGCATATGGTTCGGATCGATATGTCAGAATACATGGAAAAAGCTAATGTTTCCCGCTTGGTCGGAGCTGCTCCAGGGTATATTGGCTATGAAGAAGGGGGACAATTGACCGAAGCGGTTCGCCGTAATCCATACACGATCGTATTATTCGATGAGATCGAAAAAGCTCATCCGGATGTCTTTAATATCTTGTTACAAGTCTTAGATGATGGTCGTTTGACTGATGGACAAGGGCGAACGGTCGATTTTAGAAATACGATCTTGATCTTAACATCTAACTTAGGTTCAGAGATCTTGTTAAATGATCTCGAAGCTGACGATAAGATCTCACCTGAGGCTAAAAAACAAGTATTGGATGTTGCTAAAGCCCACTTTAAGCCAGAATTTCTCAACCGGATCGATGATATCATCATGTTCTCACCATTATCGCTAAATGCTATTGGAAAGATCGTGGATAAATTCATTGCGCAACTATCAAACCGCCTTGAAGAACAAGAGATCAGCTTGACGATCAGTGATAGTGCGCGGCAATGGTTGGCTCAAAAAGGGTATGATCCTGCCTATGGAGCCCGCCCACTTCAACGCTTCATCACTAACCAAGTCGAAACACCATTGGCACGTGAGATCATTTCAGGTGAGATCTTGCCCCACAGTAAAGTTGAGATCGATCTAAGGGATGAAAACTTAGTCTTTAATAAGACAGTTATTGAATAACAAAAAACCGAGGCTACAACTAGTCTCGGTTTTTATTACTTATCAGTTTTTGTTGCCTTTTTTGGGCTTTTAACAAAAGCGAGTAGGCAATTTACGGCGATAAAGCCACCGACCATTGCGATCAGCCCACTTTGAAGTGGTTCAAAGGGACTACCGGAAAGTGCAGAAAGCACATAGCCGATAACTTCACCATAGATAAAGCCCCAAAAAAGAATTGTAAGTTGTTTTGCCATTTGACAACACCTCGCATTCTCATTAAGTAGTTTAGCACAAAGAATTTTAATTTACAACGAATGACTAGGGGCAATTTTAGTAGACTGTCGCAGTTATCTATCCGGTATTTTCCGTACTATGATAAAAAGGCGAACGTATTTTTGAAAAGATACGGACAAATTTGTATAATTAAGACAAAGACTTTTATTTAGAAAGGTGGCGGTCGTTTTGTTTGCACCATTACAAGTTATCAGTGCTAATAGTTTGTTAAAGAGCACTTTGCGTATTGAAGATTATGTCAAACGTGCTGCCGATCTAGGATACCAAAGTTTAGTTTTAAGCGATATCGATGTGATGTATGGTGTTTTAGATTTTTATCATGCCTGTCAAAAATACCAGATCAAGCCGATCTTTGGCTTGACATTAGAATTTGAAAGTGATGCGAAACTGTTATTGATCGCCAAAAATAACACGGGCTACCACAATTTACTCAAATTGTCTTCGCTAAAAATGACAACGTTCAAGCAAGAACTTCCAGATCTAGAAGAATTTTTAAAAGCGGTCATGACCTATAGTCAAGACCTCTTTATCATTTCACCAGCTAAGGAAAGCCTATTATTAAAATACTACGAACAAGCGGGTGCGATCTTAGAGCGTTTGAAACAAACTAAGACTGCTGGGATCTACTTAGGGATCGATCCACTCTTATCTAAACAAGAATTATTAGCGATCAAATTATTAGCTCAACAAACGCAGACAGCATTGATCGCTGCCAGTGCAGTTCATTATTTAGAACCAGCTGATTATTTTGAAGTCAAAGTTTTGCGAGCGATCGGCAAAGCAGAGAAGTTAGGTGGGGGATGGAATAAGAAAAACACTTTAGGCAAAAACTATCTCAAAGAGATCCGGCAATATCATGAAGAATATCAGAATTTGGGTTTAAAAAAAGCATTAGATGAAAATGCCAGGCTGTGTGATCTGGCACAAGTGACACTAGCTTTTCCCAAGACTAAATTGCCTCACTTTAAGACGCCTAATGGGCTAAGTGCTAAAGCCTATTTACAAAAACTTTGTCAAGAAGGGTTGCGGCAACGATTAATAGCTGATCAAATAACCGAGACCAAGCCGTATTTTGACCGGTTGAAGCAAGAATTAGCCGTGATCGATGAGATGGGCTTTGATGATTATTTTTTGATCGTTTGGGATGTAACTAATTATGCGCACAACAACCAGATCCGGATCGGCCCAGGGCGAGGCTCAGCAGCTGGATCGTTAGTTTCATATGTTTTAAAGATAACCGATGTCGACCCTTTACGGTATGGCTTGTTATTTGAACGTTTCTTAAATCCAGAACGAGCCCAAATGCCCGATATCGATCTGGATATTCCAGATGCTAAACGTGATCGGATCATCAAATATGTTCACCAAAAGTACGGGCATGAACATATGGCTCAGATCATAACCTTTGGAACTTTGGGGGCACGCCAAGCGATCCGCGATGTTGCTCGAGTTATGGGGTTGACGAGCTTTGAGATCGATGAATGGTCAAAAGCATTGCCTCATAAATTTAAATTGACCTTAAAAGAGGCCTATCAGGAATCGCAAAAGGTCAAAAATTTGATCGCTGATAGTCAAAGAAACGAAGTGTTGTTCAAAACAGCGCTTAAATTAGAGGGACTACCGCGACATTATTCGACGCATGCCGCAGGGGTGATCTTAAGTGATGAGGTCTTGAGCGACTTGATCCCAGTTCAATTAGGGACTGATCAGATCTTGTTATCACAGTTTGCTAAGGACCAAGTTGAAGAAGCTGGTCTATTGAAGATCGACTTTTTAGGCTTACGGAATTTGACGATCTTAGATAATGCACTTAAATTTGTCCGTAACGGTTACCAAGAAAAATTAGACCTAAAACAGCTCTCTTTAGATGATCCTTTGACTTTACGCCTCTTTCAAGCGGGACAGACAAATGGCGTCTTTCAATTTGAATCGACGGGGATCAAAAATGTTTTACGGCGTCTACATCCAACTTCATTTGAAGATGTTGCTGCGGTCAATGCTTTATATCGTCCAGGACCGATCGGAAATATCGATGAATTTATTGCGCGTAAACATGGAAAGCATCCTGTTAGCTATCCAGAAAAAAGTTTAAGACCGATCCTAGCTAAAACTTATGGGATCATGGTCTACCAAGAACAAGTCATGCAAGTTGCTTCAGCGATGGGAGGCTTTAGTTTAGGTGAAGCTGATCTCTTGCGGCGAGCGATCAGCAAAAAAGATCAATTGAAGATCGATAAATTGCAAGCGCGGTTTGTTATGGGAGCTGAGAAAAAAGGATATACGGTCGCTAGTGCGCTAGAGGTCTATGAGTATATGAAACGCTTTGGTAATTACGGTTTCAACCGCTCACACGCAGTTGCATATTCTAAAATGGCGTTTGAGTTAGCCTATCTTAAGAGCCATTATCCAGCTGCTTTTTTTGCTGCTTTATTGAATTCGGTGATCGGAAATGATAATAAGTTAAAAGAATATCTAGGTGAGATGCGCCAGTTCAAGTTACAAGTTGCTGGTCCAGATATCAACACCAGTCAGCTCTATTTTTCACTTAAGAACAAAAAGGTCGTCTTTGGCCTAGGATCGATCAAAACTTTACGCGGTGATCTGGTCAAAGCGATCTTACAAGAGCGCCGACAAAACGGTAATTTCAAGAGCTTGGCCGATCTTATTCGGCGTTTAGATAAAAAGCTCTTAAAAGAAGAACAACTAAAAGCTTTGATCTATGCTGGAGCCCTTGATCAAATAGAGTCAGATCGAAGCAAGCTATTATCACAATTACCGATGGTGTTGAGTAATATCGCTTTAAGTGGCGAAAATCAGACTTTGTTTGAGATGTTAGCGCCTAAAGAAGAAAAGTCGGCTGAAAAGCTCTCAACGGCTGAGCTTTTAGAAAAGGAATTTTATTACTTAGGGACGTATCTATCGGGACATCCAGTCGAAAAATATGCTTGGCTACGTCAAAGGCAACATGCAAAACTATTAGCAAAACTTATACCAAATGAAAATATCAAGACGGTCGTTTACGTTAAAAATAAGCGCGTGATCCGAACTAAAAAAGGCGAGCAGATGGCCTTTTTACAAGTTGCTGATGAAAGTGGTGAAACTGAATTGGTGATCTTTCCACGGGAATATCGGCGTTTTGCTACTTTATGTGAGCCACAAAATATCTTATTAGTAAGTGGAAAAGTTGAGGTGCGCAATGAAAGAAAGAGTATCTTAGTTTCAGATATGGTTGCTGCAACTGACATCAAAAAGCAATACTACTATTTACGTTTAGAAAGGTCACTAGCTGAGAAAACACGCCAGCAACTTTGGCAGATCTTGCGCGCCCATCACGGTGATGTTCCTGTAATCATAATCGAAGAAAATGAGAATAGGAAAATAATTTTGCAAGAAAATTTATGGTTACGTCCAGATGAAAGTACAAAAGAAGCGCTAACAACCTTATTAGGTAGCAAAAATGTCGTTTTGAAGTAATGAAAATTCATGAAAACTGCTTTTAAATTATTGGTGAAAATGCAATTTTTTACAAGACAACGGCGCTCAAAAGTGATAAGATTACATTTGGAGAATGTAGTACTACAATTATTACTTGAGGTGAAGAAATGAAACGCATTGGTATTTTAACAAGCGGTGGCGATGCCTCCGGGATGAACGCTGCTGTACGTGCGATTGCTCGTTCCGCTATGAATGCGGGCCTTGAAGCCTATGGTGTCAACTATGGCTACAAGGGTCTTGTTGAAGGTAACATTTTCAAGATGGAATCTTCCCAATTGGACGGTATCATCAATCGTGGTGGCACCATTCTTTACTCTGCACGTTTCCCAGAATTTGCAGAAGAAGAAGTACAATTAAAAGCGATCGAACAACTTAAAAAGTTTGGGATCGATGCTTTAGTTGTTATTGGTGGCGACGGTTCTTACCACGGTGCTTTGAAACTTACAAAGCATGGCTTTAACTCGATCGGTGTTCCAGGAACGATCGATAACGACATTCCAGGAACTGATTTCACGATCGGTTTTGATACAGCTGTCAACGTAGCAACTGATGCTTTAGATCGTATCAACGATACAGCAACATCACACCAACGTGTCTTTGTTGTTGAAGTTATGGGTCGTGGCGCTGGGGATATTGCATTATGGTCTGGGATCGCAGCCGGAGCAGATGCAATCGTTATTCCAGAACGCGATTATGACGTCAAAGCAATTGCTGATAAGTTGACTAAGAACCGTGAACAAGGTAAAGACCACGGCTTGATCGTCTTAGCTGAAGGTGTAATGTCTGCTAAAGACTTCAAAGAAGAACTTGACAAGCATGGTGAATTTGACAGTCGTGCAATTACTTTAGGCCACGTTCAACGTGGTGGCGTACCAACTGCTAAAGACCGCGTGTTAGCTAGTCGCTTCGGTGATTATGCTGTCCGTTTATTGCTTGAAGGCAAGGGCGGTTTAGCTATTGGTATTCGCGACAACCAACTTGTTGCAACTGATATCATCGATACTTTAGAAAACCACAAGCATGTGACAGACGTGTCATTGCTTGACTTGAACGAACGTTTGAGCTTCTAAAGTAGCAATTTATAGGTAGAGTTGAAACTACCTTAACAGGCAACTGTTTAAACTTTTGATATTTCAACGTAAAATGCAGAGCATTTAAGATTTTCAAAGGAGAGAATTAACTCATGAAAAAGACCAAGATCGTAAGTACACTTGGACCAGCTAGTTCAGATTTAGATACAATTTGCAAATTGATCGAAGCAGGCGCTAACGTCTTCCGCTTCAACTTCTCTCATGGTGACCATGAAGAACATTTAGGCCGTATGAACCTTGTGCGTGAAGCTGAAAAGGTTACTGGTAAGATGGTTGGTATCATGCTTGATACAAAGGGTGCTGAAATCCGTACAACTGTTCAACAAGGTGGCAAGCTTCACTTCAACATCGGCGATGAAGTTCGTATTTCTATGGATTCTTCTATCGAAGGTACAAAAGAAAAGATCGCTGTTACTTATGCTGACTTATACGATGATGTTCATGAAGGTGGCCACGTATTATTTGACGATGGTTTGATCGACATGAAGATCGAAAAGAAAGACGAAGCTAACCGTGAATTAGTATGTACAGTTCTTAACGAAGGTACACTTGGTTCACGTAAAGGTGTTAACGCTCCTGGTGTTTCCATCAACTTACCTGGTATTACAGAAAAAGATGCTGACGATATCCGCTTTGGTTTAGATAACGAAATCAACTTTATCGCTGCTTCCTTCGTACGTAAGCCTCAAGACGTTTTAGATATTCGTGAATTATTAGAAGAAAAGAACATGGAACATGTTCAAATCTTCCCTAAGATCGAATCTCAAGAAGGTATCGATAACTTTGATGAAATCTTGAAAGTTTCTGATGGTTTGATGATCGCTCGTGGTGACATGGGTGTTGAAATCCCAGCAGAAAATGTTCCTTTGGTACAAAAATCATTGATCAAGAAGTGTAACGCTGCTGGTAAAGCTGTTATCACAGCTACACAAATGCTTGATTCTATGCAAGAAAATCCACGTCCTACGCGTGCTGAAGCTTCTGACGTTGCTAACGCTGTGTTTGACGGTACAGATGCAACAATGCTTTCTGGTGAATCTGCAAACGGTGACTACCCAGTTGAAGCTGTTGCAACAATGGCTCGTATCGACGTTAAAGCTGAAAATGCATTACGTCAACACAAGTCATTCTCATTGAACGAATTTGACAAGACAGACGTTACAGAAGCAATCGGCCGTGCCGTTGCTGAAGCAGCTGACAACTTGAACATCAAGACGATCGTTGCTGCTACAAAATCTGGTCACACAGCTCGTATGATCTCCAAGTATCGTCCAGATGCTGATATCTTGGCAGTTACATTTGACGAACGTACACGCCGTGGTTTGTCTGTAAACTGGGGTGTCTTCCCTGTTGTTGCTGAAACACCAGCTTCAACAGATGAAATGTTCAACTTAGCAACAGAAAAAGCTAAAGAAGCTGGCTTTGCTAAGGAAGGCGATTTGATCTTGATCACAGCTGGTGTTCCAGTTGGTGAAAAGGGTACAACTAATGTTATGAAGATCCAATTGATCGGTTCTAAATTAGTTGAAGGTCAAGGTGTTGGTGACGAAACTGTTATCGGTAAAGCTGTTGTAGCTACATCTGCTGCTGAAGCTAACGAAAAAGCCGTTGAAGGTGCAGTTCTTGTAACAAAGACAACTGACAAAGACTACTTACCAGCTATCGAAAAAGCATCTGCTTTGATCGTTGAAAACGGTGGTTTAACATCACATGCTGCTGTTGTTGGTATCTCAATGGGTATTCCTGTTGTTGTTGGTGCTGCAAACGCAACTGAATTGATCGCTGACGGTGAAGTTGTAACAGTTGATTCTCGTCGTGGTATTGTTTACCACGGTGCATCAAACGCACTTTAAGCCGAACGCTTAAATTTATAATAAATAACTAGTTATCGGGCCCGCTTCGTTTGAGGTGGGCCTTTTTTTGTGTATACAGATACTTTTTTAATGATAGATCAAAAAAACTGCGTAATGAATAATATCATTACACAGTAAAAAGTATAGCGTCTATTTTTATTAGGCATTTAGATGTTGAATAAATTTTAAGTAAGCTTCCTGTTCACCAGTCGCTTGGATCTGGCAAACATCAGGAGTAACTGTGTTGTGGTGCAAGTGTTTTTCAGCAACTAAAATATCGTGAGTGAAAGTTGCATTACCGATCAACTGGATCTTAAACTGATCATCCAATTGTTGCACTTTAGTTTTGACCATTCCCCCAGGATTGAAGACTGTGATCTCTTGTGTGAGATCACATTGCTCAGGATGACTGAGATAAAAGGCTAAACTTGTAGCTGACATTCCAGTCCCACAAGCATTAGTAAAACCTACGCCCCGTTCATAAGTACGCACAAATAGTTTGTTTGGACCTAGGATCTGAGCAAAGTTGACATTGACGCCATCTGGGAAATAAGGATTTAGAGTATTTAATTTAGCACCCAACTCGCCTAAAAATGTTCCGGCTTTCTCAATATCGGGTACGAAACTGATCAAGTGGGGATTAGGTACAGCCATGATCGTAAAGTGTAATTTTTTCTGAGGTTCAAATTCCACTAAGGGACGGTCGATGATCTGCTCAGCTCCTAAGTTATCAAAGGGGAGGTAGCGCTTCTCAAAATGAACAGGTGAGATCTCAACACCAAATGCAGGAACATTAGGGGCTAGTTCAGCCTGCTTTTGAACTTCTAAGTCGCTTTGGCGAGTCTGGACTTTAAAAGAGGTCAGCGCGTGTTTTTCGGCCAAATAACGTGCAACTGTGCGAAGACCATTGCCACACATCGATGCTTCGCTACCATCAGCATTGATAACCCGCATTTGTGCCACCGTATTGGGAGTGGAACTCTTTTGAACGACTAAGATGCCATCAGCGCCCCCTAAGATACCGGTAGCTTTATCTGTGAGTGTTTTGGTCAATGTGACCAATTCTTGTTCAGTCAAAGGTGTAGTTAGTAATGTTTGATCTAAGATAAAAAAACTATTCTGTGATCCATGGACTTTTTTTAAATTTATCATGAATACTCCTCCAATTTTTTAAGCGAATAAGGGGACATTTTACCTCATCTCATATGGTGAGGGGTGATCTCGCTTTAATTTTTCGATAACTGAATTGTATCATTTTTTAATTAATAACAAGTATAAAATTCTAGATTTTTTATAAAAAAGTGGATTTTCAAAAAAATAATATTAAAATTCCTTGACGTATCACATTAAAAATTATAATATTATGTTAAATCGAAGAGGCGCAACTGACATGAGTAAAGACCCTTAGCTGCTATAACAGTGTTTGAATGGTTCTAAAAAGGGGAAGTTGCCGAAGCTTTAGGTGTTTATAGACGCTTGATGCTGGGCTGTGGTTTAAGAGATCACAGACTGTCGCAAACTAAACTTTGCGGAGTGCTATCGATCAAACAGAATTTTGCAATTATTCCAGCAAGATCTTTTTAGGCGATAGGACTAAAAAGATCTTTTTTTGTGCAATTTATTTTGGAGGAAAGCTTATGATGTTACCAACGAATAAAGCTGGTCATTTAACGATCGGCGGTGTAGATGCAGTCAGCTTAGCACATCGATATCAAACTCCATTAGTCGTGTATGATGTGGCTTTGATCAAGGAGCAGATCACTAAATTTAAACGAGTTTTTGAAGAACAAGCTGTTGAATATGAAGTCAGCTATGCTAGTAAAGCATTTTGTGCAGTAGCGATCTATCAGGTGATCAATGAATTGGATTGTCATACAGACGTTGTGTCTGGTGGTGAATTAGCAACTGCCTTAAAAGCGGGTTTTCCCGCTGAAAAGATCAGTTTCCATGGAAATAATAAATCGATCGCTGAACTTGAATTTGCGATCAAAGCAGGCGTTGGTGTGATCATCGTGGATAATTTTTATGAGATCGACCTTTTACAAAGAGTTTTACGGGAGCAAAATGCTAAAACTAAAGTCATCTTGCGTGTGACGCCTGGTATTTCAGCACATACCCATGAATACGATCAAACTGGCCAGACTGATAGTAAATTTGGATTTGATCTAGCTTCAGGTCAAGCTGACAAAGCTTTGACTCAGTTACTGGCTGATCCACAGATCACAGTTTTAGGACTCCATGCCCATATTGGGTCCCAGATCTTTGAATTAGGTGGCTTTGAGCTGGTGGGCCAAAAGTTGATGGAAGTGGCTCATTCTTGGAAACAAAAATACGGTTATACGACTAAGGTTATCAACGTTGGTGGTGGCTTTGGTATCAAATATACAGCTGAAGATGATCCTTTAGCACCAGAAAAGTTTGTCGAACAGATCATTAAGGTTGTAAAGCAAAAAGCTATAGAATATGAGTTAGAGCTTCCAGCGATTTGGATCGAACCAGGGCGTTCGATCACGGGACCAGGAGGATATAACTTATATACAGTAGGGGCAAGAAAAGATATTCCAGACCATCTATCATATTTAGCAGTTGATGGTGGAATGGGAGATAATATTCGCCCTGCCTTATATCAAGCTAAGTATACGGCTGTTTTGGCCAATGATCCAAACGCTAAAGTGACTCAGACAGTGCATTTAGCTGGAAAATATTGTGAATCGGGTGACATTTTGGTCGATAGAGCGACTTTACCTAAGACAAAACCAGGTGATATTATCGCATTGTTAGCAACGGGAGCATACGGTTATGCGATGGCCTCAAATTACAATCGCAATCCGCGTCCTGCAGTCGTTTTTGTCGAAAATGGGCAGGCTAAGTTAGTAGTCAAACGTGAGACTTACGCTGACTTATTGAAATTGGATCTACCTTATAAATAAAATTAAGAAAGGAAAGCTACTTTTTAGTGGTAGCAATTAAAGAAGATGGCAGAATTAAACGCACAAGAAATTATCAATTTTATCGCAAATGCAGACAAAAAGACACCAGTCAAAGTTTATTTGAATGCTCAAATCGCTGACCTTGATATCCCAAATGAGATCAAAGTTTTTAGAGGTGCAGATAGTGCCGTATTATTTGGTGACTGGCAGATCGTCAAACCATTTTTAGCTACTAACCAAACTAAGATCAAAGACTATGTGATCGAAAATCAAACGCGAAATTCCGCTGTACCGTTATTAGATCAAAAAGACATCAATGCCCGGATCGAACCCGGCGCTTTGATCAGAGACCAAGTCTTGATCGGGGACAATGCTGTCATCATGATGGGAGCGATCATCAACATTGGGGCTGAGATCGGTGCTGGTTCAATGATCGATATGGGCGCTGTTTTAGGTGGTCGTGCGATCGTAGGTAAGAATTGTCATATCGGTGCCGGCACTGTTTTGGCTGGCGTAGTCGAACCAGCTTCCGCAACGCCTGTGATCATTGAAGACGATGTTTTGATCGGCGCTAATGCTGTCGTTTTAGAAGGTGTCCGGGTCGGTAAAGGCGCAGTCGTGGCAGCTGGTGCGATCGTGACTAAAGATGTTGAACCTTACAGTGTTGTTGCTGGTGTACCAGCTAAATTTGTTAAATACACTGATGATAAGACAAAAGAAAAGACAGGTTTAGAAGATGATCTAAGAAAGTTGTGAGCAAAATGTTAAGTGAAAGTAAGTTGACAAAGATCTATCAAAAATTACATCAGATCCCAGAGTTAGCATTAGAAGAAGTCAAAACGAAAGCCTATTTACAACAAGAGATCGCAAAATTAGATCAAAGTTACTTAGAGATAAAAGAGATCTCTGAGTTACCAACGGCTTTATTGGTCAAAGTGTTGGGAAGTGATCCTAAAAAAACGATCGGCTATCGGTGCGATATCGATGCGTTGCCCCTCACAGAAGAAACGGGCTTAGAGTTTAGTTCGAAAAATCCCGGGGTGATGCATGCTTGTGGTCATGATATCCATATGACAGTAGCATTAGGAGTTTTAGCTTATTTTGCAACTACTCGTCCTAAAGATAACTTGATCTTTTTCTTTCAACCAGCTGAAGAAAGTAAAAATGGTGGTAAATTAGCTTATGAATTGGGCGTTTTTAGTGGAAAATGGCGTCCAGATGAATTCTATGCTTTACATGATGCGCCTGAACTACCTGCTGGGGCGATCGGATGTAATTTAGGAACTTTATTTGCAGGAACAACTGAAGTCGATATCCATTTGTATGGTAAAGGCGGACATGCAGCTTATCCACATCAAGCCAATGATATGATCGTTTGTGCTAGTGCTTTGATCATGCAGGCTCAAACGATCATCTCGCGCAACGTCGATCCGACTAAGGGTGGCGTCTTAACATTTGGTGAATTAAGGGCCGGTACGATCAGAAATGTGATCGCCGGAGAAGCGATGATCAAAGGGACCATTCGTGGTCTGACACAAGAGATGATCACCTTGATCCAAAAAAGGTTACGAGAGATCTGCGATGGTGTAGCCCAAAGTTTTGGTGCTAGAGTCGAGCTTAACTTAAATCAAGGTGGTTATCTACCAGTCGAAAATGATCCTTTATTGACGAATTTTTTTATTGAATATATGCAAAATGCTCCAGATGTTGAATTTATCGAAACTGAGCCGAAAATGACCGGGGAAGATTTTGGATACTTACTTTCAAAATTTCCTGGGACGATGTTTTGGTTGGGTGTAAATGATGTACATGCTTTACATAGCAATAAGCTAGTACCTGATCAAACAGCGATCCTTAAAGGGGTCAATGCAATAACTGGATTTTTATGTGCCCGTATGAAACAAGAGAAAGAAGTGGATGCTTAATGTTAACAAGATCACAGATCATAACCGCGATCGTGACACCATTTACAGCTGAAGGTCAGATCGATTATCCTGCATTGGAAAAATTGACTGAATATTTGTTACAAAGTGGGGCCCAAGGCTTTGTAGTCGGCGGTACAACGGGTGAGACACCGACTTTGACGCATCAAGAAAAACTAACGCTTTACCAAAGATTTGCGCAAATAGTTGCTGGGCGTGTCCCAGTGATCGCTGGTTGTGGCACTAATGCGACCCAAGCGACTTTAGAATTTATCAATGAAGTTGCAAAGATCTCGGGAATAGATTACGCTTTGACGGTAGTCCCTTATTACAATAAACCAGATCAAGCTGGGATAAGAGCACATTTTGAATATTTGGCAAAAAGAGCTGAACTTCCCTTGATCATGTATAACATCCCCAGTCGAACTGGGGTCAAACTTAGCCAAGAAGTGATCGTAGACCTAGCCAAGTTGGATAATATTGCTGGAGTAAAACAATGTGGCAGTCTAGCTGAGTTAGAATATATCATCGATAATACGCGTGATGAAGATTTTAGTGTCTTTACTGGTGAAGATGCTCAGGCTTTAGCAGCTAAGAAATTAGGCGCAGTTGGAGTTATTTCAGTGGCGGCCCATATTTATGGTGAACAGATGACACAAATGTATCAAGCATTCGCTAAGGCTGATCAAAGTAGAGCTAAAAAATTGGAACAATGGCTGCTCCCTAAGATGCAAGCTTTGTTTATGTATCCATCACCTGCTCCAGTCAAAGCTGTGTTGAATGCGCAAGGTTTTGCTGTTGGTGGGCTTAGATTACCGTTGCTTGCTTTAAATGCTACTCAAAAACAAGAGTTAGCATCAAGATTAGGTTTAGATAAAAATGCTTTATCAAAGCGATTATCATTAGATTTGGGGGAAATAAAATGATCAAGATCTTAGTTGCAGGTTATTCAGGTTCGATGGGCCAACAGGTCTTAAAGTTGATCGATGAGACGCCTGATTTTGAATTGGTAGCAGTTTTTGCTTTAGGGGCTACAGAAAATGATCGTCAACGCTTGGGCCTTGGTGAACAAGTCAAGATCTATAATGAGCTATCACAGATCGAACAAGGAGCAGATGTTTGGATCGATTTTACCGCTCCGAGTGCTGTATTTGAAAATGTCAAATTTGCTTTAAAACATGGAATGTGTCCCGTAGTAGGAACTACCGGCTTGACAGATGAAGAGTTAGTTGAACTTAAGCAGTTAGCGTTAGCACAGCAGCTAGGTGGTTTGGTAGCACCTAATTTTGGAATGTCAGCGGTATTATTGATGAAATTTGCCAAAGAAGCAGCCAAATATTTCCCTGATGTCGAGATCATTGAAATGCATCATGATAATAAAAAAGATGCACCCTCAGGGACGGCTTTGATGACGGCCAAATTGATCGCACAAAATCGCTTGCCTCATCATCAAGGTGTAGCTGATGAGACTGAAACGTTGGCGCATGTACGTGGTGGCGATTATGAAGGTATCAAGCTCCATTCAGTTCGGTTGCCAGGCTATGTGGCTCACGAACAGGTCCTTTTTGGTGGTGCCGGCGAAGCCTTGACGATCCGCCAAGATTCATTTGATCGGGCTTCATTTATGAGCGGTGTAAAGCTCGCAGTAAAAAAGGCTCAGGCATTAGATGGTTTAGTAGTTGGGTTAGAAAATATTTTATAAAAAGAAGGTAAAGTAAAATGAGAGAATATACGGTTGCTATTTTAGGTGCTACTGGTGCAGTTGGTTCACGGTTGATCGAACAGTTAGAACAGTCAACGATCCCAGTCAAGAAGGTAAAATTGCTTGCTTCTAAGCGTTCTGCGGGTAAGCAGCTCAATTTTAAGGGTCAAGCGATCACGATCGAAGAGGCAACACCAGAGGTATTTGAAGGTGTTGATCTAGTTTTAGCCTCAGCTGGTGGGGCTGTTTCTAAGAGATTACTCCCTGAAGCAGTTAAGCGTGGAGCGGTGTGTGTCGATAATACGAGTGCTTTTCGGATGGAACCAGAAGTACCACTAGTCGTTCCAGAAGTCAATGAACAAGCATTATTTGAGCACCGTGGGATCGTAGCGAATCCTAATTGTTCAACGATCCAAATGATGGTCGCTTTAGAACCGATCCGTCAAAAATTTGGCTTAGAACAGATCATCGTTTCGACTTATCAAGCAGCTTCAGGAGCAGGCCAAACCGCTTTAGACGAAATGCTTTCAGAAGCTAAAGACTATTTGAATGGGGAAAAAATGGAAGGTAAGATCTTTCCAGTCAAGGGTGATAAGAAGCATTATCCGCTGGCTTTTAATCTTTTGCCCCAGATCGATGTCTTTGAAGACGATGGTTATTCCCATGAAGAATGGAAGATGATCCATGAAACAAAAAAGATCATGCAAGGCGACATGAATGATCCAAAACTCAAAGTGACCGCGACTTGTGTTCGGGTCCCAGTCGTGATCGGACACGGTGAATCAGTCTACTTTAAGACTACAGATACGACTTTGACTGTTGAACAGCTTAAAGAAACGCTTCAAACTGCACCCGGAGTAGTTTTACAAGATGATCCGGCCCACCAAGAATATCCACAGCCACTGACAGCTGAAGGTAAACGTGAGACTTTTGTGGGGAGGATCCGTGCTGATAAGGAAAATCCCGGGAGTTTCAACATGTGGATCGTGTCAGATAATTTGTTGAAAGGCGCTGCTTGGAATACGGTTCAGATCGCTGAGCGCTTAGTTGAAAATGATCTTGTACATGTTCCAACTGAGCCATATTTAGGATAGTACCAAAGAAGTTGTTATTAATTTAGCAACTTTTTTATGTTATGATGGTAGCTAGAAGTTATTAAGTAAGGGTGGTAACCACATGACTTATTCGGAAGAAACACTGGATCATTTGGCGCAGGGAGATTTTTTAAAAGCAAATGAAACTTTAGAGCTTGCGTTGACTAGAGACGAAGATGATATGCTATACAGTTTGGCCGAAGAGCTGTATTCATTGGGCTTTTCTGAGATGGCTGCTAAAGCATACGAAACTTTGGTCAAACGCTACCCCAATGAAGATAGCTTAAAGACCGCTTTAGCCGAGATCCAGATCGGTGAAGGCAATGATGATCAAGCCTTAGCGATCTTGTCTCAGATCACTCCAAAATCTAATGCTTACTTGGAAGCACTTTTAGTTAGTGCTGATCTCTACCAGACTCAAGGGGCTTTTGATGTCAGTGAACAAAAATTGCTAACGGCTTATCAATTAGCACCGGATGAACCCGTGATCGAATTTGCTTTAGCCGAGTTATACTTTAACATTAAAGAATATCGTAAAGCAGCTCAATTTTATCGTTCTTTATTAAAACAAGGGATCTTGGAGTTTTCTCGGGTCAATTTAGTGGCTCGTTTGGGTCTTTCTTATGCAGGCTATGGCAAGTTTGAGACAGCTTTAGGCTATTTAGAACAGATCCCAGAAGAACAACTCGATAATGATACGTTGTTCCAATTAGCTTTTACCCAACGTGAATTAGGCAATCTTGAAGCTGCTACAGCTAACTTTGAGAAGTTGCGCAAACGTACACCAGATTATGTGACGGTCTATCCCTATCTAGCTGATCTCTACGAGCAAGCTGGTCAATTTGGTCAAGCTTTGATCACGGCCCAAGAAGGTCTAGCCGTGGATGAATTTAACGAAGCATTATATCAAAAAGCCAGTCAGTTAGCTGCTAAATTAGGCAAAAACAAGGAAGCAACTGATTACTTAAAAGAAGCTCTAGCACTAGATCCAAGTAATTTGACATTAGTTTTAGAGTTGAGTAATCAATTATTGGCTACACAACAAGATCAAGAAAATATTGCACTCTTGAAAGATTATTTAGCTAAAGATGAAGTTGATCCACAGATCTATTGGAATCTAGGGCGTTCGTATGCCAACTTGGATGATTATGAACAAGCTTTGCCTAATTACGAAACGGCTGATTGTTATTTAGATGATAATGCCGAATTTTTAAGAGATGCGGCTTTCTTCTTTAGAAACGCAGGTCGCCGTGTTGAGGCTAGTGCAGCGGCTAAAGCTTATCTCATGCAAGTTCCGACCGATTATGAAGTCGAAGATCTATTAGATGAATTACAGTATTGATAGTAATAAAAAGCGCTCGAGATCGAGCGCTTTTTATTATTGAAGTTCGTATCGGATCAGTTCTTGCCGATAATAGTTGAGTGAAGTCCCATCAAGGTGCAATTTGTCACTAAGTTGCTGCTCAGTTAAGTGTTGTTTTGTCAATAAAGCATTGAAAATCGCAGCTTGGTAGAGCTTACGAGGAATCAGAGGTAAGAAGCATTTAGGTTGATCGGCTTTGAGATATTTATGTAAGCCAGGTAAAGTCAGTCGTGGTTCGACTAGATCGATCCGCTGTTTTAAGAAAAGATCTTGACTGTGTTGTTTAGTTTGCAAAGGAACAAGATATTCTTTAAAGCAGGCTAAGAAGTGCTGTTCGTTTGGCGCAAAGTTTTCCGTGTCTAATATTTGATAAAAGCCACTTTGTAAGATCTCAGTGATCGTATAGTAGTGTGAGATGAATAATAAAGTTGCGCGCGTATAATATGATAAGTCATTGTTTTCCAGTAATAGCGACAATTCTTCTTGCCAATTTACAGGTACCAAATCATTTTTAGAGCGTTTTAATCCCTTCAATGGCAGGGTCGGTAGACTAGTTGAAAGCCGTTCATTGAAGAGAAAAGTAAAATAGACATTAAGGTGTGTCAGATATTTATTGTAAGTCGTGTTTTTGATCTCACGTTTGACTTGTAGCATATTTAAATAATCACGGATATCGCTTTCAGTCAGGTTAGACAGGTCTGGATCTGTGCGGTAAAGACTATTGAAATTTCTTAGGTAGTTAAAGAGATCAGCGACATCACGACAAAGATCATCACAAGTATTTTTTTCAAGTACCCGATCATATTCTAAATAATGCCGAAATCTGTCTTCATAAGGAAATTGCGCCATCTTCGATCACCTCAATAATAATAATTTGTTACTTTAACAATAGCAAAAAAACCAGCTCAGCACAAGTTATTAAAAAAATAAAATGTTACTTTAACTTAGAGAAAAAAATAAAAGACTGCGCCAAAAACCGGCGCAGTCCACAAAACATTTTTCGCACGATCACGCATTAGCAACTAACTTATGCTATTATAAAACAGGAAAGGGTGTGTTTGCATGGTATCAAATGAACGTTTAAGTATAATAGATCTTATCATGATAAGTTTAGGGTGTGCTTTTTATGGTTTGGGGCTGGTCTCTGTCAATATAGCCAATCATTTAGCTGAAGGTGGAGTCACAGGGATCACGTTGATCATTCGTTATTGGTTACATATCGATCCAGCGTTATCAACGATCTTGATCAATATTCCCTTGATCATCATTGGCTATCGTTATTTAGGGAAAAAAGCTTTAGTTTATACCGTTTATGGAACATTAGCGCTGTCATTTTGGATCTGGTTTTGGCAAAGATTTTATATTCCAATAAATATTCATAATGATCTCTTTATTGCCGGTATCTTAGCTGGGATCTTTGGGGGTGTTGGTTCTGGGATCGTTTATAAATTCGGGGGGACCACAGGTGGGACCGATGTCGTAGCTCGGATCTTGGAAAAAGAAAAAGGGATCCAGATGGGAAAAACACTACTTGCGTTAGATGCTGTCGTTTTGACGTTATCACTGAGCTATTTAGATCTACGTCAAATGATGTACACTTTGCTTGCTTCATATGTTTTTTCACAACTAGTTAATTTTATCCAAGGTGGAGCGTATGCAGCGCGAGGAGTTGTCATTATTTCACGTTTTCCAGATGAGATCGCAAAATCGATCATCCAAGATCTTGATCGAGGTGTTAGTTATTTAGCTGGACAAGGCGCTTTTTCCAATCAAGACTTTAAAGCGATCTACTGTGTCGTCAGCCCTAGTGAATTGACGGCTATCAAGCGGATCGCAGAACATCATGATCCTAAAGCATTTATCTCAGTTTTAGATGTGACAGAAGCATTAGGTGAAGGGTTTACGTATAATCGGCCCAAGAAAAAAATCCTCTGAGCTGAGTATGTTCGTTCTAAGTGAGCCCAAAATATTTGTAGATTTTCATGTACGAGTACGGAGTTTAACTTAACAGGTGAAAAACATTATGATCTAGAAGAATTTTACTGGCCTAAGTAACGCCCGCAAAAAAAGAATATATCATAAAATTAAAATAATTTACCTTAGCATTCAGCAAAAGTTGAGTGCTTTTTTGTTAGATACTTTTAATTGTAACGCTGAATTGAGACAGCTATAATAATACTGACTATATATTTAGAATAGGTTGGATATAGATTATGCAAGTAGAAAAAATACCTCAAGAATTTATGGTAGCTTTACCGTTGTTACAACAGATAAGAGCTGCTGGCTTTGAAGCTTATTTTGTGGGAGGAAGTGTCCGGGATACGATCCTAGGCTTGCCGATCCACGATGTTGATATTGCAACTAGTGCATATCCGGCCGAGATAAAAGCGATCTTTGAGCGGACAGTTGATACTGGGATCGAACATGGAACTGTTATGGTGTTAGACCATGGTGAAGGTTACGAAATCACGACTTTTCGGACAGAAAGTGGCTATCAAGATTTTCGGCGACCTGACAAAGTCGAGTTTGTCCGTTCTTTAAAAGAAGATCTCAAGCGACGTGACTTAACGATCAATGCTTTAGCTTTAGCACCTGATGGAACTGTGATCGATACGTTTTCTGGTTTAGATGACTTGGAAAATAAGACGATCCGTGCCGTGGGTGATCCGACTGAACGTTTCTTTGAAGATGCTTTACGCATGATGCGGACAGTGCGCTTTGCTAGTCAGCTGGATTTTAAGATCGAGCCTCAAACTTTACAAGCGATCAAAGCCAATGCACATTTACTTGAAAAAATCGCAGTTGAACGGATCCAAGTCGAATGGATCAAATTACTACTAGGTAAAAATGTAGTCCAAGGCTTAGACGCTTTTTTAGAAACAAAACTATATAAATACTGCCCACAATTTGCTACGCGTGAGCAAGCTTTACGTAAAATTGCAAAATTACCACAATTAAAACTAGCCGATGAATTAGAGTGTTGGGCGTTATTGGCCTATGTCTTTGAGCTTACGCCTAAACAAGTGCGTAGTTTTCTCAAAGCTTGGAAAACTTCAAATGAGATCAGCACAGAAGTTCAAAATGTCTTGTCGATCCTTGAGCAAGCTACATCTGATCTTGATCCTTTGGTCTGTTATCATGCTAAAGAACGCGCAACTAAAGCAGCAAGTCATCTATTAGATATTCTACAGTTACCTTTAACAGGTGCTAAACTTTTACAGACTTATACAGCATTACCGATCAAAGATAAGGCACAGTTAGCTTTGAATGGTAAAGATCTCCTCCATACACTGGGACTAAAACCGGGACCAGGCTTAGGAAAGATCTTGAATACGCTCGAACAAAAAGTTGTGTTAGGTGAACTAGCCAACGATAAAACAGTTTTATTAGCTCAAGCTGAAAAATTAAGTAAGGAATTGAATTAGATGCAAACACTTCGAATTGAAAATTTAACTAAGACCTATGGCGATAAAACATTGTTTCAAGATGCAAGTTTTATCATCAATGAACATGACCGGATCGGCTTGATCGGGACTAATGGTTCGGGGAAGACAACTTTTTTGAATGCGATCAGTGGTTTTGATCCCGCTGATTCTGGTGAATTGATCGCGCCTAACAATTATCGGATCAGTTATCTAAAGCAACAACCGGAATTGGATCCAGAAAAAACGATCATGGAAGCTGTTTTTGATGGTGCAGCTCCCGTTTTTCAGACGATCAAACATTATGAACAAGCATTGACTGCCTACAGTAATGATCCAGAAAACGAAAAGCTCCAAAAACGCTACGATGAGGCTGAAGCTAAGATGAATCAAGAAGATGCTTGGAGTGCTGATAGTGATATCAAGACGATCTTAACACAGTTACACATCAACGATTGGCATCAAAAGATCAAGACACTTTCTGGTGGTCAGGTCAAGCGAGTCGGCTTAGCCCAAGTTTTGATCCAAGAACCAGACCTATTGATCCTAGATGAACCGACAAACCACTTGGATTTTGATTCGATCGCTTGGTTAGAAAATTATTTAGCTTCGTATAAGGGCGCGCTTTTAGTCGTGACCCACGATCGTTATTTCCTAGACCAGATCGCTAATCAGATCGTTGAACTATCATTTGGTAAATTATATTTTTATACTGGAAATTATCAAGATTTTGTTGATCAAAAGGCAAAACGTGTTGAGCGTGAATTAACTGCTGAACATAAGCAACAACAGCTCTATAAAAAAGAATTAGCTTGGATGCGTACTGGAGCTAAGGCACGAACGACTAAACAGCAAGCTCGGATCAATAGCTTTAATGAATTAAAAGGAAATCTCAACAAAGTTCAAGTTGATGGCAAAGTCGATATCAACCTAGGACAACAACGCTTAGGTAAAAAAGTTTTAGAACTAAAACATGCTTCATTGAACTTAGATGAGCATACGATCTTAAAAGACTTTGATCTGTTGATCCAAGCCGGTGATCGGATCGGGATCACGGGGATCAATGGGGCTGGTAAGTCAAGTTTATTGAATGTTTTAGCTGGAAAGCTAGCTTTAGACAGTGGTGAGTTGATCACAGGTGAGACAGTCAAGATCGCTTATTACCAACAAAAAACTGAAGGCATCCCTGAAGATAAACGAGTTATCAGTTATCTAAATGATGTTGCCCAAACGATCGTCAATAAAGATGGTGAACATGTTAGCACAACACAATTACTGGAGCAGTTTCTCTTTCCAAGATCAATGCATGGTACATTGATCAAAAAACTTTCAGGGGGTGAAAAACGGCGCTTATATCTGTTAAAACTACTGATGATGCAGCCAAATGTCTTGATCTTAGACGAACCGACAAACGATTTAGATATCGGTACATTGACGGTATTGGAAGATTATCTTGATCAATTCCAAGGAACGGTGATCACAGTTTCCCATGACCGTTATTTCTTAGATAAAGTAGCCGATTTGCTTTTGATCTTTGAAGGTAATGCTAAAATAACACGACATTATGGTCTTTTCACAGATTATCTAAAAAAAGAGCTAGATAAACGTCCTGCCAAAAAAGTTGTCAAAGAAAAGCCAGTTGTCAAAGCAGTCAAACCAAAGGAAAAAACGAAATTGACTTATGCTGAGCAACTTGAATTTGATAAATTAGAACAAGAGATCGAAATGTTGGATGAAAAGCTAGAACAATTACAGACGCAAATGGGAGAAGTGGATGGATCAGACTATCCTAAGCTCGCCAGTTTGCAACAAGAGATCGACGACCTAAACGCGCAAAGTGAACAAAAGATGGCGCGGTGGGAAGAATTAGGGCAATATGTCTAGTAAAATGATATAATGATCTATCCCAAATAATTGCATCGGAGGAAGAAAATGACTGCACTTGAAGAACCGTATTTACAATTGATTCGAGATATTTTAGAAAAAGGTCATCAAAAAGGTGATCGAACTAAAACAGGGACGACCAGTTTATTTGGTTATCAAATGCGCTTTGATCTAAGCCAAGGTTTTCCTTTATTGACAACTAAAAAAGTTCCTTTTGGCTTGATTAAAAGTGAGTTGCTCTGGTTTTTGAAAGGTGATACCAATATTCAATACTTATTGCAACACAATAATCATATTTGGGATGAATGGGCCTTCAAAAATTGGATCGAAAGTGATGAATACACTGGACCAGATATGACTGATTTTGGTTTGCGAGCTCAAAAAGATCCAGCATTCAAAGAAGTATATCGAGCACAAAAGAAGCAATTTTGCGACCGGATCGTTAATGATGATGAATTTGCAGCGAAATATGGCAATTTAGGTGACGTCTATGGTGCCCAATGGCGTCATTGGAAAACACGTACAGGTGAAACGATCGATCAGATCAAAGAGGTGATCGAGACGATCAAAACTGATCCCAATTCTAGGCGAATGATCGTCTCGGCTTGGAATCCTGAAGATGTACCTTTCAGTGCTTTACCACCATGCCATACGTTATTTCAATTTTATGTCAATGATAATAAGCTGAGTTGCCAGCTTTATCAACGAAGTGGTGATGTCTTTTTAGGTGTGCCGTTCAATATTGCCAGTTATGCTTTGCTGACGCATCTGATCGCACATGAGACAGGCTTAGAGGTAGGCGAATTTATCCACACTTTAGGCGATGCGCATATCTATTCTAACCATCTCGAGCAAGTCAAAGAACAATTAACTCGTACGCCTAAAGCTGCACCTAAGTTATGGTTGAATCCAGCTAAAAAAGATGTTTTGTCATTTGAAATGGATGATATCAAATTAGAAGGCTATGAATCTTTTGGAGCTATCAAAGCTCCCGTAGCTGTATAAGAAAAGGGGTAAAAAAATGATCTCATTTATTTGGGCTGAAGATAAGGCACATCATATCGGATACAAGGGGAAGTTACCTTGGCACCTACCAGCTGATCTAGCTTTTTTTAAAAAGCAAACTATCGGTCACCCGATCGTGATGGGACGCAAAACTTTTGCTAGCTTTCCAGGATTATTACCTAAACGCCAACATATCGTCTTGACTCATAGTGAAGAACTAAAAAAAGAAGCAAAAGCAACCGAACGTTTGACGATTTTTTCAGATCTATCTGAGTTGAAGGCTTGGTTATCACAGCAGTCTGAGGAAGTTTTTGTGATCGGTGGAGCTTCATTGTTCAATAGTTTACAAGAAGAAGTTGAGCGGTTATATGTAACTAAGATCGCTTCTGAATTTAAGGGGGATACGCTCATGCCGGAGCTAGACTATTCAAAATTTAGAGCGATCTTTCAAAAAGAAGGTGTGGTCGATGAAAAAAATCATTATCCACATACCTTCTATATCTATGAACGTAAATAAAAAACGGGGATGTTTTGTTACGACATCCCCGTTTTAATTATTACTAGTAGATCAATTGTATTAGACCTAAAAGCCAAGTCCAGATCATCAATGTTTCTGCAATGCATGAAAGCCAAAGCAGATCAGGCTGGGCTTTATTCCACCAATAGGAAAAGATCCCCAAGACGATGGCGATAATAAAAAGCGGTGTAAAGATCTTACCCGTAAATACCAAGATCAAACAAACCAGCCAAACGACCAAGCTAACGGCGTAGACCCACTGCCAGTATTTTAGATAAAAAACACATTCATAGAGCAATGTTAAAACAGCCCAAGCAGTCACGAGTCCAAAAGCGACCCAGCCAGCTGCAAAAAATTTCACCCCAAAGCAAAGGGGGTAAAGGAGTGTCATAAGCATCAAAGCGCCTAGGCTTCGGGTTATCGTGTCTAAAGGGCGGTGAGCTTTAGTATTATAAAGAGCTAAAGTAATGATCTTTAGCAATAAATAAAGGCTAACTGTGCCCAAAATAAGTGAAAGTGCAACAATGAAAGCTGTTTTGGGATGTCCGGCTAGAAGCGTAATGATCGTTAAAAAGACAGAGCCTAGTAGAGCGATCCCTGTGATGATCGAACTGGCGATCAGGTTTTTGTTATTATATTTAGGCAAATAGATCGACCTTTCTGATAAAAAATTTTGATCAATTACATTGTAACATACCAGCAAGTACAACTTACATGAGATAAGTATTTAAATTAAAGTGCATTTAGCTTACAATAAAGTCAAGACTAATTAAAGGGGGATATTTTTTGAAAGCAATCAAAAAAATAGCGGCGTTTGTTGGTTGTATCGTTGGAGTAGCTGCTGTTTTTTATTTGATTTTACAGCTTGTATTACCACAAAAACAAGAGTTGGACCCAGTCAAAAAAGTTACCGCTAAAGTAGAACGAGCTACTACCAAAAAGGTTAAACCGACCTTGACATTGACTGCTTTAGGCGATTCTTTGACTTTTGGTGTGGGTGATACCACGGATAAAGGTGGTTATGTTGGCTTGATCAAGACTAAGCTCGAACAAAAACAAGCTCTAACGGTAACTACACACAATTATGGCAAGACTGGCGATCGTAGCGATCAGATAAAACAGCGTGTGCTTGCTTCAAAACAGCTCCAGTCAGATCTTAAAAAAGCTGATGTGATCACAATGACGGTCGGCGGAAACGATCTGATGAAAGTTCTTCAACAAAACTTCAATAGTTTAGCTGAAAATAAACTCAGTAATGCAATGCCTAAAGCAAAAGCACAATATGCAACTGAACTTCAGAGCTTGTTAACGACAGTCCGCCAATACAATAAGACAGCACCGATTTTTTTGATCAGTGTCTACAATCCGTTTTATGTGTATTTTCCAACTTTGACTCAAATGCAACAATATACCGATGAATGGAATGAAGTTGCTAAAGACACTATCGCAAATGAAGCCAAGATCTATTTTGTAGATGTAAATAAGCAACTATCTGAAGGCCAATATTACGGTAGATCGAAAGCAACACTGCAAAAAAATGCGACGATTGATCTAAATGAAGTTGCCGATAGTAAACTTGAGCAACTTCTAAGCGATGATAAGGAGAAAAATGACTATTTATCTGATGAAGATCATTTTCATCCTAATGATAAAGGTTACCGCTACATCACTGCTAGACTATATCAAGTGATGCTCAAACATAAAAGTACATGGTTAGAAGGTGAAAAATAGGATGAAAAAACAAAGCGATCCTTGGAAATGGGCGTTTGCGATCCTTTTAGGGCTGGTATTGGGCTTTATTGTCTTTGTTTGGTTTCAAGTAACGACTCCAAGCTCAGATCAAAAACAGATCGCAACGCAAACGACACAAAAACAAGGGCAATATGCCAATGTCAATGTTGTTTTGAATAAAGAACAATTAAGTGCAGCGGTCAATTATTACCTGCAGCAAAACCAAAAGAAAGGCGCGATCAAGTACCGTTTCGTCTTGGATAAATCTGCGATCTTGATGGGGACGACAAAGATCTTAGGCAAAGATGTCTCTTTTACGCTATATGCGACGCCCCAGCTTGACGATTCAGGAAATCTAGTGCTAAAAACTAAATCAGTTGCGATCGGATCTTTGAATGCTCCACCAAGTTTTGTCTTAGGTTATATCAAAAATAATTACGATCTTGGTAAATGGGCTAAGATCAACGCTTCCAAAGCAACGATCACCCTTGATCTAAATCAATTGACCAAAAAACAAGGGATCAAGATCCAAGGTGAAAAATTTGATCTCAAACAAGATGATCTGCAATTTAAAGTCGCTTTCCCATTGAGTAATACTAATTAAAGGCAGGTAGATTTATGCGTGAAAGTTTTTATCGTTATTTGATGACTAAACGTGATCCAAATGGTATAGATGAGATCAGTCATTTTGCCAATGCAGCATTCTTTGATCAAGCTTTTCCTAAACATTCGGATGATTATCATGAGATCTCGCATTATCTTGAATTGAATGCGACGTATCTACCTTCAATGAGCGTTTTCGATGAAGCTTGGCAAGGATATTTGGAAGAGGTAATTTAAGTGGAAAAAGAGAAGCAAAAAAAACGAAAACTTAAAAGAGTGTTTTTACAAAAAAAGTACAATTTATTGACTACCGTGCTGGTTGCGTTGTGTGTTGCCTTGCTCAGTGGTGGTGGTGTTTTTTGGCTGATGGATCGTCAAGTAAAAGGGCTCGAGTCAGCTAATCAAGCAATGGGCAAGATCAACACGGTCTATAATGCTCTTTACTATAACTACTATAAAGATGTCAGCCAACAAAAGCTGGTTGATGGTGCTTTAAATGGGATGGTCGAGGCTTTAGGTGATCCTTTTACCGAATACATGAATAAAACTGAGAGTCAAGAATTAAATGATTCGATCTCGGGGAGTTTTGGTGGGATCGGAGCCCAAGTGCAAAAAAGTGGTTCAAAGATCAAGATCATGGCACCGATCGCAGGGACACCAGCCGCTAAAGCTGGTTTGAAGGCTAATGATGTTATCGTCAAGATCGATGGCAGATCAACTAAGGATTACTCCTTGAATAAAGCTGTTTCATTGATGCGTGGTAAAGTTGGTACTAAAGTTTCTGTCACGATCGAGCGAAATGGAACGACTTTCACGAAAACTTTGACTCGGGCTAAGATCCCTGTTAAAACCGTTGAAGGCAAATTAGCTACTAATAAACAGATCGGTTATATTCAAGTAACTTCATTTTCTGAAAATACTGCTAAAGAATTTAAACAAACAGTCCAAAGTTTGCGCAAAAAAGGGGCTAAGTCCTTTATCATTGATGTGCGTAATAATCCGGGCGGTTTGATGGATCAAGCTTTAGCGATGTCTTCAATGTTTGTTGAAAATGGCAAACCGATCTTGCAAGTTGTTGGTCGTGATGGCAAACCAACGATCTATAAGGCAAGTAATGAACTGGATGATGGCTTCAAGGTCAAAGAAAAGGCGATCGTCTTGATCAATGGTGGATCTGCTAGTGCTTCAGAGATCTTTGCAGCAGCACTCAAACAATCGGGCAATAATGTCACTTTGATCGGAACTAAATCATATGGTAAAGGAACGGTTCAAAATACCTTGCCATTCAAAGATAAGACAGAATTAAAATTAACGATCGCTAAATGGTTGACGCCAGATGGAAATTGGATCCATAAAAAAGGGATCAAACCTGATGTTAAAGCTGATTATCCTGATGTTGCCTATTTGACTGCGATCGATACAACTAAAGCCTATCAAGCGGGACAAAATTCAAAGCAGATCAAGAATTTACAACAAATGCTGGTCTTTTTAGGCTATGACTTGGATGAAAAATCGGGTTACTTTAATGAACAAACTAAGCAAGCTATCGAAAAATATCAAACAGATAACGGCCTAACCGTTAACGGCACGGCCGATAAAGCGACTGTTGAAAGCATTGAAACTAAAGTTGCTCAAAAAGTTACTGAGTCAGACAACGCCTACCAAAAAGCTGTCGAAAAATTAAGTGAATAAGTTTTTTAACGGGACGTCTCAAAGTAGACGCCCGTTTTTTATCTTTCCAAAAATTATGTTACAATATGGATGTATTTTTCAGAAAGGGACGTAAAGATCATCATGAAAGTGCATGTAGATAAACAAAAGCTCAAAAAATGGAGTGGTCCCTTCAGCTTAGCGCTTGTGATAGCGCTCTTTGTTCGCTTTTTTTTAGTCACACCATTGGAGATCAATGGTAATTCGATGTTACCAGTACTTCACGATCACGATGAAGTCTTGGTGCGACATTATGGCACGATCAAACGCTTTGATATCATTACTTTCAAGCTCAATAATGGTGAAACTTATATCAAGCGGGTGATCGGTTTACCAGGTGATGAGATCAAATATGAAAATAATCAGCTTTACGTAAATCAAAAGAAAGTTCCAGAAAAATTCCTAACAGATCCAAATTTGGGTGAGACCTCCGATTTTACATTGGATGATTTTTTTACCACTACTAAAGTCCCAGCACATAAATATTTTGTATTGGGCGATAATCGTCGGATCAGTCAAGATTCGCGCACTTTAGGGATGATCGATGAAACGAAGATCTCAGGGCGAGCTTGGATCATTTATTGGCCTATCTGGCATTTTAAAGTGCTATGAGGCATGGTATAATAGCAAAAGCTGATTTAATTTTATGAAAGGATGCAAAAACATGGCAATTATTCAATGGTTCCCTGGTCACATGGCCAAAGCCTTACGTCAAGTCAAAGAAAACCTCAAACTGGTGGATGTCGTTTTAGAATTAGTCGATGCAAGACTACCTGAATCATCACGTAATCCCCAGCTAAAGGATCTATTACAAGACAAGCCAAGTATCATCGTGCTGACCAAAATGGATCTAGCTGATCCTAAAGAAACACGTAAATGGATCGAATACTACGAAAAAATGGGGCAACCTGCCGTAGCGATCAATAGTGTTCAAGGTTCATTAAAAGTGATCGATAAGAAGATCAAAGAAGTCTTAGCTGAAAAATTAGCCAATAAAAAAGCACGTGGGATCTTATCACAACGCATCAAAGTCATGTGCATCGGCATCCCTAACGTAGGTAAATCTACGTTGTTGAATCATTTGGTCAAAAAAAATGTTGCTCAAGTGGGCAATCGTCCTGGGGTCACCAAGTCTCAGCAGTGGTTAAAAGCCGGTAAAGATCTCCAATTATTAGATACACCGGGGATCTTGTGGCCTAAGTTCGAAGATCCGATCGTGGGTAAAAAACTAGCTTTGACGGGTGCGATCAAGGATACTTTATACGCAAAAGATGATGTTGCTTTATATGAGATCGAAGAATTTAGTGCAAAAAATCCACAAGCTTTGATCGAACGCTATAAGATCGACGAAGAACTTTTGGAATTACCGACAGTTGAAGTTTTACTAGAACTAACTCGTAAATTAGGTTTTAAAGATGACTATGAGCGAGCAAGTGAACGTTTGATCTTTGATTGTCGTAAGGGAAAATTAGGGCGTTATACTTTGGATGACGTTCCTAAAGATCCAGCTAAAGTTTAGATCATATTCGAGAGGGACCTGCAGTAGCACGCCCCTCTTAATTTATTAATTGGGGGAATTTATTTTGGGCCACACGATCGCACAGATCAAGGCGCTATTAAAGGCTGAGCCTAGCGCTGAAACATTAAAAAAATTGCAGGACGACCCACGTAAAGGCGTTCAGACTGCTTTAAAAACGTATTATAAACAAAAAGAAAAACAGGCACAAAAGTTAGTCAAATTTAAAGAACGTTTACGTTTAGAAAAACAACTATGGAGTAACGGTGTTGAATATGTCGCTGGGATCGATGAAGTCGGTCGCGGCCCTTTGGCTGGTCCAGTCGTCACAGCTGCAGTGATCTTACCACATGATTTTCAATTAGTTGAAGTCAATGATTCAAAACAGTTATCTGAAAAAAAACGTGAGGAACTTTATGACAAGATTTTAGAACAAGCTGTTGCGGTAGCCGTTGGGATAGCAGAAAATGAGCTGATCGATGAAGTCAATATCTATCAAGCAACTCGGATCGCAATGAAAGAAGCCTTGGAAGCTTTAACGATCAAACCCGGTCATATTTTGATCGATGCGATGCAGATCGACACTGACATCCCGCAAACAAAATTGATCAAAGGTGATGCTAGATCAGCTTCGATCTCGGCCGCTAGTATTGTTGCTAAAGTCAACCGTGACCACCTGATGAAGTTTTATGATACGGTATATCCAGGCTATGATCTGGGAAATAATGCTGGCTACGGGACACCTAAACATTTGGCTGGCTTAGCTCAAAAAGGGGTCACCCCGATCCATCGTAAGACATTTGAACCAGTCGTTAAATATTTAAGCAAATAGATCCCCACCTTTTGCGTATTTATATAGCGAGAGGTGTTTTTCATGAACGAATTAGAATTTTTCTTGTTGAAGCTACATTTATGTAACCTAGACCTTAAAAATGAATTACGGGTCGTTCGTTATATGCTTTCATTTGAGCGTTGTCCTAGTAAAGATGAACTCTTTTTACTTTTAAAATTAGGTCAAACGCAAAAAAATGATCTGTGGAATGCTCTACAAAGTAAGCAATTATCTCAAAAGATCCAGCAAAATCTAAAAGTCAGCCATTTTTTGACGATTTTAGATAAGCGCTACCCATCACAATTACAAGAGATATATTCACCACCGGTCGTTTTGTTTTATCAAGGAGATCTCGAACTGCTGGATTCTAAAAAACTCTTAGGTGTCGTCGGGGCACGTCAATGTAGTTCATATGCACTGCAAGCCTTGACCCAATTATTACCTAACGTGATCCAACAAAAACTTATCCTTGTCAGTGGTTTAGCTAAGGGTGTCGATGGACTCTCCCATCAATTGGCTTTAAAGCATCACGGTAAAACGATCGCTGTGATCGGTAATGGTCTAGATATCAGTTACCCCAGCTGCAATCGCGCTTTACAAACACAGATCGCACATGCGGGACTGTTACTTAGTGAATATCCTTTAGAAAGTCGCCCGTTGAAATATCATTTTCCCTTGCGTAATCGGATCATTGCGGGGCTATGTCAAACAGTGTTAGTTGTTGAAGCAAGACATCACAGTGGGAGTCTGATCACAGCCAATCTCGCACTACAAGAAAATCGTAATGTCTTAGCTTTACCAGGACGGATAAATGATATCTATTCGACGGGATGTAATGAATTGATCGCAGCAGGTGCCAAACCAGTCTTAAATAGCAACGATATCTTAGAAGAATTTATTTAGGTAAGGTAAACATTGATTGATAAATGTTCAAACTGCTTGACAAAGTTAGTTTAAATAGCATAACATGAGTATCGAATTTCGTGACTGGTCAATTGATCGGGTCAACAGATATTTTTAAATCAAGACTATAGTATGAGGGAGTTGTTGGTATGCCGAGGTCTACAACTGGGACTGCTACCAAAAAGAAAACAAAACGTAAAGTAAAAAAGAATTTAGTGATCGTGGAATCACCTTCCAAGGCTAAAACGATCGAAAAATATTTAGGCTCACGCTATAAAGTTATGGCTAGTTTAGGGCATATTCGTGACTTGCCTAAGAGTAAGATGGGGGTCGATGTTGAAAATAACTACGAACCACATTATATTTCGATCCGCGGTAAAGGTGATGTGATAAAAGAACTAAGGAAAGAAGCTAAAAAAGCTGCTCACGTTTATCTTGCAGCCGATCCGGACCGTGAAGGAGAAGCGATCGCATGGCATCTATCTTACCTTTTAGGACTTGATCCAAAAGACAAAAATCGAGTCGTGTTCAATGAGATAACTAAAGATGCTGTTAAAAATGCTTTTAAAAACCCCCGGGCGATCGATATGAATTTAGTTGATGCCCAACAAGCTAGGCGAGTTCTTGATCGTTTGGTAGGTTACTCGATCTCACCATTATTATGGGCTAAGATCAAAAAAGGACTATCAGCCGGTCGCGTGCAATCGATCGCTTTAAACTTGATCATTCAACGTGAACAAGAGATCAAAGCTTTTAAACCTGAAGAATATTGGACTTTAGATGCCCAATTCAAAAAGGATAAAGCTAAATTCGATGCTAGCTTCTATGGTCTAGACGGTAAGAAAGCTGAGCTAAAGAACAACGAAGAAGTTCAAAATGTTTTAGCTAAGTTAGACACTAAGAAACCATTTACTGTTTCAAGTGTCACTAAAAAGGAACGTAAACGGATGCCACAGCCACCATTTACAACTTCGACTTTGCAACAAACTGCCAACAACACATTGAAATTCAAGACGCAAAAGACGATGATGGTAGCCCAACAACTCTATGAAGGGATCAGTTTAGGGCGTGGTGGAGCCGTTGGGTTGATCACATATATGCGGACTGATTCCACGCGGATCTCTAGTGTGGCTAAACATGAAGCATCAACATTTATCCATGAAGAATATGGCGAAGAGTATGCCGCTTTAAAGCCACGTAAGACTAAGTTATCTGAAGGAGCACAAGATGCCCATGAAGCGATCCGTCCTTCTTCAGTTATGCGGACCCCTAAATCGATCGAGAAATATTTGACTAAAGATCAAATGAAACTCTATTCTTTGATCTGGTCACGGTTTGTGGCAAGTCAGATGACGCCAGCGATCGTAGATACGATGCGGGTCGATCTAACACAAAATGGTGTGACCTATCGTGCGAATGGATCAAAACTAAAATTTGATGGTTTTACTAAAGTCTATGCTGAATCCAAGCGCAAAGATAATATCTTACCAGATCTAAAAGAAGCCGATGAAGTTTTGATGGTCAAAAATCAACCTAATCAACACTTCACTTTGCCACCAGCTCGTTATACTGAAGCTAGTTTGATCAAAACGCTCGAAGAAAACGGTGTTGGGCGCCCTTCGACATATGCGCCAACACTAAATGTTATCCAAAAGCGCTACTACGTTAAATTAGCTGCACGTAAATTCGAACCAACGGAATTGGGTGAGATCGTTGATAAGATGATCCAGGAATGCTTCCCTGATATCTTAAATGTTGATTTTACTGCTAATTTAGAAGGTCAGTTAGATGAGATCGAAGAAGGTAAACAAGAATGGGTCTCTATTATTGATGAATTTTATCAACCATTCTCTGATGAGGTCAAAGAAGCTTCTGAAAAATTAGCGAAGGTCACGATCAAAGATGAACCTGCTGGTTTCAATTGTGAGATCTGTGGAGCCCCAATGGTCATTAAAATGGGGCGTTATGGCAAGTTTTACGCTTGTAGCCGGTTCCCAGATTGCCGTAATACACAAGCGATCATCAAACAGATCGGAGTAAAATGCCCGGTTTGTGGCAAGGGACAAGTTGTTGAACGTAAATCCAAGAAGAATCGCGTTTTCTATGGCTGTTCACGGTATCCAGACTGTGAATTTGTTTCTTGGGACAAGCCGGTCGGTAGAAATTGCCCTAAATGTGACCACTATTTAGTCTATAAAAAGACTAAAAAAGGACAACAAGTCAAATGTCCAAATGGTGACTATGAAGAAGCCATTCAAAAATAACTAAGGAGTAAAATAATGACAACTACTAGCATTAATGTTATTGGTGCCGGTTTAGCCGGCAGTGAAGCCGCTTGGCAGATCGCCAAACGTGGCCTCAAGGTTCGACTTTATGAAATGAGGCCTGAAAAAAAGACCCCAGCCCACCATACACAAAATTTTGCTGAATTGGTCTGCACTAATTCGTTGCGTGCAAATCAATTAACAAATGGTGCGGGGTTGTTAAAAGAAGAGATGCGGCGCTTAGATTCGATCATCATGGAGGCAGCTGATGCGCATAATGTTCCCGCTGGTGGAGCGCTAGCCGTTGACCGTGAGACTTTCTCTAGTGCGATCACAGAAAAATTGACAAACCATCCTAATGTGGAAGTCATCCGCGAAGAATTGACCGCGATCCCAGAAGGGTTAACAGTGATCGCAACTGGTCCATTGACTTCTGATCCATTAGCGCAAGCGATCAAACGTCTAACTGATGATGAAGGACTATATTTCTATGATGCCGCTGCTCCGATCGTTGAAAAATCATCCCTTGATATGGATAAGATCTATTTGAAATCACGCTACGATAAAGGCGAAGCGGCTTATCTCAACTGTCCAATGACAGAAGAAGAATTTTACAATTTTTATCATGAATTGATCAATGCTGAGATGGCTGAATTACATGATTTTGAAGATCAAAAGTTCTTTGAGGGATGTATGCCGATCGAACAAATGGCTTCACGTGGTGAAAAGACGATGCTCTTTGGGCCTTTAAAACCAGTTGGCTTAGAAGACCCTAAAACAGGTAAGGAACCCTTTGCAGTCGTTCAATTACGGCAGGACAATGCTGCTGGTAACTTATATAATTTAGTTGGTTTCCAGACGCATCTCAAGTGGGGCGAACAAAAACGGGTCTTTTCAATGATCCCAGGGCTGGAAAATGCTCAATTTGTCCGTTATGGTGTGATGCATCGTAATACTTACTTGCGCTCACCAGAATTTTTAAATGCAACATATCAAACTAAAAAACGTTCTGACTTACTGTTTGCCGGTCAGATGACAGGTGTTGAAGGCTATGTTGAAAGTGCAGCTAGTGGCCTTTATGCGGGTATCAATGCAGCCTTGATCGCTCAAGGTAAAGAACCAGTCATTTTCCCAGAAGAAACAATGATGGGAGCAATGGCTCACTATATCACTCATGCTAGCCCTAAGCATTTCCAACCGATCAATGCAAATTTTGGGATCATCCCTCGTTTAGAAAAGCGGATCCGTGAAAAACGTGAACGTAATTTAGCTCTATCACAGCGTGCGTTAACTGTTTTAGAAGAATTTAAAACAACAGCTGATATTTAAAAAGTAAAACTCGTATTTCTCGTGTGAGATGTACGAGTTTTTTTAGTGTGCTTATCGCTTTACACGAACATATTTTCGCTTTAAGATATACATGATCATAGACCACGAGATATCTCAAACATCTAACCTTAAGAAAGTTTAAAAGTTTTAGACATATATGCATTTAGGAGCTTGACTAATATTGACCAATATTAGAAAATAGCTTTAGATAGGTGAAGGAGCAAGCAAATGGAAAAAAAGTGGATCACAGAATTTAAAGAATATCTTCGAGTCGAACGACAGTATTCACCTAAGACGATCACTGCTTATTTAGAAGATGTCACTGAATTTGAGCATTTTTTAGCTGAAAGTGGTCATCCTAAATCGTTTGCGAAGATCACGACTTTTGACGTTCATGTCTTTATGAGCGAACTTTATGATAAAGATCTCAAAATGAGTAGCATTTCCCGTAAAGTTTCAAGTTTGCGAGCATTTTATCGTTTTTTATTACGCAATGGATATGTGACTAAAGATCCTTTTGCGTATGTACAGATCAAACAAGATCCACGACGTTTGCCACGGTTCTTTTATGAAAAAGAACTCGAGCTTTTATTTGAAGAAACAAGGCGTCCTGACAAACTTTCTTTACGTGACAATGCCCTGCTCGAAACCCTTTATTCAACCGGGATGCGGGTCAGTGAATGTACGGGGCTCAAGCTTGAAGATATCGACTTTGAACTAAAAACGATGCTTCTTCACGGAAAGGGACGCAAGGATCGGTATGTGCCTTTTGGGTCATACTGTTATACTTCACTTAAACATTATTTGGCAAAGTCACGTAAGCCGCTGATGGCCAAATACAAACGTGAACATGATCATGTTTTTGTGAACCATCATGGTGATCCCTTGACAGCTGCTGGGGTCTCTTATGTTTTAGACCAGATCGTTAAGCGAAGTTCGCTTTCAAGTACGATCCATCCTCATGAGTTACGGCATACTTTTGCCACACATTTATTGAGTAATGGGGCAGATCTACGGGCGGTCCAAGAACTTTTAGGCCACAGTAGTTTATCGACCACACAAATATATACACACGTTACGCCGGAACACTTACAACGAGATTATCGAAAGTTCTTTCCACGAGCGTAATTTAGGAGGAATTTACATGTCTGTTTCATTTCACGCAACTACGATCTGCGCTGTACGCCACAATGGGCATACTGCGATGGCCGGGGATGGTCAAGTTACCATGGGCGAAAAAGTCATCATGAAGGGTTCTGCCCGTAAAGTTAGGCGGATCTATGATAATAAAGTCGTAGTTGGTTTTGCTGGAAGTGTCGCTGATGCTTTTAATTTAGAAGATAGATTTGAAAAAAAACTCAATCAATATAGCGGTAACTTACAACGAGCAGCTGTTGAATTGGCACAAGAATGGCGTAGCGATCAAGCTTTGCAAAAACTTGAAGCCTTATTGATCGTAATGGATAAAGAAAACTTGCTATTAGTTTCAGGATCAGGTGAAGTTATCGAACCTGATGATGATATTTTAGCGATCGGTTCTGGTGGAAATTATGCCTTTGCAGCAGCCAAAGCGATGACAGCTTATGCTAAAGATCTAAGTGCAGCTCAGATCGCTCAAAATGCGATCTCGATCGCTGGCGACATCGATATTTTTACCAATCATAATATCATCGTAGAAGAACTTTAATCAAGGAGTGACAGATTTCTATGGAACATAGTGAAAAAACACCTAAACAAATCGTAGCTGAATTAGATAATTACGTTATTGGTCAAGACCAAGCTAAAAAAGCGATCTCGATCGCTTTACGTAACCGTTACCGCCGAATGCAGCTACCCGAAGATATGCAAGAAGAGATCACCCCTAAAAATCTCATGATGATCGGACCTACTGGGGTGGGTAAGACTGAGATCGCACGGCGTTTGGCTAAGATCGTTGATGCACCATTCATTAAAGTTGAAGCAACAAAATTTACTGAAGTGGGTTACGTTGGACGCGATGTTGAATCCATGGTGCGTGATCTAGTCGAAGTTGCTTATAAGATGGAACAAGATGAGCTCTTTAAAAAAGTTAGAGGTCAAGCTGTGCAAAAAGCAGATAAGCGCTTAGTAAAATTATTAGTTCCAGCTCAAAAACAGCAAAAACGTCAAAATGAACAAGAAAATTTCATGCAGTTCATGCGTGATCTACAAAGCGGAAAAATGCCAAACATGCCTGGGATGCAAGGGGCTGAAGAAAACGAAAATGTAACCGAAGATGTTAGACGTGAACGCTCTAGTGTAGCTGAAAAACTTCAACGTGGCTTACTTGAAAACGAAGAAGTTACGATCCAAATGGAAGACCCTGCTCAAAAATTCCAAGGTGCCGATGGGATGTTAGGCCAAATGGGCTTAGATCTATCGGATACGTTAGGTTCACTAGCACCAAAGCGAATGGTAACACGAACGCTGCCAGTTAAAGAAGCACGTGAAGTATTTGTACGTGAAGAATCAGAAAAATTGATGAATACCGCTGATGCAGCTAATGCAGCGATCAAGCGTGCAGAAAATACCGGGATCATCTTTATCGACGAGATCGATAAAATAACTTCAAAATCTCAACAAAATGCAGGTGAAGTTTCACGTGAAGGGGTCCAACGAGATATTTTACCGATCGTTGAAGGCTCGCAGATCAAAACTAAGTACGGCATCATTAAGACAGATCATATCTTGTTTATTGCCTCAGGTGCATTTGCTCAAAGTAAACCAAGTGATCTGATCGCCGAATTACAAGGGCGTTTTCCGATCAGAGTCGAATTAGAAGACTTGAGTAAAGATGATTTCGTTAAGATCTTGACTGAACCTAACAATGCATTGATCAAGCAATATATCGCGATCATTGGAACTGATAACATTAAGGTCACATTTACGATCGAAGCGATCGAAAAAATCGCCGAGATCGCTTATCGTGTAAACCATGAAACTGATAATATCGGGGCACGACGGTTACACACGATCTTAGAGAAATTACTTGAAGACTTACTCTTTGAAGGACCAGACATGCAAATGGGTGAGATCACGATCACAGAAGCTTATGTTGAAGAAAAAGTAGGCAAGATCGTGGCTGATAAAGATCTTAGTCAATACATCCTATAGTCCGAACGTTTCTGTAATATCCAAAAGTGTTTTCTCGGAGAATTTTGAGAGTTTACCGAACGATAAAACAAATCACACCTTATATAGTTCGATAGTGATGCAAAAAGCAGCATTTCCATATAAAGCGGT
>NZ_BCVJ01000004.1 GCF_001591685.1 Ligilactobacillus murinus DSM 20452 = NBRC 14221 | reverse complement strand
GGCTGTAGGCTGTAGGCTGTAGGCTGTAGGCTGTAGGCTGTAGGCTGTAGGCTGTAGGCTGTAGGCTGTAGGCTGTAGGCTGTAGGCTGTAGGTATTGCTTTATCTATTTTTACAGTTAACATGTTTTTCTTTCCTTTTTCTTTCAAATTCAATCAACGCAAAACGTCTCCTTGTAAAATGGTAGCAAATTGCTCCCACTTTGTAAATTATATCTAGAAAAAAGTAAAAATGGTAGCAAATTGGGAGCATTTTGCTACCTTTTTGCTACCAAAATGCTTCCGCTTTTGGAATTGTGTTTAGTTGGGAACAAAAAAGTGGTGGCCTATCGCCACCACTGAATCCTAATATTTCTCAACTAATTTTTGCACTAAAGGAGTGATTCGCTTTTCCTTTTGACTTGGTTTCTCAATCTTTTTGAGAATCATCAGATAGATCTTTAGTGTCTGTCTGTTCGGAAAAATGATGGGAAAAACTTGTTCTGTAATGTCTGGATTTCCGAAGAAGTTTAAGGCTTGTCTTTCGTTAAGTTTCTCAAATGCACGAATGCTGTCATATGGGAACTTGTCGAAGTTCATTTCGGGAACCTTGACGTTTTCATTGTGCCACTGTACAAGAAAATCAAAAAATTTTCTAAAATATGCTTGTTTTTGGCCATCAATGTTATTGAAGACGTTATCAATGCTCTCACCATAACATAATATAGCATTGCTCCTAAGGTCATTATCAAGACCATCTATCATTTTCTGGTAGTTGATCTCATTTCGTCGAAAATTGTCATCGATCATCCACATAACACCGACAACTCTTTTTTCAGAATAGATCTCTGTAAGTGCACTTAGTTTCAAAGAGAAATTGTCCCACTGACCTCTCCATTTTGAAGTGTCATGATCATCACGTATTTTTTGTTCAATGAATACAATTGTATTTCCATGTGAGAATACCTGATCGACTGCCAGACTTTTCTTTCCTGGTGGAAGAGGTGTGTTTAGGTGATACTCTGATAGTACGTATTTGGTAGGTTCAGCAGTCCAACCATTCGATCTAACGATCTCTTTGAAGACACCTTCGATCGCATTTCCAAAGCTATTATTCCTAGAGTATCCAAAAGAAGTAATACTTCCAAGTTCAAAAGTGTTAGCATGTAAGACACCTATTAGCCTTTCAGGAGTATCGGCGAGCTTCTTGATGGTGGATTCGATAAAGTCTGATGGAACATATTCGTTCATGATCTTGTTATAACTATTTTCCATAGAAGCCCAACTCCTTTTGCCGATATTTTCTTCGTATTTCGTCTAATGAGACATATTTATTGTCCCTTTTTACAAACCATACGATCCAGCCGTTCGCATTGGTACTTTTACCTTCCAATATTCCACCTAATTTAGAGATCCCATAGTGCTCTCCATCAAACTCGAGTTCTTTTTTTGTAGAGATCTTGGCCACTTTATCTGACTTCTTGAAGTAGATAAGTTCGTCTTTGGAAATGTAATTTGCTTCGATCAGATCCCAAAATCTGACACGTGGGGGCTTTATATCAAATGTCGCCTTGGTAAAATCGTCTTGAATAGTGATTTCACTTGAGATCCGTTTTAGAGCAAAATCCCGGTAGTGCTCGTCGCGCTCGATTCCAAAGAAGTTTCGGCCAAGTCTTTTAGCCATAGCTCCAGTCGTCCCAGATCCCATAAAAGGGTCAAGGATCAAGTCTCCTTCAGAGCTAGACGAAACTATCACGTTATAAAGTAACTTTTCTGGCTTTTGTGTAGGGTGCAACTTATTGCCATTGTCATCTTTGATACGTTCACGCCCACTTGAAACTGGAATATCCCAGACACTGGTCATTTGTTTTCCACCATTTAGGGCTTTCATTGTCTTATAGTTGAATTTGTATTTGGTATTCTTTGCTGGTGTTGCCCACAATAAGGTCTCTTGCCGGTTGGTAAATTTAGTTCCCATAAAGTTGGGAGTAGGATTTGTTTTTGACCAAACAATATCGTTGATCAACCAATATCCTAAGTCTTGTAGAATGCTACCTACTACATAAATATTTTGAAATGAACCGATCACCCAAAGAGATGAGACATCTTTTTTTAGAACTCGCTTAGCCTCTTTCAACCAGGCGTAGGTAAATTCACGATAGTGTTGTAGACTGTCGAATTCGTCCCATTTATTGCCTTCAATACCATCAAAATTTGTTCCGTCAGTCCGTTTCAACGTTCCTTCGATCTGCATGTTGTAGGGAGGATCAGCAAATATCATATCTACGGAATTGTCGGGCAATGTTTTCAAAGTATCGATCGCATCGCCAAGATGAATAGTGTTGGTCAAATCCTTAGGAAAAACATTATTATTCTTCTTCATAGGCTCAGAGCACCACCTTTTGTGGCGACACGAGAAATAGCCCACTATTGGTTAATAGTGGGGTCGCAAAACTAGGCTTGACAATGGAACGCAGGCCTAAACAATTAAGGTAGGTAGGTAGGTAGGTAGGTAGGTAGGTAGGTAGGTAGGTAGGTAGGTAGGTAGGTAGGTAGTGACATATTATTCTTTCCTTTCAGGTTTCTGTCCGACTATGGGACAGTCTCTTGTAAAATGGTAGCAAATTGCTTCCACTTTGTAAATTATATCTAGAAAAAAGTAAAAATGGTAGCAAATTGGGAGCATTTTGCTCCCTTTTTGCTACCAAAATGCTCCCACTTTGCTCCCATTCTAGTTTAGAGACCCAAAGTGGTAGCGAATTGTTACCATTTTGCTACCACTTTTTTGTAAAGAATTTTGGTTAGTGGTAATGTGTAACAAATCGTGGCGCTCCAGCCTCCGCCCACCGCGCCAAGGTATTGTATTTTTTATGACTTCAGTCGCTAATGCTCCTTCCGCAAGGCGCTAGGGCGCCTTTTGGTACATGTCATATACTCCATAACAGTGCAACCCCAAGCGCTTCGCGTGCTAGCAAGCTAGCAGAGTTGCACAGTTATTCTGTATATGAACTCTAAGAAAATGTAACCTATCATTACAGAGCAAAGGAGCTGGATTCTTATGAAAAATAAACAACCATTTTATCGCAATAAGGCGGCTATGCTACTACGATTATGTAGTTATGCAAATACATTTGCTTGGCTGATCATTTTCTTTCGAGCACTGTATTTGTATCTGATTTTGGGCTGGTCGCTAGGATTCAAAGCGACAGTGTATCTGACCCTTGCCCCATTTTTAATTGCAGTATTTGAGGTACTGCATGGCGAAGCGGTCAAATATGGAAATCGCTTATTCAACAAGAAATTTGCTGATTAGGAGGAAGAAAAATATGGAAAATTTACGCAAGAAGAACATTTTGACACGAATCGACGATTTAGCATTGGATATTGGTCGAAAATATGAAAACATTCATGTTTATAACGGTAGTGATGTAAAAATGATTTTGGAAGATATGCTGTTAACTGAAGTATCAGCTGCGGCTATCAATGAGTATATCGAGTGTTCCCAGGTAACTTATCAAGGCGGAAAACTTGTTATCGATATTAAGGATACTGATATCCTTTTAGAGTTAGAGGGTGAAAAATTTGTTAACATTGTTACGGAGTACGTATCTCCAGTGGAAATCATGAATGCGATGAAGATCCACAATATCTCTGCACGTCACCCGGCTTACGAGAAATTAGCAGCTCAACTTGAAGAAATCAAGCGACTGGCTATTAGGTTGGCTGATTTGGAAGGAGATGGGGAAAATGAGTGATCGTCGAGGAGGCTCTGGAAGAGTTATGAAGAAGTTAGCTATTGCAGCATTGTTGTTGACTACCTTCACATTATCTGGCTGTGCGGGTAATAAAGATATCTGGGGGACAGAATATGAATTCAAAGAGGCTGAGATCAAGATGATGGACGGTACTGTGAAGAAGGTCAAGGTAAAGGAATGGTCAAGAGACGATCAAGCTAATAATATTCGAGTAACAACTACAGATGGTACATTATACTATTCTGGCTCAGAAAATATCATGTTGATCAATGAAAAAAATGAGGCAACAACACAAAAATCTGCTAAATCAAGTGAAAGCGCAAAAAATTATTAGGAAGGAAGTTTATAAAATGACAGAAAAAAATTATGAAGCTGTTTATTCAGCAAGTTTATCTCGTGAAATGGAGGACGACCGCTATATCGTAATAGACAACGAAAGCGGTGAGATCCTAGACACGGCCAATGGCTGGGGCTACCACTCAAAAGATAACGCATATCGTGCTTTTGAGTACAAACTAAGACATGGAGAAAAAGACATGAAACCAGCCCCAACGGACGAAGAAATCGCACGCAAAGAATATGAGGCTGCTAGAGAGTTCTACAAGAGCCATAGGGATATTCAAGAAGCGCTAGTGAATGCAGATGCATTCGATGATACGTATACAAAGTATGATGAAGATGGAGGTTTTACAATAAGTATCCATGATATGACGAATAAAAAACGTGATCGTTTCTCGCCGGAGGTCGTAGATCGTATTTTGGCTGAGTATGGGTACACTGACTTAGAGTTTTCCCCACATACACTGTACAAGATATTTCGCAAATTTGGCTAAGCGAGATGAAGTCGCTATGGATAATGAGCTAGAAAAGCTATTCAAGGATACTACAGATGATACTGTAGAAATGTTACGAATTCACCATTGTAACAAATACTATAAATAACAAGGAGATCCTTATCATGAAACATAAACATTCAAAATTCGTTAAGAAATCAAAAAAGAACACAAAACAATTGAGTGATGAACAAGTAGCAAAAAAACTTTTAGCCTACGTGTCAGAAATGGAGAAATATGGCGTTACCTTGAATGCCTTAGTAGGTACTTACAACAGTACTAACGCTCCTTTTGTTGTCACAAATAACGAAGACCCACTGAAAGCTATGGAATCGATCGTGCTTATTCTGTTGCGGATTAAGCAAACGAGCGGGTTAGAAGAAGAGGTATTTTTCGACAGTTTGAAGAAATCTATGGAATTGATGGAGGACATCAATCAAAGCGAAGATATCAAGGAATTCATGCTAACGGAAGAGGAAGAAAACAAATATGGGCAAAAATGAACAACAAGAAGTACTTGAAAATATTACAGCTGCAACCTTAGAAACACTAGAAAAAGTAGGATATGACAACGTCATCTTGATTGCTATTAATAGCAAAATTAAAGATCCAGGTGAAGATGTTATTGCACTGAAAGGTAGTGTAGAAGGATTAGCTTACATGACAATAAGACTATTTGAGCGACTACCTCAAAGAATTGTTGAACGAATTCTCACAATCATTAGGCATTACAGAAATAAGGCTGATTCTGATGAGCTCGATAAATAACGTGAATGGAGAGAAATATTATGGAAATCTTTTCTTTAGACTTAGGAAACAAGCAAACAAAACTAAAAAGCAGTAAGGCAGAATACGTTTTGCCATCACAGATTTTGAATGGCAACGACCTACCACAGCAACTAGGCGCATTAGGTAATTTAGGTATCAAGCGTGATATCCAAATGTTTAAGACGCCTTTTGACGATCAAAGCTGGGCCTGGGGTAAAGACCTGGTCAATTTGAGATTAGATGATTACTTGCAAGACACCCTAATGTATCGCGATCGCTATAGTAACCATGCCTTCAAATTACTTGCTAATTTTGCGATCGGACTTTTGGCCACTGATTTTGAGAGTGCTAAAAAAGAAATCATGCAGGTTGCAGTAGTTGCTGGTGTTCCTACTGAGGACTATAACAATCAAGAACAGCTAAAAACGTTGGCCACAGTTCTAAAGGGGCAGCATCAGGTAGACATCGATGGACAAACTTTCAATGTCAAGGTTGAAACGGTTATGATCGTCCCGCAGCCAATAGGGACATTCTATGACGTTTTATTGGACAATGAAGGTAACCTGGTAAAAGAAGAATTGTTAGATGAACGTGTTGGGATCATTGATATTGGTGGTGGAACAGTATTGATCGATACGTTAATGAATCTTGAATTTGACAAAAAGGCCCGGAAGCAATATTCGACCGGGGCGAACGATCTCTATGAATCGATCGCAAGTCGGATCCAAGATAACGTTAGTTTATATCAAATTGAAAAGCTGGTTCGCGCTGGCATCAATGATAAGCAGTTTTCTTATCGATTCTCTAAGAATAATATCTTAGACATCACAGATATCGTTGAACAAGAGATCAGAAGTTTCAGCGCACGTTTGATCAGTAATTTACGAAGTACATTCAAAGATATCAAGAGTATCGATACTTTGATCGTGACCGGGGGAACGTCAAATATCATTGATCAAGATATGGTCAAAGATACGTTTGAAAAAGTAGTTTTCGTAACAGATGCAGAGCTTGCAAACGTACGTGGCTTTTACAAATACGGGCTGACAGAAGTTGGTGATTGACGATGAAGGGCAAGAAAAGGCAGCTAAAGCAGATCAGTTTTAGATTGTACGATACGCCACGCGACCGCAGAATCAATGACTTTCTAGAGTCCCTGGGAGAAAATCAATCAGAGTATCTAAAGCGACTAGTCGAGCAACAAATAGGGGCAGTTCCATCTGAAAAAGTCCCCAAAGCTCTCTATGGAGAAATTGCAGAAAAACAGCCGGATAGCGACGAGAAGATAGACGAAAAGTCTCAAAAGCGGCTTTCAGCTGGATTCAAAGGGTTTAGAATGTAGAAGGAAGACAGTATATGATGAAAAAATTTCTTTCTGTGCGTATTGCCATTTTAACTCGGAACATGAGGTTACGAGCACTGTTTATTCATTTACAGCAAAAATTCATGGATAAACAACTAGAGAGACTTGTCAGGGCATCGGGAAAACTGGACCGACTTGTTGAAAAACACGGTCGCACGTTGAGATAATGTTAGTATAAATCTGATCATAAATTGAACAATTTCATGGCATAAATAAAAGACGAGGCTGTGACATAACTAAAAGATGACTTCAAATTCCGAATAAGGAGCTTGAAGTCATCTTTTATAGTTATAAAGTATCGGTTTCACGGCCTCCTTTTTTTGGTTGTAACATTACCATTTTTAGGGATAAATGACTTAATAATTTATCCCTAAAAATTGCAAAATATAGAAATGATATATATTAAAGGTATAAAAATTTGATAGGAGATGTACCATGAAAATAATCATAAAATATATAAAAGTTATGTGCCCTATTGTAATCAATTTAATAACAACGTATTTTACATACATTGGATTATTGACGATTTTAAGCTTACTATATAGCTCTAGGCAAGTTATAATCAATTTTGCCTTTTTTAAAAATAGTTTTTGGATATTTTTACCACTCTACACTATTGTTAGATTAATGCTTTACATCAATGATTATCAGGGGCATATTACAAATTATTTAATAATTCTGATCCGAAAGTTAAAAAGAGTGATATCAAGAAATAATTGATTAAAGCGTAGTAGTTAATAATCGACTTATTCTTCAATGTATTGATCCAAATTGAGATAATAGCTCGCAGTGACTCGCCAAAGTATAGCTGTGAGCTTTTTGGTGTATATTAGAATGATAGCATGTACATTTACCTTAAGCAAAAATTTAGGGTGAATATTATATTTTGCTGACTAAAATAGCGCTCCGCCACCAGCCACCGCGCAAAAAGTATGATAGACCTTCAGTCGTTAATACTTCCTTTCGCAAGGCATCAAGACGCCTTTTGAATATCATATCCATAAAATCTCTACAAGGCCGAGCATTACATGTGTTAGCAAGCTAACAGCCTTGTATCGATCTTATGGATATGAGCCTAAAGAAAATGTCACCAATCAATGACGGATGGAGGTAGATATGATGAGTAAAAGTGTAGACTATATCATAGCAAAATTGAATAGAGAAATCGTGACATTTTCCAGCTATGATTTTGTAACTAAAGAGATTGAGAGTAAAACTATGACGCTAGAAAAGCGGCTCAAGACTACGTGCGAGGAAAGTTTTTTAGTGTCTGGAGAGTGGTTGTTTGCTAATAAATCAGGCTTTGATGTTGATGATATTGAGATTGAAGCTGATGGAATCTATTGTGTGAGTACAGAGTGTGTCTATGACTTAGGTTCAGATTATGCAAGAGTGCGCCATTTATTGCTTGAAGACGGATATGTTTCGCAATTATCTAATACACAATTTTGTGAGGAGTGGGAAACAGATTATTGGGAAACGATAGCCGGGAGACATAGATTTACCAAATTTGATGAGGAATCATTTACTTTTAGTTAGATTAAAGACTTGAGTCAGGCTGTAGAGCTGCTCAAGTTTTTTATTTTTGCTTATAGGTTAGTTGCGCTCCGCCTCCGCCCACCGCGCTTAAAACGAGTATGGTACTCCAGTTGCTAAAGCTGCCTTCCGCAAAGCGTTAAAACGCTTTTTGGCACATTTCATAGTTGAAAGGCTCACACAAGTCCAAGCGCTTTGCGTGTTAGCTAACAGACTTGTGCGAGCCTTCCAACTATGAACTTGGAGAAAATGTGACGTGCATGACACGCAATAATACAAGGAAAGTTGGTAATTAACTATGGCTAGTGTAGAAGAAAAACGGGTACAAGCTGAAAAAATTTTAGAAAGTGTTCTAGGGTTCTCGGTAGATATTGGTATTGAAGTTGAAGTCTTACAATATTTTTTGAAGGCTAACCACCCTAATGTTGCTAAAGAATTGGAAGAACGTGGTGCATACGCATATTGTGCACTTCGCACAAAAGGATTGGTCAGTATTTTAGTTGTATTGGACGACACTGATAGGTATCAAGCAGATATAGAGTCTGCTCAAGAAGGCTATGTTTATGCGTACGTATACAATATAGCTAGACCCGAATACTCTGAATTTGGCACGATCAAGGTCGATAAAAAGCTTAACCGAATTGCATAGAAAGGACGTGTGAAAAATGAAGACATATTTTGATGAATTTACTAAGTTGTCGCTCAATAAAATGGCGCAAAAGATAACAGACATGACATACTGCTATCAAGAGACTCGAGTACCAACTAAACACTATAAAAAGCTGTTAGGAAAAAGTATGGAAGAAATGGTTGAAAGTAGTGTTGCTATCAATTTGATTGATACCTACGTTAAAACGTTGAAGACACTACATGATGAAAATCCCAAGTGGTTCATGCAAGCCCTGCTGTGCATAGACATGAAGATCACACCAGCCAATATCAAGGCTAATGAATACCAAGCCTTAGAATTGACACATGCTAAGTTCCTAGAAAACAAAGCCCAGCATATATCTAAAGAGTATTTGAAAATGTATGAAGACATCAGAGACAATGGTGCGACATACAGAGTTGAATGAAAACTTTGCCCTGCGCTTGCGGGGCATTTTTCTTGTTCGGAATTATCCAAAAACGAAAGTGGTAGCAAAATGGTAGCGAATTGGGAGCAATCTGCTACCACTAAGAGTAAAAAACGGTATTTGAGTGGAAAGTGGGAGCAATTTGCCCCCTTTTTGTTACCAAAATGCTCCCACTTTTTGCAAATTGCCAGGTATTTTTCAGTCAGGTGGTCAGTACTCATAAATCGTGGCGCTCCAGCCTCCGCCCACCGCGCCAAGTAAATAATTTTAGACTTCAGTCGTTAATGCTCCTTGCGCAAGGCGTCAGAACGCCTTTTGCACATATCATATACTCCAGAACTACGCAAACCCAAGCGCTACGCGTGCTAGCAAGCTAGCAGGCTTGCGTAGTCCTTACGTATATGAACTTGAAGGAAATGTGATCTATAATAACAAGGAAAGGGGCAGAGCTCTTATGAAGAAGTTCATAATCAATTATCATTTCAAAGATAGCGGACTAGGTGAGCTGACAGAGGAAAGGGAGTTCAATACATTTTTGGAGGCAATGGAATATATTGATGACCGCTATAAGATCTTTTATTCTTGTCATAGGGAATGTGAGTTTACTATGGTTGGAAAAGATTTTAGTATCGGGATCGTAGAAAATTAGCAGACTAAGAAAGTTATAATATTTATAGAATGGAAGGGGTATTGTATAATTGAATAGAGAGGAACTAGAAAAGAAGTGGGAAAAAGCTGGCTTCAAGGATAGTGTGATATTTGCGTGGGTAGTGTCCGAAAATAAGGACATCTGCCTTGAGATTTTACAGATTATCTTACCAGAGCTAAATATCACACGAATAGTTGAGATCCGAAGCGAAGATACCCGCAAAGACAGTCGTGTGCTACGAGGCGTACGCTTTGACGTTTATGTGGAAGACGATAAGGGACGCATGTATGATATCGAAATGCAGGTCAATAATAATCATGACCTAGGTAAAAGATTATCGTACTATCAAAGTAACCTAGTTCGTCAATCTTTAACAGAAGGACAATCTTTCTTGGAGAAAGTGGATACGTATGTTATCTTTATCTGCGACTATGATTTCGGTGGAAGTGGTTTACCACGTTATACCACCAGACTTATCTTAGATGAGAACGGAAAAACCATCGATACTGGGGAACACAATGTTATTTTAAATGCGAAGGCAAAAGATTTTGCAGGGGTGTCAGAGAAGCTAAAGGCTTTCTTGGAATATGTGAATAGCAGCTTAATTACTAGCGATCTGACCCAAAGAATTGAGACATCAGTTGAAAATTTGAAGAAGAGTGTAGAAAGGAAGGGAAGCTACATGACATACGAACAAGAAATGTTAACGCGTGAATATTATGCTAGAAAAGAAGGAAGAGAAGAAGGAAAGAAAGATCTGCTTGAAAAATCAATCAAAAAATTATCGAAGCAAGGACACGATAAAGCAAAGATCGTAGAAATGATTTCTAGTGTAAATGACGTTTCACAAGACGAAGTAAGTAAAGTATACGATGAAATCTTTGTAAAATAGAGTTATTGAGAGTTCAGGTTTGCCAAAAGGCAGACTTGAACTTTTTTATTTTTAGGTTACCTTACATGATCGTGGCGCTCCGCCTCCGCCCACCGCGCCAAGTAAATAGTTTGATAACTCCAGTCGTTGACACTCCTTCCGCAAGGCGCTAGGGCGCCTCTTGACACATATCATATACTCCAGCACTAAGCAAGCCCAAGCGCTACGCGTACTAGCAAGCTAGCAGACTTGCATAGTTCTGGAGTATATGAACTTATAGAAAATGTAACTTAATATCAAAGAGATTTTTAGGAGGAGAACATCATGCAAATGATTTATAACAATTTCTATGAATTCGCAGAGGAACATCCGGAGTTAGTAGCATTCTTCTTAGATAAAGAACGTGGTTTCTTGAGTTATTTCGAGGAAGGGGAGTTACCGAGTGATTGGACTAAACGGGGATTCTACTATTATGAGGATCGGCAAGAATATGTAGAATACCGTCAAAATGACTGCACCTGCATTGGTTGCTGGACATTTTTCGAGCTTGATCAATTCAACGGGGAAGTCATAGAAATTAGTAAATATTAGCAAAGCATAGTGGAACAAAAGCTAACTATCAATTGAAATAAATACAAAGAAATCTCGTAGGTCTGCACAACTACTACGAGTTTTTTTGTTGAGTGCAATAGATCTATGAATGGTGGCGCTCCGCCTCCGCCCACCGCGCCAGGGAATTGTATTTTCTATAACTTCAGTCGCCAATGCTCCTTGCGCAAGGCGTCAGAACGCCTTTTGCGTGCCATAGTTCAAAGCTCCATACAAGTCCAAGCGCTTTGCGTGTTCGCAAGCTCACAGACTGGTACGGAGCTTTGGACTATGGACTTTTAGAAAATGAAACTATCATACGAGGGAGATATGGTCATGGAATTGTTGAAAGATTTTTATACAGAAACAACTGAAGAATTAAGGAAGGCCAGTGCTATCGAAGTAATATTATGTTTGCCTGTGGTCAAGGCGGTCAAGATCGTTTATGACTTGGAGAAAAGTGAAAGAATAGATAAAAATAAGCGTTTTTCTCTTAGAGGTGCCAGGCTGAAATATCTAAATGAGATAGAAGAGTTTCCGAAATTTGAAGGCGATATCGATCACAAAGAATTTAGAGATTTCATTTTTGATGAATGCTTGTTTGAACGGCTATATAACATTGATCAAGATCTGTTAGAAAGTGTGATAACAAGTTTAGCTTGACTATCCTAAAAAATACGTATTGCCTAGAAAAAAGTATCCTAGGAAGCGTTAAAACAACTTCTTGGAGGTAATTTTTATGAATGGAAATTACGGTGTAACAAGAGATATTTACGCCAAAATGAAGGTTGCTGGCTTCGTTATGTGGAAGTTAGTGGCTGTAGCATTATCTTTAGTGATCGCATTTTTTACAATGAGTAAGATCTTTCCAAATGAGGGAATCTGGCGATATATGCAGCTTGTGTATGTGGGATTAACACCTACGTGGGTAGGCTATTTATTGATGCCAGCAGTGGCTGGAAAAACAACGTTAGGCTGTCTGTTTGTAGCGGTGTTAAGAAAGAAGCGGTTTTACCGTAGCTTTCAAAAGTAGGGGGGATCATAGATGCTTGATAAATTAAGCAATGTTAGCGCAGGTGTTTCTAATTGGTTTGGAGAGGTAAGGGATCGTTCTGATTTCATAGAGTGGCTGAAGATCGCTCCGTATAAAAAAATAATGGATAATCGTGGCCGGTATATCGAGTTAGCCAACGATCGCGGGTATCTGCAACTATTAGAAATACAAGGTAAAGATATTTTAAATCTTGGCCATGAAGAACAACAGATAACGTTGCTGAACTACCATAACTGGTTGATCCAATTTCAATATGATCTTGAGATCTACAGCACTAAGTTGCCAACTGATACTACTAGACAGGTAAGATACCTCACGTCCTGTTTGAACCGAACGAAAGCTAAGCTGAAAAAAACAAATAATCAGCGTGTCAGAGCACAATTACAAGATCAAAAACAGATCTTAGAACAAAACATCAAAACGGAACTCATGATCCAAAAACAGATCTATAACTCAGAATTTATCTTGTTTCTTTATGGACAAACTGTCAATGAATTAGGTGACCTGGTAGGTAAAGCTATGAGTTATGGTAATCAGGATTTTGTTCCTAAAGTGATCTCTAGGAGCAAAAAAGAGCAGATCTTAGAACAGATAAATAACATGAATGAAAAAATCTAGGAGGCAAGCACAATGGTAATGTTATCAAAAAAAGCAGTACGTAAATACACAAAGCAAGGATACGATCTAGACTTCCTGCAAAAGGTCCAACCTAAAGGAAATATCAACTTCAAGCCTGATCTATTTTACTATGGGGGCGATGGGTATTATACAGTTCTCCATGTAGTCAGCTTCCCGACAAAGGGATTACCTAATTTCTGGTTACGGGATCTGATGCAAGTGGAAGGGACACGTGCTTTCTTGTCAGTAGTCCCACTTGATAGTGAAGATTTGAAGAAACGGATCACAAAGGCGATCGAGGAAAAGAGTTCTCGAGTATCAGGGAAAAGAAAACAAATGGACAATCAACAAGAATTCGATGAGATCGCAGAACTCACTGAATTACATCGACAGATCCAACAGCTAAATATCTCAATGAAGGGGATATATGTTCGTTTGTTTGTGGTAGCTGATACTGAAGAAGAACTACAAAAGCGTGTAAAAGAGATCAAGGATAAAAGTTCAGCTTATAAAATGACTGTTCTAGCGGGAGAATTGGACTTTGAATACGAATCTCCTTTCGTGTTTCCGTCAGAGCAAAGATCGATGGAGAACCGACGTCGACCAACTGTTATTCGGACTTATGACCTAGCCGGGGGATACTTTTTTAATCATACAAAATTAGAGGACGAACATGGTACTTACTTTGGCTGGACTCCTACCAATGGTGCAGTCAATTTCAACTTTTTAGAACGTGACAATAAGAGGACCACTTCATTTATGTTGATCTCAGGATCGCCAAAACAGGGGCAAACAACGTTTGCCTTAAAGCTAAATGATGATTTGTACTCTAAGGGGAATTATATCCGAAACTTTGATGTCGATGGCATGTATCGAGAACAAACTAGACGTCAACATGGGCTTATCCTAGATCTGTCTGGTAGTCAAAACAGAATCAATCCGTTTCAGGTGTTTCCAACTGTAACCAGTGAGGACGGTAGCTCAGTAGATGAAGAACGGAGCTTTCAAGTACACATAGAAAAACTTAAAAATATTTTCAAACTAATGTCCAATGCGCTGACTGATGATGATCTGAGTTATTTGAATAAGGCATTGATAAACTTCTATATCGAAAAGGGGATCTGGTATCGAAATCCGCAGATCAACAAGTCGAAACTAAGAGCGACTAAGATCCGCCAAGAAGAATATCCGATCCTATCTGACTTCAACATTTATATTCAAAGTGAAAAGGTGCGCCTGGCCAATCAGAGAAACGCAGATCCAGTAACGCAGCTTGCGATAACGCGTATCGAGTCTGCGATCGATACGATGCAATCATCATATGCGGGGATCTTTGAGGGTGTGACACAATTTCAAAATATTTCGGCCGAAAAAGTAGTTACATTTGATTTTTCAGCCCTGACTGGTGAACCAGCCGTTTTGAATGCACAGATCTTTTCAGTGTTGACGCTATTGTCAGCTGATATCACGAACAATGGGAAACGTTGCCGGAAGTTCTTGAAAGATCATCAAGGGGAAGGATACAAAGAAACAGATCTTCCACACTATATCGTTAATATGTCCGCTGCACAGAGCATATTGAAGCCTGAGTATCGACGTTCTGTTGATCTATTAGCTAGTCTCATGGACGGAATGAGTAATTCTTTTGCGGGTATGATCCTAAATATTTCGAGTCTAGTAGGTATCGTGGGCGAGTCAACGAGCTTAGATAACCCTTATACGATCGCGATCCAACGTATTTTTGGATTGATGCAATACAGGGTGTTTGCACGAAGTGCTGAAGAAGATATTACACGTTTATCGCGCGCATTGGCTGGTCAGATGACTAAATCAGAACTATCGCTTTTAGGGAAAATGAATGTTGGCCAACTGTTTATGAACATTGCTGGGGTAGGGAATATCTTCTTTACACAACAATTGATAGGCGAAGAAGTCAGACGTTACGGTGCTAATTTTTCACAGAGGTAAGGAATATGAAGAAGCAAAAATTACATGAAAGAATGCAAAGTAAGTTTCATAATTTCAAGAATGAGCAAAAACAGAAGTATGATCTGTCGAAACGCTATTTTGCCTCAGATGAGGAAATGAATGAAGAAGAGTTTGCAGCAAAAGAAAAACTTTTCTTTTTAGACATGCTGAAATTAGTTGCATATTTGTCTATTTTTGTGGTCCTCTATTTCTTGTTTTTTAGGTAGGTGAAGATGCTTGAAGAAACTAAAATGGTGGATACTTGGCATTAGTACGGCGAGTATTTTATCACTATTAGTGGCCATGGGTGTCATATTCACTTTATTTAGTGGCAGCCTGAATGGCCATGATTGTGATAGTAGTGACAATCCTAGTATAGAAGTATCTTCACGCCCCTCAGGTAGTTATACTGATAAGAACAGCGAAGAATATAAGAACGCTAAGGCAATCTTTGAAACTTTGACAAAAGAAGTCGGTTTTTCAGGTGCCGGGGCTGCGGGTGCGATCGGAAATTCGATTGGTGAATCTGGGCTTAAGCTACACAATCCTAATACTGGTGGTGGCGTGAATGGATTATTTCAGTGGTCTGGTTGGGGAAATACCGTCAATGGTTCGCGTATTACCTCAGAAGGATCGATCAAAGCGGGGGACGTGTCGACTCTGACGCTAGAGAATGAACTTAAGTTAATGAAGTTTGAGTTGAACGGAGCTTACAAAAAGGTAAAAACATTGGTGGGAAAAGAAACTGATGTTAAGAAGGCTACGATGAATTGGTTTTTGTATTATGAGGGTATGCTCGGAAATGAAGATCAATATGGCAATCTCAGGGAAGGTGGAGCCGAATGGGCGTATCAAGAATTTGGTGGAGCCTCAATAAATGCTAATGATAGTGTTTTAGGTAACACGACAGAAGCTTCATCAGATGGACAGCGAGAAGGCAATGATTCAGATTATGCTGAATGTGGATCAGATGACGACTCAGTCGTATCTGGTGAATGGACCTGGCCGTTTGCGAGTGTCCCTAAGGAGGGACCTAAGCTTGTAGGTGAACAAAACTTTGGTAAGTCAGAGAGTAGAACAGGTGGATTCCATGATGGTGTGGATTTTGGTGACGCTCAATATAATGGTGACGTACGTGCGATCCATGGTGGGAAAATTGTTAAAATATTAAAGCCGGGTGATATGAACGTCAACTTCTTCCTTATCTGGGAAGTGACTGATGATGGCTATGGAATAGCTTATCAGGAATTCGCAAGCGATCTTAGTGATATCAGTGTACGAGAGGGCGATACGGTAAGTACCGGTGATAAAATAGGTGTCTCTAGAACAGGTGAAACTGGCATAAATGATACACACTTGCATTTAGGGATCACAAAAGAGAAAGACTTAGGAAAAGCATTGAGTAAATCATTCACGGATGATGGAACGTGGTTGAACCCATTGGAAACAATAAAGAAAGGAATAGGTGATTAGCTTGAGAAAAGTACCGATCTTATGGTGGATCATGATTGTAAGTTGTGTGATCACACTTGTATTGATACCTAGTAGAAAAGAATTAAACCAGACTAAAGATGAACTAGTAAACGCAAAAAATGAATTGAAGGCTAAACAAAAGGTAGCCGAGCAAAATTTTCCTGTAAGTAGTGATTTTGATCTGAAAAAGGCTGAAGAAGAAGCACAGAAACGATTAACAGAAGCTTTTAGTATCGTATACGGTGGTCTGCATTCTAAAGAAGACCTGGAGAAGAATAATAAAATGCTCCAAAATTATCTTGGAACAGATTTAGCTAAAGAGGCATTATTGGACAGTTATAACCAGGATCAATACTTTTTGGAGAGGAATATTCAAACACAGTTTGGGATCAAAAACGTTACTGATAAACATGACTGTGAGATCTTAGTTGTCGTTACTTATCAAATGAAAATTGATGGCAAGACATATGGCAAAGCATACACTTTGAATTACGATCTAGAAGACCAAAAGGTCTTATCATACAAATACGATAGTATGAGGGTGGTGAATACAGATGAAAACAAGTAAGAAAAATTTGATATTGGGAGCTGTAGTAGCAGTAAATGTCGTATTATCAGGTAGCTTTTATCTGATCCAGAAAAATATCGATCATGAAACGAGAGACTACCAAGTTAAAGTAATGGCCGTTGAAAAGAAGATAGATAAGCTGGCAGAGACTTCTAAAGGAGACCTTTTAGCAAAGGCAAAAAAAGGATCAAATACTGAGAAAGAAAATGCTGAACAGTATCAAAATGAAGCAATCGCAACAAGGTATACACAAGAACTCTTTGATGTTTTGATGACATTCAATAGTTCAGAAGAATATGCCGCAAGGGCTGAAAAGCTAAAGTATATGTTGAGTCCAGAAGTTCTAGAAGATAAACGCTTGTTTGGTTCTGATAAGGATAATACCGGCCAAGGTGCGATCGATGTTTTACAGTTAAGATCAAGATTCGAGTCGATCCAATCTTATTGTTTTTCAGAAGATGACAATCAAATCACAGTATTGTCTGAAGTAAGATTTTCAGCGTCAAAAGCTGATTATCAAGCAGGAAGAAATATCGTAGTTTATCTATCGAAATTTGACACTGCAAAAAAACAGTTTACAGAAGTAAATAAATTAGGTAAGTTAGACATAAAAGTAGACTGAAAGGAATTTAAATGGGGTATCTAAAAGATGAGATCTTAGAGAAAGTAGCAACAAGTGAAGATAATATCGTTTTTGAAGAAGCAGTCTATAACGTAGCGTCCCAAGCATTCTCAAAAGTGATGAGAGAAGTTTTTGAGGATTTGGATAAAAGACTTGTAGCAAAGATGCACGCCGATGGATATACCATGGAAAGAAAAGAACCACGACATATCCAGTTCTTGTTTGGGGACGTATATTTTGAACGGCGGCTTTGGAAAAAAAGCAAAAAGTATGTTTACCCATTAGATGAGCTAATGGGCTTTTTGCCGCGCCTTCGTTATAGTCCACTAGTGCAGGCAAAACTAAGTGAATTAGCAACGTCAAGCGAATTTCGCAAAGTATCTAAAGCAGTGAGCTGCCTGACACCACTACAGATATCGCCTAGTGGAGTTCATGGGATCGTACAACGCGTGTCTAAGAAAGTGGAAAATCATGAGAATAATACAAAAGAATTAGTGCACAAAGAAAAGAAGGTAGTTCCTGTACTTTACCTTGAAGGTGACGCCTTAGCCGTCAAATCTCAAGACCGGGGAATAATAAACATCAATCGTTTTCAGGTACACGAAGGTGTAGAAAAAAGCGGCAAGAGAGGATATTGTGTTAACTTGCATCAGTTTTCCGGTAGATCGCGTAAGAAAGCATTCAGCGACATGTTGGAGTATTTGAGAAAAAATTATGATCTCAGGAATACAATTATCTTGTCTAATAGTGACGGCGGTTCGGGTTACGAACCAGAAGTATTTTATGAACTAGCATTGGGCTGTAAGCAACATGAACACTTTTTAGATAGATACCACTTGAACAGAAAAATACGTGAGAGAATGTATTTTTGTCCGATAGAACTGGTAGATAAGATGGTGATGGCGGTCAAAAACTATTCAAAGAAAGACGTTGAACTTGTGTTAGATACGATGGAATCGATAGCAACAAATGAAAATGACAGCAAGAAGGCAAGAAAGTATACGAGTTTATTGCGTAAGTATTTAGAGAGAAATTGGAAGTATATAAGACCATTAAGATTACGTAATATACCAACGGTGATCGATCGCGGAGGACTTGGTGTATGTGAGAGTAGACATAGACCATTTTCATATCGAATGAAACGACAAGGCAGAAGTTGGAGAAGGCCCGGGGCTGAGAATATGGTCAGACTGATAACGTCGCTACAAAATAAAGAATATGATGAGGCAGTAAGATCAGACTGGAAGAAGACATTAAGAAAACTTGACGAAGTAGATGTCGATTTCAATAAGTTGTTGCGGACGGCACATGAACCACACGTTGGTGTAAAGACAGGACGAATATTAAATGAAGGTGGATCACGAACCTCGCAAGGAAAGATAAAAAGAACTTATGGCTAGAAGTGAAAAAAGCCTGGTGAAAGGAATTGGATAAAATGTAGAGTTATATATTCAAAAAAATGGATATAACAAGAAAAATAAAAAAGTACTTAAAAAGAATAATAAAAGATGGTAAAATACTAACTAGAAAATAGAGCGGAAAGCGCACCGTTACGGTAAAAATGCGCACATCTAAAGTAGATCTTATGTATAGATTAGTTATAACTGATTTTTAGATCGGCTTTTGAGAGAAAACCGAGGATTAGCGAACGCATACAAACAACTGGCATATCTTGACAAAACAAATAAAATCAAGTAGATTATAAATAAATAAGTGAGTCCTTTAAGAATAGTCCAGAGAGGCTAGCAAGGTACGGTTCGATATTCCCACACTATCAGTGGGTCTGTTTAGCGCTAGTCTTGAAGTGTATTCTTTGAGACTAGCGTTTTTTTAATATTCTAGGGAGGTTTTTACTTTGGCAAAAGAAGTGAGCGATGCAATTACGATGAAACGAGCATTAACACGGATGACTTATGAGATCATTGAAAAGAATAAAGGGGTAGACGGGATCGTTTTAGTCGGGATCAAGACCCGTGGTATTTATTTAGCTAAACGGATCGCAGCGCGCTTGCAACAACTAGAGGATGTAACGATCCCGGTAGGCGAATTAGATATTTCCTTATATCGTGATGATATTCATCATGATCCTAACGCCAAGCATGAACCGGTCGTAAAAGATAGTCAGATCGGATTTGATATCAATGATAAACATGTGATCTTAGTTGACGATGTGTTATTTACTGGACGAACGATCCGTGCGGCTTTAGATGCTTTGATGGATCAAGGCCGACCAAAGACGATCAACTTAGCGATCTTAGTCGATCGGGGACACCGTGAATTGCCGATCCGCGCAGATTTCGTTGGTAAAAATATCCCGACCGCATTAAATGAAGAAGTTTCTGTTTATGTCGAAGAGATCGATGGTAAAGACGGGATCGAATTAAAGACAATCAAATAAATTAACCATTTTAATTGACTCCAGAGAGGGCAAAAAAGGTTGATAGGCTTAAGACGTTATGGATTAAGTCTACCTTTTAGAGCCCGAAATGTAATATTTCGGGCTTTTTTCTTAGCAAAATAGAACGGAGATTATTTTATGTCAGAAAAAGAAGTTTTTAGAAATAAAGATGCACTATTAGATATCAACGATAAGCCAAGTTTTCCGCACTGGTTAGTCTTATCGATCCAGCATCTCTTTACGATGTTTGGAGCTACCGTGCTCGTCCCATTGTTGATCGGTTTGAATCCAAGTATCGCACTCTTTTGTTCCGGTGTCGGAACGATCGTATACTTGCTATGCACAAAAGCTAAGATCCCAGCTTATCTAGGTTCGAGTTTTGCTTTTATCATGACGATGCAAGTTTTGATGAAAAATTACGGCTATCCTGCTGTCGGTCAGGGGGCCATTGCAGCCGGCTTAGTTTATGTGATCGTTTCTTTGATCGTTGGCAAATTTGGCTCAAGTTGGGTCGATAAACTATTGCCTCCTGTTGTTGTAGGGCCGATCATCATTGTTATCGGGCTATCACTTGCCACGACGGCAGCTAATGATGCGATGTTGAACAATTCAAATTACGATCTGAAATTTTTCAGTGTTGCGATCTTTACTTTGCTGCTGACGATCGGCTTTAACATCTTCTTGCGCGGTTTTCCAAGTATGATCCCCGTTTTGCTTGGGATCATCGGTGGGTATATCTTTGCTGTTATGATGGGGATCGTGGATTTTACAGCCGTCGCTAAAGCTAAATGGTTCACGCTACCAGCGTTTGATGTAATGTTTATCAATTATGATTTTAAATGGTACCCGGCAGCGATCTTAGGGATGGCACCGATCGCTTTTGTGACGATGACTGAGCATATGGGACATATCATGGTCTTGAATAAACTAACTAAGCGCAATTTCTTTAAAGATCCAGGTTTGAATAAAACTTTACTTGGTGATGGTTTTTCAAGCATTATCGCTGGTTTTGCTGGTGGTCCCCCGACTACTTCTTACGGTGAAAATATTGGTGTTTTAGCCATGTCAAAGGTCCACTCGGTTTGGGTGATCGGTGGCGCAGCCTTTTTTGCGATCGTCTTTAGTTTTTGTGGTAAGATCTCAGCCTTGATCCAATCGATCCCAAGTCCAGTTATCGGGGGGATCTCATTTCTACTCTTTGGGATGATCGCATCCAATGGTTTACAGATCTTAGTTGATAACAAAGTAAATTATGCGTTGAAGCGCAATTTAGTGATCACCTCGGTCATCTTGGTCGTAGGTGTCGGCGGAACATATCTTCAATTAGGGAATTTCCAATTGACAAGTATTGCTTTAGCAACGATCTTTGGGATCGGTTTGAACTTGATCTTACCAAAATACGCTTTTAGTGAACGATAAAAAATAATCAGTGGAAAGTAAAATGTGGAACTGATATTTGCCAGCAATCTAAGAAAGGAAAACTATAGCACTTTCTAATAACCACATGATCTATAGCCAAAAAGAGCCATGCAACATTTTGTAACAGTCGATAATTTAGATGAAAAACAAGTTTTAGCGTTGATCAAACGCGCTCAGTATTTCAAACAAGGGGGACGTCCAACTTGTGATCTAAGCGAGGTTTATTGTGTCAATATGTTCTTTGAAGATTCAACTCGGACGCATACGAGCTTTGAAATGGCTGAACGTAAATTAGGTTTGAATGTTTTGCAATTCGATCCTAAGCAAAGCTCGGTCAATAAGGGCGAGACTTTATATGATACATTGTTGACGATGGATGCTTTAGGTGTGAAACTAGCTGTGATCAGACATTCTCAAAATGAATATTATGCACCATTGATAGAACTAGGTGCTGAACAAACGCTAGATATCGGGATCATCAATGGCGGGGATGGAAGTGGTCAGCATCCTTCGCAATGTCTGCTAGATATGTTGACGATCTATGAGCAATTTGGAAAATTTGCGGGCTTAAAGGTCGCGCTTGTTGGTGATCTGACCAACTCGCGGGTCGCCAAAAGTAATATGGAGTTATTGCATAAACTGGGGGCGACGGTATATTTCTCGGGACCAAGTTATTGGTATGATGAAGCCTTTGAAGAATACGGTACTTATCGCCCATTAGATGAATTAGTCGCAAAAGTCGATGTCTTGATGCTCTTAAGAGTTCAACATGAACGCCATGGTGCTACTGAGGAGCAAACCTTTTCAAAAGAGAGTTATCATCAAAAATACGGTTTAACGACGAAACGCTATGCTAAATTAAAAGATGATGCGATCGTCATGCATCCCGGACCGATCAATCGGGATGTTGAGTTTGCCAGTAGCTTAGTTGAGGCAAAAAAATCTAGGTTTAAGGCACAGATGCAAAATGGTGTGTTTATGCGGATGGCAATGCTGGAAAAAGTGATCGAAGGCCGTGAGCTAGGAGGAAAAACAAAATGAAGTTATTGCTTAAAAATGGGACAGTTTATCAAGCTGGTAAATTATTAAAAAATGATCTGTTGGTCGAAAACGGCGTGATCACAGCCTTAGGCACGGAGCTAAAAGCAGATAGCGCTCAAGTGATCGATGTGACTGATAAATTAGTTGCTCCTGGTTTAGTTGATGTTCATGTACACTATCGCGAACCCGGTTTTACACATAAGGAAACGATCAAAACTGGGAGTTTAGCTGCAGCTCATGGAGGGTATACCACTGTTTGTGCGATGCCAAACTTAGATCCTGTCCCTGATACGCCAGCTAAAGTTACCGCTCAAGTGGCATTGAATGCGGCTGATGGAGTCGTTAAGATCAAACAATATGGTGCGATCACAGCAGGTTTGAAAAGTGATGAGCTACTTGATTATGCAGGAATGAAGGCAGCTGGTGCCTTTGCTTTTAGTAATGATGGTTGTGGAGTTCAAACAGCTGGCACGATGTATCAAGCTATGTTAGCAGCGAAAAAACTAGATGTAGCTTTGGTAGCCCACGTCGAAGATAATTCACTGTTGTTTGGCGGTGTGATGAATGCGGGAAAGAAGGCTAAAGAATTAGGTCTACCAGGTATATTGGGGATCAGTGAATCTTCTCAGATCGCACGCGATCTACTATTAGCCAAAGAAACTGGCGTCCATTATCATGTCTGCCATGTTTCGACTAAAGAAAGTGTTGAATTGATCCGCATTGCTAAAAAGCATGGGATCAATGTGACCTGTGAGGTCTCACCACATCATCTATTATTGAGTGAAGACGATATCGTAAAAAATGATGGCTTTTATAAAATGAACCCACCGTTACGAACTAATGAAGATCAACAAGCTTTGCTCACGGGGATCTTAGATGGCACGATCGATATGATCGCGACTGATCACGCTCCGCATAGTATTGACGAAAAAACTGGTGATATGCGCACAGCTGCTTTTGGGATCACAGGTAGTGAGACGGCTTTTGCCTTACTGTATACTCAACTGGTAAAACAACAGCAAGTTTTGACTTTGGAGCAACTATTAGAGCTCATGTCTAAAAATCCAGCTGAAGCCTTCAAATTTGAAGCGGGAAGTATTTTTGCAGGAGCTAAAGCGGACCTAGCCGTTTTTGACCTGAAACATGAAACTACGATCACTGAAGCCGATTATTTTTCGATGGGTAAAAATACTCCATTTACTGGCGAAAGAGTTTTTGGGCAAACTTACTTGACTATGGTCGATGGTAATGTAGTTTATCAAAAGGAGGATTAGCATGGAGCGTTATTTAGTTTTAGAAGATGGTACAGTATTTTCGGGGGAAGCTTTTGGTTTTGAAGGGCAAACGACCGGAGAAGTGGTTTTTACGACGGGGATGACAGGTTATCAAGAAGCTGTAACAGATCAATCATTTGCTAATCAGATCTTAGTTTTCACCAATCCGTTGATCGGAAATTACGGAGTCAATCTGGATGATTACGAGTCGCTCATGCCAAATTGTTGTGGGGTCATTTGTCGTGAGGTGGCACGTGTTTCTGACAGTTGGCGCAAGCAAGGGACTTTTGATGATTTCCTAAAACAAATGCAGATCCCAGGTCTTTGTCATATCGATACTCGGGCATTGACTAAGAAATTGCGTGAACATGGAACGATGAAGGGATGTTTGGTCGATTCAGTCCATGACATGACCCACACCCTTGATCAGTTACGTGCAACTGTGCTAAATGATCGTGTAGTAGAACAAGTTTCAACGACTAAACCTTATCCAAATCCAGGTGAAAAGCGCAATGTCGTTTTAGTTGATTATGGGCTAAAGCACAGTATTTTACGCGAACTTTCTAAACGTGATTGCAATACGATCGTGCTACCCTCAAGTGCAACAGCCCAAGATATCTTGAATCTAAAACCCGATGGCGTCATGTTATCTAACGGACCTGGGGATCCTAAAGATGTTTTACATGCTGTCGAAATGGTCAAAGAAGTCCAAAAACATCTTCCGCTCTTTGGGATCTGTCTAGGACACCAGATTTTTGCTTTAGCTAATGGAGCTGATACGTATAAGATGAAATTTGGACACCGAGGCTTCAACCATCCGGTTCGTGAGATCGCAACGGGAAGGATCAATTTTACTTCACAAAATCATGGTTATGCAGTCGATCCAGCCACTGTCGATAAAGCTGAATTGATCATTACTCACCGTGAGATAAATGATGGTACAGTCGAAGGACTACGGCATAAGCGCTATAAAGCTTTTAGCGTGCAATTCCATCCCGATGCTGCACCAGGACCACACGATGCAGTCGATCTTTTTGATGACTTTATGCATATGATCGATCAACGAAAGGAAGAAGAAAATGCCTAAACGAACAGATATTAAAAAAATCATGGTTCTGGGATCAGGACCGATCATCATCGGACAAGCCGCTGAATTTGACTATTCTGGGACACAAGCTTGTATGGCGTTACGTGAAGAAGGTTATGAAGTAGTTTTAGTCAATTCCAATCCTGCAACTATCATGACAGATACTGACATTGCTGATCGGGTCTATTTAGAGCCATTGACGGTCGAATCAGTTTCACGTATCATGCGTCAAGAATATCCCGATGCTTTATTGCCAACATTAGGTGGGCAGATCGGGTTGAACTTAGCGATCGCATTGCATAAAAGTGGGATCTTAGATGAGCTTGGGATCGAACTTTTAGGTACAAAATTATCTGCGATCGATCAAGCTGAAGACCGCGAGAAATTCAAAGAGTTGATGTTACAGTTAAACGAGCCGATCCCAGCTTCAAAGACGGTCAATACAGTAGCAGAAGCCTTGGAATTCGCTGAAACGATCGGCTATCCTGTGATCGTACGGCCTGCCTTTACGATGGGCGGGACCGGTGGTGGCTTGTGTGATACCCCGGCTGAATTAGAAGAGATCGCAGCTAATGGTCTGGATCTTTCGCCTGCGACCCAGTGTTTGATCGAAAAATCGATCATGGGGCATAAAGAGATCGAATTTGAAGTGATGCGCGATTCTGCCAACAATGCAATGGTAGTTTGTTCGATGGAAAACTTTGATCCAGTTGGGATCCACACTGGTGATTCGATCGTGGTCGCACCAACACAAACATTGACTGATCGAGAGTACCAAATGTTACGGGACTGTTCTTTAAAATTGATCCGCGCCCTCAAGATCGAAGGTGGCTGTAATGTTCAGTTAGCCCTTGACCCTAACAGTTTCAATTATAACGTGATCGAAGTCAATCCCCGGGTATCACGTTCTTCGGCCTTGGCTTCTAAAGCAACGGGGTATCCGATCGCTAAAATGGCAGCTAAGATCGCAGTTGGATTGACACTAGATGAGATCAAAAATCCTGTTACCCAAACGACGTATGCTGAATTTGAACCGGCTTTAGACTATGTAGTTGCTAAGATCCCACGCTGGCCATTTGATAAATTCGCCCAGGCAGATCGGACTTTAGGGACCCAAATGAAAGCAACTGGGGAAGTTATGGCGATCGGCCGTAATTTAGAAGAAGCGTTGCAAAAAGCAGTCCGCTCACTTGAGATCGATGAAAAAGATCTTTTATCACCACGAGTAGCTAAAGCTTCGGATGAAGAGCTAGAGAAAAAATTAGTTCACGCTCAAGATGACCGTCTCTTTTATTTGGCTGAAGCCTTTCGGCGCGGTTATACATTACGAGAGGTCCATGAATTTACTAAGATCAATCTCTATTATTTAGATATTGTAAAACATATCATCGAACTTGAAGCTAAATTAAAAGCACATCCTAATAAGCTAGCTTGCTTAAAAGAGGCTAAGTATTATGGCTTTAGTGACCACACGATCGCTAAATTGTGGGATACGACTGCTGAAAAGATCCGTGCTTTACGGAAAGAAAATCAGATCCTTCCTGTCTATAAGATGGTCGATACTTGTGCAGCTGAATTTGAATCACATACACCATACTTTTACAGTTCATACGACCTTGAAAATGAAAGTCACCCGTCAACTAAAGAATCGATCCTAGTTATCGGTTCTGGCCCGATCCGGATCGGACAAGGGGTCGAATTTGATTACGCTACAGTTCACAGCGTTAAAGCGATCCAAAAACTAGGCTATGAAGCGATCGTGATGAATTCTAATCCTGAAACGGTCTCTACCGATTTTTCAGTTTCCGATAAATTATATTTTGAACCGCTTGATCTAGAGGATGTCTTGAACGTGATCGAGCTTGAACAGCCTAAAGGTGTGATCGTGCAATTTGGGGGGCAAACAGCGATCAATCTAGCAGCTGGTTTAGAAGCAAATGGCGTCAATGTTTTAGGGACTGCAGTTGCTGATCTTGACCGTGCTGAAGATCGTGAGTTATTTGACCAAGTTATCAAACAACTTGGTCTAAAACAACCTGTGGGCAAGACTGCGATGTCAAAAGAAGAAGTTCTGGCATGCGCTCATGAGATCGGATATCCAGTTTTAGTTCGTCCAAGTTATGTACTTGGCGGACGGGCAATGGAGATCGTTAATAACGATGAAGAATTGACCCAATATTTAGCTGAAAATGCGCACTTAGCCAAAGAACATCCGATCTTGGTCGATGCTTACCTTGAAGGATATGAATGTGAAGTTGACGCTATCTGTGATGGTAAGGATGTTTTACTTCCAGGTATCATGGAGCATATCGAACAAGCAGGGGTCCACTCAGGCGATTCGATGGCAGTATATCCACCGCAAAACTTTGATCAAAGTGTCAAAGATCAAATTGAAGATGCAACTAAGAAATTAGCCGTTGCTTTGAAGTGTATCGGGATCATGAATATTCAATTTATCGTGCATAAAGGTGAAGTTTATGTTCTTGAAGTAAATCCACGTGCTAGTCGGACAGTCCCATTTTTGAGTAAGATCACTGATATCAAGATGACTCAAGTTGCTACTCAGGTCATCTTAGGCAAGACTTTAAAAGAGCTTGGCTATGAGTCGGGGATCTATCCTGAATCTGAAATGATCCATGTCAAAGCTCCAGTCTTCTCCTTTAATAAACTAGCTGATGTCGACAGCTTATTAGGACCAGAAATGAAATCAACTGGTGAGGTCATGGGTAGTGACCATAGCTTTGAAAAAGCACTTTACAAAGCTTTTGTAGGAGCTAATATGAAATTACCGGCTAACGGGAGCGTCTTATTTACGGTCAAAGATAAAGATAAACAGCAAGCCCTAACTTTAGCAAAACGTTTTGCAAAGATCGGCTATCGGATCTTTGCGACTGCTGGAACAGCCGAATTTTTAAATGAAAACGGGTTGCATACCATGACCGTTGCCAAAATCGGACAGGCTAAACCAGGGATCTTAGATGTTTTACAAAATAATGAAGTTGATATTGTGATCAACACGATGGATCATGACCAAGAAAAAGTATCTGACGGCTTTGTGATCAGACAAACTGCGATCGAGCACAATATTGCTTTGTTGACATCATTTGATACCGTGGATGCTTTACTGAAAGCTTTAGAAAATCGTTCATTTTCGACGACAGCATTATAAAGGGAGGCTAATTATGTCAAGGTTATCAGTCAAATTACCAGGTTTAGAGCTAAAAAATCCTATCATGCCAGCAAGTGGAACTTTTGGCTTTGGAGATGTTGGCGCAGCTCAAAAATTTAATTTGAATACTTTAGGGGCGTTAGTTATCAAGACGACGACACCTGAAGCGCGTGAGGGCAATCCCAATCCTAAGATCGCCGTATTGGACAATGGAGTCATCAATGCGGTCGGATTACAAAATCCGGGGATCGCAGCCGTTATTAGTGAAAAATTACCAGCATTAAAAAAAGATTATCCCGACTTGCCAGTGTTAGGTAGTGTGGGGGGATCGACGGTTGCTGATTATGTGGAAGTTGCTAAAAAACTCTCCGATTCTAATTTAGTGACCGCTTTAGAATTGAACATCTCTTGTCCTAACGTGCATGAAGGTGGGATGGCATTTGGGACTGATCCACAGACTGCAGCTGAATTGACCAAACAAGTCAAAGCTGTCTCTAAGGTGCCAGTCTATGTTAAACTTTCTCCTAATGTGACCGATGTAGTAGCGATCGCTAAAGCAGTTGAAGCTGCTGGTGCTGATGGCTTGACAATGATCAATACCTTGATGGGGATGAGTTTGAATTTAAAAACGCGTAAATCGGTCTTGGGTAATTTGACTGGTGGCTTTTCGGGACATTCGATCAAACCGATCGCGATCAGAATGATCTATCAAGTTTCCCATGCAGTAGATATCCCGATCATTGGGGTCGGAGGGATCAAGAGTGCTAAAGATATCATTGAGATGTATTTAGCTGGAGCTTCAGCCGTCCAAGTCGGAACGGCGCATTTCTACGATCCTTTGATCTGCCCACATTTAGTTGCAGAATTACCAAAAGTAATGGATGAATTGGGGATCGAAAGTATTGAAAAGTTGATCCAAGAAGTACGGGAGGCTAGAGATAATGAAGCTTAAACGTCCGATCATTGCTCTTGATTTCAATGATGCTCAGCGAACGCTTGATTTTTTACAAAATTTTCCGCAAACGGAGAAACTTTTTGTAAAGATCGGAATGGAATTATATTACAGTGCAGGTCAAGATCTAGTTAAAGCGATCTTAGAGCAAGGACACGATGTCTTTTTAGATCTAAAATGTCATGATATCCCGCATACAGTCGAACGGGCAATGTATGTTTTAGGTCAATTAGGGGTCAGTCTCACCACAACGCATGCTAATGGAGGGCATGAGATGCTCAAGGCAGCTAAATATGGCCTAGTTGAAGGTGCACTAAAAGCTGGTAAAAAAGAACCCAAATTATTAGCGATCACGCAATTGACCTCAACTGATGAGCGCATGGTCAAAGAAGAACAATTGATCACGGTCGGACTTGATAAAAGCGTGGAAAATTATGCTAAATTAGCGCAAAATGCTGGCTTAGATGGGGTCGTTTGTTCGGGCTGGGAAGCTAATAAGTTAAGAGAAGTTACGGGACCGGAATTCTTACGGGTCACGCCTGGGATCCGGTTAAAAACCGACAGTTTAGGTGATCAAAAACGGGTCATGACCCCAGATATGGCGGCGCAAAATGGTTCAAGTGCGATCGTTGTTGGGCGTCCGATCACGCAAGCAAAAGACCCTGTGATGGCTTATCAAGCAATTTTTGAGCTCTGGAATCAGTAAGAAAGGATAAAGTAAATGAAAGAAATCGCAAAAGACTTACTCAAAATTCAAGCTGTAAAATTATCTCCTAATGAACCTTTTACGTGGGCAAGTGGGATCAAAAGCCCGATCTATTGTGATAACCGTTTAACGATCAGCTATCCTAAGATCAGAACAGCGATCGCCAAAGGAATTGCAGAATTGATAAGCGAAAAGTATCCAAAAGTCGAGGTGATCGCAGGGACAGCTACGGCAGGGATCCCACATGCGGCTTGGATCGCTGCTGAATTAGACTTGCCACTGGTTTATGTTCGATCTAAACCCAAAGATCATGGGCGTGGTAAACAGATCGAAGGTGTTTTGCATCCTGGAGCTAAAACAGTCGTGATCGATGACCTTTTATCAACAGGGGGCAGTGTCTTAAAAGCTGTTAAAGCTGCGCAAAATGAAGGAGCCGATGTTTTAGGTGTTGGAGCGATCTTTAGTTATCAATTGCAAGCGATCGTTGATAATTTTAGGCAAGCAGATCTGAGTTATTTTACCTTGACTAATTACTCAGAATTATTAGAAGCTGCTGTTGAAACTAACTATATTTCAACGACAGAACGCGCAGCCTTGGAAAAATGGCGCCATGATCCTGAAAACTGGTCAGCTAAAGCCTAAATGATAAAATGACCATCCGTACACATTGGATGGTCATTTTAGATTTTTATCCTTGCTATGAAAGGCTTTTGTTATACAAAATTTAGGAATATTGGTATAATATACAAGGTTTATTTTTATTAATATAGATACTAAGGCGGTGATTGTTGATGCCTGATGAACAACATAAACATAAGCATCATCATAAGAAGAAAAAACGTTGGTGGAAGTGGGTCTTGATCGCATTGGGACTCTTTTTGCTAGTTGACGCAGTTATTGTAGGCAAACTTTATTTCGATGCCAAAAAAGCTGTCGATGTTACATATAAGGCTGTCAAACATGACGACAAGCGCACCGGCAGTGTCAGTTTAGATAACGGACAACCGTTTTCAGTCCTTTTATTAGGAAGTGATACTGGTGAGTATGGTCGAACTGAACAAGGACGTTCGGATACGATCATGGTAGCAGCTGTTACACCTAACAAGACTGAATTATTGAGTATTCCACGAGATACTTTAGTTACGATCGCAGGCCATCCAGGCAATAATAAGATCAATGCAGCTTATTCATATGATGGAGTTTCTGGAGCATTGAATACATTACAAAGCTATTTAGATATTCCGATCGACCATTATATCGAGATCAATATGAAAGGTCTTGAACAGTTATCAGAAGCGATCGGTCCGGTCAAAGTCGATAATGATTTAGAATTTACGAACTTAGATGTTCATTTCCCTAAAGGTGAAGTCACGATCGATGCTGATAATATCTTAGCTTATACTCGGATGCGTTATGAGGATCCGCGGGGCGATTACGGACGACAATTGCGCCAACGCCAAGTCTTGACTGCTTTAGTAGAAAAAGCAGCTTCGATCGATAGCCTAGCTAAATACCATAGTATTTTGAATGCTATTTCGGCTAATATGAAAACTGACTTAACATTTGATGATATTAAAGATATCGTAACTAATTATGGTGGGGCTAAAAATATTGATCAGATCCAACTCAAGGGTAATGGTCAAATGATCGATGGTGTCTCATATGAAGTCGTACCAAAGGAAAACTTGGATGAAGTTCGCTCTCAATTGAAGCAAACGTTAAAACTTAAGTAATTAAAATTAAAGTTGAGAATTAATTAATTCTCAACTTTTTTTCATATATTTTCGTTGAAATTTAGAGTAAGTGTTAGTATACTGATACTATAGTACAAATCATAACAAGATAATTTTTTGTTTATTGTTTTGTGCTTGCGTATTTGAAAATAGTAGATCATGTGGAAGTTATCTACTAGCTATAACGGTAATTTATGGGTGGAAGCATAGATTATCGTTTTTTTATTTATTTTATATACTATATTCATTAATTTATCAAAATTTCTAGTAGTTATAGAATTTTTCACTTATAATAGAATTATTACCCTTAGAGAGTTCAAAAAGTTTTAACATTACTATCATAATATAGTATAATTATTTATATAAGGATAAGATATTTGGCATTTGAATTAATGAAGTATAATGCTACGGGAAAGGATATACTTATATGAAGACACAACAAGAAAACATCTTTTCATCAAAGACGTTGACCTATTTCTTGCAATTAGCTGAAACGATGAGTTATACCCAAGCAGCTCAGATCTTGGGGATCACACAACCGGCATTGACTCAACAAATAAAGAAATTAGAGCGAACAGTCGGAGCACCACTATTTTATTCAGTTGGTAAAAAGTTGCACCTTTCTGATGCAGGCTACACTATGTTAGATGCAACTCACCAGATCTATGAAACATTAAATAAAGCAGCTGATGAGATCCAACAATCAACAAGTGCGACTCAAGGGACGATCAACATTGGGATCTTAGCTTCGATCGAGGATCAAGTCTTCACGGATTTTGCGATCGAGTATTACGAAAAAAATAACGGTATCAAACTTTCCACACATATGTTAACGCGTAAGGAGATTTGGGAGCGCTTAGAAAATAATACGATCGATTTAGCGGTAATGTATCTTCCAGATGAAAGTATCAAAAACTGGAAACCATACGAAACTAAAAAGATCATCACCGAAGACCTGATCTTTTTGCACAACAACGAACGCTTAGAAAAGCGTAAGCGAGTGCGATTCAAGGACACTTTGAACAATAAATGGGTGACATATCCACCACAATACTACTTAAATGATACGATCAGAGAAGCTTATAAAAATGCAATGGTCGATCATCCTAATAGTGTAGCTCACTTTGCAACACCGGAACAACTTTTTGAATTTGCTAAACGAACTGGTAGTTATACTGCACTACCAATGTCGTTTGTGACGGCTAAAAATCATGGTGAGATGGGGATGGCGTTATTTGAACCAGAGATCAAGTTCGATTTGGCCTTTGTCTTTAGACGTGGTAAAGATCAGATCCCACGTATCAATAGTTTTTTGAAAACTTTTGACAGCTATCTAGCTAAAAAAGATTACGTTTCACGTCTCAAAGAAAGCTTATAAGTTAGCAGCCTCACATAAATGGGCCCACCACGATGCAATAAGTATCGTGGTGGGCTCTTTTTGTAGTATCAAACCCAATGTTTGAAAGTCAAATAAAAGACTTATGTCACAGCTTTTTTATTGTTATTTAAGTTTAGCTAGTTGTGTGGTAGAATTATTAAAGTTAGGAATACTTTAGATGGGAGATATTTTTGATGAAAGAATTAGTTTTCGGACATAAAAATCCAGATACAGATGCGATCGTAGCTGCTAAAGCTTACGCCTTTTTACAAAACGCTTTGGGCAATGAAGTCGAAGCTGTGGCTTTGGGGACACCAAACGAAGAAACAAAATTTGTTTTAGAACATTTTGAAGAACCAGCACCACGTGTGATCGAAAAGGCAGCACCTGAAGTTGAAGCTGTAATGTTGGTCGATCACAACGAAGAACAACAAAGTGTTGCTGATATTGCTGATGTGACAGTCACACACGTTGTCGATCATCACCGGATCGCTAACTTTGCGACAGCAGCACCTTTGTACTATCACGCTGAGCCAGTTGGCTGTACAAGTACGATCATTTACGGTGAATTCGTGCAAAATAACGTTGAGATCCCAGCTAAATTAGCGGGTTTGATGTTATCTGCTATTATTTCTGATACTTTACTATTCAAATCACCAACAACTACAGCTAAAGATGAAGCTGCTGCAAAAGCTTTAGCCAAGATCGCTAATGTAGATCTTGAAGCTTATGGTCTTGAAATGCTTAAAGCTGGTACAAACTTGGCAAGTAAGACAGAAGAAGAATTGATCACAGCCGATGCAAAATCATTTGACATGGGCGGTAAGACGGTCCGTGTCGATCAAGTAAACACAGTTGATCTTGATGAAGTTTTTGCACGTGAAGCTGCTTTACGTGTAGCTATCGAAAAACAATCAGCTGCTGAAGGTTATGATCTGTTCTTGTTGATGGTAACTAATATCTTAGACTCCAACACACGTCTTTTAGTCGTTGGCGAACCTAAGGAAATGGTCGAAAAGGCCTTTGAAAAAGAATTGGTGGCTGACAAAGTTGATCTACCAGGTGTTGTTTCCCGTAAGAAACAGATCGTCCCACAATTAGAAGCAGCTTTTAACGCTTAAAAGTTGATCTGATCAAGTATAGTGCATGCGTTCATTTAAGGACGTATGCGCTTTTTATTTTTCAGGGGGAAAATAAACCTGGATTTACTAAAATAAGCTACTTTTTTAAGTGAGTTCGCCTATTTAAAATAAGTACATCATTATAAATACTTTTAATTGCTGATAATTAAAGGTATAATAATCATAGATAATTAGTTAAGAGGTGCGCTTGATGAGTCAAGAAAAGAGAATTGAATTGATCAAACAATTATTAGAGGAAAGGCAGGAATTATCGACTAAAGATATCATGCAGGAATTTGGGATCTCACAAGATACTGCGCGACGTGATATCGTGTTGTTAGCTAAACGTGGTGAAGTTAGACGTACACATGGTGGGATCTTGCCATTAGATTTTGGGCGTAGCGTACCAAACTTTCAAAGCCGGTTAGCTCGTTTCACTAAACAAAAAACGCAGATCGCCTTAGCAGCCGCGACCTATTTTAAACCGCATCATGTTTATTTTGTCGATTCGTCGACGATCTTATTGAAGACTTGTCAAAATATCAATATGCCCCTAACGATCGTGACTCATTCTTTAGATAATTGTATGGCTTTAGCTGAGCATAATAAGGTACGGGTCAAGGTTTTGAGTGGGACTTTGAATCATGAAAATCGTTATTTCTATTCAAATTTAGCGATCGAAGAATTACAAAATGTCGTATTTGATACAGCCTTTATTGCTGCATCCGGGATCGATGAAAATGGTGCTTATTTACTTGATCAAGATGATGCTCAGATCGTTGGAATGGCGGTCAAACGGGCGCGTAAAGTCATTTTGGTAGCCGAACATCAAAAGTTTGTCAATAAATCCTATTACCGTATTTGTCCTTTGGATAAGATCTCGTTATTTATCACCGACCAAGCACCGACCCCAGAACAACGTGCAATGTTTGCTCCTGAAACTGAGATAATCGTGACAAAAGAAGCCTAGCAAAAAGAAGCCTGCTAGCTTCTTTTTTTATAGATATAGTAAACTTTCGATTTCGTTAAAGTTGACAAAGGGATTTGAAACTCGTATGCTTATGATATTGATAGTAGAGAGGATGAGTGAATTTGAAGAATAAATTATATTACATATCTTTAGCTAGCATCATGCTCGCCTTACTGATCGTTTGTTCACAATTAACGATCCCCTTGCCCATGATACCGTTGACGCTTCAGACATTGGCTGTCGGCTTATTAGCCTCGATCTTACCGCTAAGATATAGTTTACAGACCATTTTAGTGTATCTATTACTAGGGTTTATCGGTTTACCGGTCTTTGCTAATTTTAAAGGGGGACTAGGCGTCTTATTTAGTAATACTGGGGGCTATTTATTAGGCTTTTTAGTTTATGTTATGATTGTTGGCTCAATGGCCGCTAAAAAGCAAACATTTAACTGGTTATTACTGGCTAACAGCTTAGGAGCCCTAATGCAGTTATTATGTGGTTCACTGTGGTTACTTGTGATCAGTGATATCAACTTGGAGAATGCTCTATTGATCGGAACAGTTCCTTTTCTTCTTCCAGGGGCAATTAAGGTCATTTTAGTATGCATATGCGCACAGATCTATTATCGCAAATTTACCAAACGAAGTGTCAAGATATAACAATGCAAAAATGCAGTCATATGGGCTGCATTTTTAATTTGCTGAAAATTCTTTGGAAATTTTAATCTATCTGCTATATAATGGAGTAAATTTAAAAAAGTGAGGTACTGTTTTTATGCAAGCTAGATTTAACCATAAGATCGAAGCCATTGCTGTATCAGACATTCGGAAATTCGATATGGAAGTCAGTCAGATCGAGGGGATCATTAAGTTAACATTAGGGGAACCGGATTTTAATACACCGGAGCATGTAAAACAAGCTGCGATCGCGGCGATCAATGCAGATCAGTCACACTATACACCTAATTCGGGGATAATGGAGTTGCGGCGGGCTGCCGCTAAGTACTATAAGGAAAAATATGCTCTAGATTATACTCCAGAACAGATCATTACGACGGTGGGAGCAACTGAAGCGATCGCAGCGAGTTTGCAAACGATCTTAAATCCAGGAGATACAGTCTTAATGCCAACACCAGTCTTTCCGATCTATGCTCCGATCAGTCAGCTAAATGGAGCTGATGTATTACAAGTTGATACGAGCGCTGATGGTTTTATTTTAACACCTGAAAAATTACGTGCTACTTTAGAAGCAAATAAAGATAAAAATATCAAAGCAGTCGTGTTAGTCTACCCAAGTAATCCAACCGGGGCAACATATACAAAAGAACAACTAGTTGCTTTGGCTAAAGTGATCGCTGAATATGATATTTGGGCTTTATGTGATGAAGTCTATGCTGAGTTGACTTATGAAGGACAACATGTTTCCTTAGCAAGCTTCTTACCCGAAAATACGATCGTGATCAGCGGTCTATCTAAATCACATGCGATGACTGGCTGGCGATTAGGCTTTATTTTAGGGCCCAAAGATTTCAGTGAACAAGTTGTCAAAGCACATCAATATATGGTAACAGCACCAACGACAAATGTTCAATTTGCTGCTTTAGAAGCATTGACTAAAGGAAAAGATGATGCCTTGAGCATGCGTAAGGAATATCAAGCTAGACGTGATTTTATGCGCCAAGCTTTAACAGATGCTGGCTTTGAAGTGGTCAAACCAGATGGTGCCTTTTATTTATTTGCTAAGATCCCTGCTAAATGCGGGCATGACTCATGGAAGTTTGTTCGTGAGTTAGCCAAAAAAGCTAAAGTTGCTTTGATCCCAGGTGTTTCATTTGGTCAAGGCGGCGAAGGGTATGTGCGTTTAAGTTATGCTGCTTCTATGGATGACCTCCGCCAAGCAAGTGAACGCATCAAAAAATTTACTGATAATTATTAAGACTACTCCTCACTGTCAAAAAGTGTTAGAATATTTAATTGTGAATAATGCAGTAGAGATGAGGAATAGTGATGACGGAAAACAAGGCTTTAGCTCCGATCGGAGTATTTGATTCAGGTCTCGGCGGCATCAGTGTCTTACGTGAGATCTATAAGCTCATGCCAAATGAGCGCTATTATTTCTTTGGGGATTCGAAAAATGCCCCTTATGGTACCAAAAGTGTAGCCAAAGTCAAAGCTTTGAGTGAAGCGATCGTAGAGGATTTTATCCAACAAAAGAAAGTCAAAGCGATCGTGATCGCTTGTAATACTGCGACAAGTGCTGCGGCCACATATTTACGTCAAAAGTACCCAGAAATTCCGATCGTCGGACTGGAACCAGCTGTTAAACCAGCTATTTTGCATCAAACAGATTCTAAAGTCTTAGTGATGGCGACTCCATTGACTTTAAAGGAAGAAAAATTCAATCATTTGATGGAACGTTTTGCTGATCAAGGTGAGATCATCAAGCTACCAGCACCTAAGTTAGTTGAGTTTGTCGAAAAAGGCGAATTAGATTCAGCAGAATTATATGCATATTTAGAAGATATATTAGCACCGTATAAAGGAAACGTTGATTCAGTCGTTTTGGGATGCACGCATTTTCCATTTGTTAAAAAAGCGATCCAAGATGTTATTGGAAAAGATATCGCTGTTTTTGACGGAGGTGCAGGAGCAGCACGTGAGTTGAAGCATTTATTGACGCAAAAGCAATTACTTTCACCCAACCAAGCAGTTGGTGAGATAACTTTTGAAAATAGTAATGCCACACCGGGTGAGCTCGAGTTGAGCCAAAAACTGATGAACTTGGCGGATTAACACAGTCACTTTGAGCTGAGAAGATCTCTCAGCTCTTTTCTTTGGAATTTTTTAGATAGTGAGGATAACAATGACAAAACAACAAAAACTCTGGACGCTACTGACGATCTTGTCGACTTTTCTTTGGGGCGTGTCGGGCTTATTTGCTAAATTCATTTTTGAGCTCGAGCCTAAATTGACTCCACTTTTATTGAGTCAGATCCGGATGCTTGGTGGGGGGCTAGTATTATTAGCCTTGGCCAGCTATAAAAAGGAAGCTCCCTTAGCGCTTTGGCAAAATAAGCAAAGTGCAAAAACGGCGATCGCTTATGGGCTAGGCGGAATAATTCCAGTCCAATTTTGTTATTTCATGGCGATCAAATTAGGTGATGCTTCGATCGCAACGATCTTACAATTTGTTGGACCATTTTTCATTATTTTGTATCTAGTTGTCTTTCAAAAGCAACGACCACGCCGGATCGAAGTGATCAGTGCGTTGGTGGCATTTTTAGGTGTAGCTTTGCTTGCAACGCATGGTGATCTGACTCAATTAGCGATCACACCGGCTGTTTTGATCTGGGGCTTACTTTCAGCAGTTGGCGGGGCAGCTAATACTTTGATCCCCCGTAGCTTATTACAACATTATTCTTCAACGGCGGTGACCGGTTGGGGCTTGTTGATCGCTGGGATCGGTTTGACCGTGATCCATCCAAGCTTTGAATCATTTTCTGTGACATTTGAATTAGTATTATTAGTTTTAGCTGTTGTCGTTTTAGGGACGATCATTCCGTTTCAACTTTTTACTAATGCTTTGAAATATATCCGCCCCACCACAGCTAGTATGCTAGATGCCTTTGAGCCAATAGCAGCAACGATCGGTTCGATCATCTTTTTTGGCCTACAACTCAGTGGAGCAGACCTGTTAGGCTCATTTTTGGTCATTATTGCTGTTTTAGCCTTGAATTGGCGTCCAAGAAAAAAGAAATTTACCAATAATGTCTAAGTGAAGAGATACTCGTCGTAAATATTGGCGAGTATTTTTTAGCTATATTTTTAAAACGTTTCCATAAGTTATAGCTAAAACTTAGGAAAAATGATAGTATATTATTATTGGAATTAGTTCGTATACTGAGATCTACTATTTAACTGGAGTGACCGTTTCGGAAAGTTAAAAATGTGCGGGAAGAGTTGCTCATAGTTCGTTAGATGGAGGTCTCAAGTTTAGGAAGGGAAAAACTATATTTCTTTCGCAAGTATAATTAATAAAGATTATGTTGTTTCACATTTTATATAGCTGAAAAAGTCAATGTTAGAAAAAATTCGGGTCAGGCGTCGTTCAAATGAAGTGATCAGTATTGGCGATGTTGTTAACTATCGCAAAGCCACATTTGTTGTAATAAATATTTTAAGAATTAAAGTTGTTCCACGTGCTACAGGTGAATTTATCTATTATGACTGTTTATGTCAACAGCTCCAAACGCCAGATCTGTCGGCTGAATATACGACGACTCAAGCCGAGATCATGTATCAACCGCACGAATTTCGTGAAGTCTCTGAAGTTGGCGAATTTATCTATGATGAAAGTACCGGGATCTGGGTCCAGATCGATGCCATTTTGAATGTACGCTTTGAAGATAAAAATATGTATGTTAAATATGAATTCGCACCGGTAGTCGAGTGGTCAAATAAAGAGATGCAAACGGCAGTAGTCAAGCAACGACGTAAATGTATGAAATTATTGAAACCAAAGACTAACAATTTGGTAAATGATTAAGATAGGGATGGTTTGATGGCTAAAATAGCGATAATTTCGGATATCCATGGTAATTTGACAGCGTTAGAGGCTGTTATTGCTGATATCAAAGCTAAAGCAGTTGATGAGGTCTGGGTCTTAGGTGATATTTTGATGCCTGGACCGGGGGGGAAACAGATCTTAGAATTACTCCATTCATTACAGCCGACCGTATTTATCCGGGGCAATTGGGATGATCTGTTGTTACACGGGTTAGCTGGTAAGATCGAATTGATCAAACCTAGTCATGTATATTTTTCTAAATTAGCAATGGCTTGTGGTCAAGATCTAGGGCAAGCTGAATTAGAATTTTTAGCTAAAAATCCGATCCAACAAACACTTAGACGTGGTCCATTGACGATCAGTGTCTCACATAATTTGCCAGATTTAAATTATGGTCAAAAGTTGTATCCTACGCGACCACAAACAGACTTTGATGCTGTTTTAGCGGGGATCTCGGCTGATCTAGCAGTCTATGCGCATGTGCACCATCAACTGATGCGTTATACGACTGCAGAACAGATCGTGTTAAATCCTGGGTCAGTCGGTGAACCATTTTGTGATTGGAAAAAGTTCCAAGCTGATCTTAGAGCACAGTATGCTTTGCTAGAGATCGATGACGCTGGGATCGGCGGGATAGCTTTTTGTAAAGTCGCCTATGATCACCAAAAAGAATTGGAATTAGCTAAAAAAGCCAATATTCCATACCTAAAGCTTTATGAAAAACTTTTGACGACCGGTAAAGTCTATACACATGATCAAGAATTATTAGCCCAGTATAATGAAAAGTGTGGTTATGAACAAGAAGTACGCGCTTATCAAAATAAAATGCGATAAATAAAAAGTTACTTTAACTTTAGTAAAAATAAACGATCCCCAGCTTATTTAAGCTGGGGATCTAACAACCAACAGGAGGAATTTTTATGGATCTACAAACTAGCCAAGCTACACAATTAGCAGAGATCGATTATTTAGAACGCTTTATCAATTTTATCGATGCTTCACCTAATACGATCCGTACTTATAAAACCTCATTAAAACAATGGTTTAATTACACCAAACAACAACAGATCACAAAGCCGACTCCGCAAGATGTCAAAAATTATCGCGAATCTTTGCTAGCAATGGGGTTACGACCAACGACCGTTCAAAATTATCTAATGGCGGTCAAGCAATTTTTCAAATGGACCGAAGAAATGGGACTTTACCGTGATATTGCTAAAAATGTCAAGGGTTTAAAGCTAGGAACGGAACATAAAAAAGATTACTTGACCTCTAAGCAAGCGGCGGCAGTTTTGGAAAATATCGATCGCAGTACACTCAAAGGTAAACGTGATTATGCAATGTTAGCTTTGATGTTGACGATGGCCTTACGAACGATCGAGGTCAGACGGGCCAATATTGAAGATATGCGTGTCAGTGGTGATGTGGTCGTTTTATATGTTCAAGGTAAAGGACATATTGAAAAAGATGCACCGATCAGAATGCCCGACCAAGTTGAGACTGCGATCCGTGAATACTTACGTGCTCGCAAAGAATTCAATAGTCAAGCACCATTATTTGCCTCGACCTCCAACAATAATTTAGGCAAACGGCTTTCGACACGAAGCATTCGTGGGATCGTCAAAAAATGTTTTATTGCAGCTGGCTACAATAGTCCACGCTTGACTGCTCACAGCACACGCCATACCAGTGCAACGCTCAACTTATTGAATGGAGCAACTTTAGAAGAGACACAACAGCTTTTACGGCATACAAACATTCAAACGACTGAGATCTATGCCCATCATTTGAACAGTTTAAATAACAAGAGTAGTGATCGGATCAGTGATGCGATCTTTAAGTAAACGTTATTATTGAAAGCAATAGTTAAAAGAAAAAGCCAGAAGAAATTTTTCCAGATACAAAATTTCTTCTGGCTTTTTAACTGCATCTCACCTTAAAGGCAGATACCGGTTTTGATAGATAATGTGTAGTCGTTATTTACTTCTTCTACTTCGACTTTTTGTAATTCACGTACATCCATGATAACGTCCTCCTTTCTTTTAGGTTGATCCTATTATATATCTTATTCCATTAAATACAAGATATTTCTAATTAAAATTATAATTAATAAATTCTAATCAGAAAAATATTATTATTTTTTCTCTCGTTGTGCTATAGTAGCCTTAAATTAAGGCGATAGGGGGGAGCACAATGTATCCAGTTAATAAATTTTTAAGCAGCTATGAGTTCAATGGTTGGACAGTCAGTTTACATTATAAATTACCACATCAAGGGTGGAAGATCCATGTTTCTGCCACTTATAAGAACTATCAAACAGTGTTAAATCACGTTGTTTGGTTAGCAGAAAAAATGAATTTTTCATTTAAATTTGCCTCATCTTCAAAATTAGTAGAGAAATTACTTGATACTCATAGTGTCCGAGAGAGCGGCGGGAAATTGATCACTATTTATCCTAAAAATCAAACACATTGCTTATTTTTATTAAAAGTTTTTTCTAAATTATTAGGGAGATTTCCTGGACCAAATGTTTTATCAGATAATCAGTTCGCTGGTACAGATAATATTTCTTATCGCTACGGCATTTTTGAAAATAAAAGTAGTGAGTCATTATTTTATAAAGGTAAATCATACGAAGATAAACGTTTACCATATTTTGTTTTGCCACCGTTTATCAAAAACGACCCATTTGCTAAGTATGTTTATCCAAAGAAATCAACCGACCCACATTGGAAAAATTTGCATATAGAGGGAGCTTATAAAAGTACACTAGGGGGTGGTGTTTACTATGGAACTTACTTAAAAGAGAAGCTAATCGTCTTAAAAGAAGGGCGTTTTGGTGTTGGAATAGGTACAGATCAGGCGATCGCTAAACGTAAAAATGAATGCCAGATTTTAGATAAATTACAGGGAAAGCATTACCCACTTGTTTTGGGAAATTTTACGACTCAAAATAACTATTATTTAATCTTACAAAAAATTACTGGTCTTACATATTACGAATACTTTGCTACAAATGGTCCAGTTGTTGTTGAAAAAAATTTATGTGAAAAATCCATGACTGATTTTATCGAAGTTATTAAAAATCTCATTTCTGTGGTAGCTTATGCGCATAGAAAAGGAATTATTTTACGAGATATAAATCCAGCTAATGTTTTAGTGGACACCCGAACACGGGAGGTTTATTTTATTGATTGTGCTGATTCGATCTTTATTGATTCACAATCTTGTGAAAAAATAAAGACTCTGTGGTATACCATCCCTGAGAAAAGATATAATACTTATGCTGAAGATTGGACTAAAGTTGCTTGGCTGATCTTGGATGGGTTAGGTGGAGTCAATCGGAACTTATGTTTAGCAAATTATACTCAAGTTCGTGAAATCTTTTCAAAAGTTATTAAATATCAAGGATTTTCGTCAAACTGGCTCGCTATTATTGAAAAACTTTATACTGAGGAAAACGAAAGTACTAAAGTTAGCCAGCTTCTGGACAATCCTCAATTAAAAAAAGTTCAAACTACGATAAATCAAAATAAAAAGCTAGGTCAACTACATTTACTAGAAAGTGAACTTAATTCGTATTTGTTAGAGGCATTATCAGAAAGAGATCGAACATTACTGGCAAAGTTTTCTAATAAAACATGTAAAAACGTCAGCAAATTTATCAAAAATGAATTGCAAAGGTTTACATGTCAAGATGATATGCTTTATTTAAAAAGCGGTTCAGTCTATTCGCCTTATATTAACGGTGGAGCAGCGGGAAGGTTATATATCCTTGTAATTTTGGCAACTAAATTCGAATTGATCGAGTTATTTCCACAACTAGAAAAATTTCTGAGTAAATTTAGTGGAAGATATGTTAAAAATGCAACGATTTCTTCGGGCGCTGCTAGTTTAGGGATGCTTATGTTGTACGCTTATGTTATCACCGGAAATAAAGAATATCTACAATACGCATATAAATGGAATGAATTAGTTGAAGTTTTATCGTTTTCATTATCAGGACAAAAAGTCTGGGCTAACTATCAGTTCGAAAGTAAACTAGATGAAAGTTTCAATAACGGTAATACTGGTATTAGATATTTTCAAAGTTTACTGAGGGGGGATAACTATGAATTTAAAAAGGGGGACAAATGCTAAATTGATCGGTGTTTTACGAAAAAAGAAACATGTACGTTATTTGCTATGTGCTAAGTTTGTCAATCGCATCGGAAGTGCACTATACAACTTGGCTTTATTGACTTTAGCTGCTAAACAAACATATAGTACTTTAGCGATATCATTAGTAAAATTGGGGGAAAATTTACCTGGCTTGCTTGATCCTGTCTTAGCTTACATGACTGATCGAGAAACTAAACGCCTCAAAAAAGCTGCTTTACTTAATATAGCCCAAATTTTGCTTTATTTTATGCTTGCTTTTTTGTTGCTTAAATACCAGATGCCACTAGCTTTATTTGTATTTATCTTATTAGCAAATGTATTGTCAGATCTACTCGATAGCTATATGGGTAAGATGTTTACTCCGTTTTCAAAAACTTGGATCGACCAAAGTGAACGTCGCGAAATTTCTTCACTGGATATTGTTTTATTCAGTTTAAGTATAATTATCGGTCAGCTTGTTGGTGCACAATGGTTAGTCATATATCCCAATAATTTTTGGGGACTAGCACTTTTGAATGCTGTAACCTTTGCTTTGAGCTTGTTTTTTCTAAAAAAGATCAAATTCGATGATACAGTAAAAACGGTAATGTCAGCAAAAAATCATTTCTCAGTTACTGATTTTTTGCAAAAGATGAGACTAGCGTATTCGCATATGCAACAAAAACATGTTCTGCAGACTATGTGGTTACTTACGTTTGTCAAAGTGATAGCCATGGGATATGGATTGCTACTAAACGTTGCCATGGTTTCGACTAGTAACTTACGCTTTGGAAGTTATTCGCAAACTTTAGTCGTTTTACAACTCACTTCTTTTATCGGACTAATTTTAGGTTCATTTTTACGATTTAATTGGTTAGAAAAATTGAGTTATGGGCAACTTATTATGTTGGCTAATGGAGCGCTTGTATTTGCTATAGGCAGTTGCTTTCTTGGATTACCATTAGGATATACGCTGTTTTTTAAATTGATCGGTGTCATTCTTAGTGGATACATGACACCTAAATATTATACTGATCTGCTCCAGGTCATTGATGAAGAACAGCTAACTCGTGTTGATAGTCTTATCAATTTCGTTTTATTGATATCATCCCCACTAGGTATCTTACTGACAACGATCTGTCTGCAACTTTTTAGTTTAAAAACTTCGTGGCTACTTGAGCTTGGTGCAGCGCTCCTTTTTATAATAGTCGGAGAGATCGTGATCTATCGAAATAAGCGTCGCTATGGTTAGGGTATTAGGATCTTAAAAAAAGGATAAAATAGATTTAATAGAGGCTTTGACATGTTCTCTAGATGAACATAGAACTTGATCTAACTATCGCTTTGACGCTAGATCAGATGAAAGTTTCAATAATAGAAATGCAAGTATTCAATATTTTCAGGGGTTATTGGGGGGATAACTATGAATTTAAAAAGGGTGACAAATGCTAAATTGATCGTTGTTTTACGAAAAAAGAAACATGTGCGTTATTTGATATGTGCCAAGTTTGTCAATCGTATCGGAAGTGCACTATACAACTTGGCTTTATTGACCTTAGCTGCTAAACAAACATATAGTACTTTAGCGATCGCGCTTGTTAAATTATTTGAAAATTTGCCTGGTTTTTTTGATCCAATATTAGCATATCTGACCGACCGCGAAACACGAAGGCTTAAGAAAGCAGCTTGGCTTAACTTGTTTCAAGTCTTGATCTATTTTGTGATCGCTTTTTTGATGCTGCGTGTACAAATGCCACTAGCTTTATTTGTGCTGATCCTTTTTTCTAATGTGGCATCTGATAGTATTGATGGCTATATCAGCAATATGTTTGCTCCATTTTCGAAGACTTGGATCGATCACAGTGAACGGCGTGCGATCTCTTCTTTAGATATTGTTTTATTTAGTTTGAGCTTAGTTCTTGGTCAATTCTTAGGAGCAGCATGGCTAACTTTATTTCCTGGTCAGTTTTTTTCGCTTTCGTTGTTGAATGCCTTAACTTTTGCCCTAGGATTATTTTTTATTCGAAAGATCAAGTTCGATGATACGGTAAAAACTTTAAGAACAGTCAAAGAACATTTTTCGATCAAAGATTTTTTTAAAAAGATGAAACTTGCATATACGCATATGCAAGAGCGACATTTGCTAAAAATAGTTTGGCTGTTAGCGGAAAGTAAGATGATTTATGCTAGCTATCTGTTATTGCTAAACGTAGCCATGGCCTCAAATAATGAGCTACGCTTTGGTAGTTATGCGCAAACCTTGGCTATTTGGCAATTCATTTCATTTATCGGTCTGATTTTAGGGTCCTTTTTGCGGATCAGTTGGCTAGAAAAAATAAAGTATGACCAAATTATCATATTGATCAACATAACGAGTTTCTTAGCTATGATCAGCTGTTTTTTGAACTCTCGCTAGTCAATGTTTTAGTCTTAAAGTTGATCGGTACGCTTTTGAGTGGCTATATGGCCCCTAGATATTATACAGATCTCATTCAGCAGATCGACGAAGAACACTTGACGCGGGTCGAAAGTCTCAATAATTTTGTCTTGTTACTCGCTGCGCCATTTGGCACCTTACAAGCAACGATCTGCTTACAACTTTTTGGTTTAAGGCTGACCTGGTTACTTGAATTGGGGATTTTGGTGAGCTTTATGATAGGTAGAGAAATTGTGATATATCGCTCCAAAGATAAATAATTGGGTTTTCTGACGATTTCTTTGGTCTTGCATTTAAAGCCGTATATTAGCTTTAAATCTTCATTTCTTAATTATTGGTTCTTTTTTAAGGTGAAAAGTTAAGTTATGAGCAATTAATGATGCTGCAATTTCTATCCCTCATCTTGGCTACACTAAATTGTGTTTATCGCGGCCCGCTATTGACCGTCTTGCTCATCATATTAATTGCAACCATCATCATTAGTCCAAAAAATTGGTGAAGAGCATTTGACCAGGGCCGAGAGTTTGATGGGGTTCATCTTTATGTTGGCCGACACAAGTGGTTCGCTACTTGCCACTGCAACCTTGCAACTTTTTAGTTTAAAAAATTCATGGTTACTCGAACTAGGGATGTTAGTGGTCTTTATAACGGTTGGGGAATTTATGCTCTATAAAAATAAACGTCAATAATAGTTAGTGTGCTTAGTGGCAGCCAGCTGAGCACACTTTTTTATACCTAAAATTCAACTTCCGCAAATTAACATTAGCGGAAGTTGAAAGTTTTTTTAACGAAAAACATCCCCATTTTACTAATATTTGTGTATAATATAGAATATATGTTCGATAAAAGATATCGTTTGATATTTTGCGCTAAGATTGATAATCTATTAAGTAGAACATGAACGCTGCGTTTAAATGCGTTTCTCAGCGTTGTATAAAGGAGTGAATTTAATGGCACGAACAGAGACGATCGAACTCACCAATATGTGTTTATTACGCAACGGTGAACAAGTGCTAGTTGAAAACCGCCGTAAAAAGGAATGGCCGGGGATCACTTTTCCAGGTGGACATGTTGAGTTGGGTGAATCATTTCACCAAGCAATGATCCGGGAATTTTTTGAAGAAACGGGGCTGACTTTATTAGACCCCAAGCTTTGTGGAATCAAGCAATTTTTTGTCAATGAGACCCGCTACATAGTTTTGCTTTATCGCGCAACCAAATTTTCAGGTGACCTTAGATCATCAAGTGAAGGTGAGATCTTCTGGTTACCTGAACGCGATCTACTAAAGCAAGACCTAGCAAAGACTTTTGCTGAAATGTACAAAGTTTTTGCTGATGACACTTTATCCGAGATCTACCAAGTTCAAGATAACATTAATTTATATTGATAGTTATCCTTTTGATGCGGTAAGATAGATAACGTGACTTTTAAATTTGATAAAGGAAATGAATGTATGAGTAAAGTAAAATACGGTGATGACTCCATTCAAGTCTTAAAGGGCTTAGAAGCAGTTAGAAAACGGCCGGGGATGTATATTGGTTCCACTGATGGTCGCGGATTGCATCACTTAGTTTATGAAATTGTCGATAATGCAGTTGATGAAGCCTTATCTGGTTATGGTAAAGAGATCGATGTTACGATCCATCCCGATGATTCGATCACAGTCGTCGATTACGGGCGCGGGATGCCGGTTGGGATGCATGCCATGGGGATCCCAACGGTCGAAGTTATTTTCACAGTGTTACATGCTGGGGGAAAATTTGGTCAAGGCGACTATAAAACATCGGGTGGTCTTCATGGTGTGGGGGCTTCAGTTGTAAATGCACTATCTTCTAGCTTGACTGTCAATACAGTTCGTGATGGTGTTGAGTACGAAGAAGATTTTGAAAATGGTGGTCAACCAGTCGGAACACTTAAAAAATTAGGTAAAACAAAGAAAAACAGTGGAACTACAGTCACCTTTAAGCCTGATCCGGAGATCTTTTCAACAACAAAATTCAATTATGATACTTTAGCAGAAAGGCTACGTGAATCGGCCTTCTTATTAAAAGGTGTCAAGATCGTTTTGACTGATGAACGAACAGATACTCAAGATGTCTTCTTATTTGAAGACGGGATCAAAGAGTTTGTTTCCTATTTAAATGAAGATAAAGATACATTAGGCGATGTGATGTATTTTGAAGGACAAAAAGATGGCGTCGAAGTTGAAGTGGCTGGTCAATACAATGATGGTTACTCAGAAAATATCATGTCATTTGTTAATAATGTCCGCACTAAAGATGGTGGAACACATGAAGCAGGGATGAAAGCAGCTTGGACTAAAGCATTCAATGAATACGCTCGTAAAGTTGGCCTTTTAAAGGACAAGGATAAAAATCTTGAAGGTAGCGATGTTCGTGAAGGGCTTTCAGCCATCGTTTCTGTCCGCATTCCTGAAGAATTATTGCAATTTGAAGGACAAACAAAGGGTAAGTTGGGAACCCCTGAAGCTCGGACGATCGTTGATAACATTGTCAATGAGCAATTAAACTACTATTTGATGGAAAATGGCGATTTCGCTAAAGATCTTGTTAAAAAATCTATCAAAGCTAGAGAGGCTCGGGAAGCTGCTCGTAAAGCGCGAGATGAAAGTCGAAATGGCAAAAAACGGCATAAAAAAGATCGTTTACTTTCAGGTAAATTGACTCCTGCGCAATCACGTAACGCTAAACGCAATGAATTGTTCCTTGTCGAAGGTGATTCAGCTGGTGGGTCTGCTAAACAAGGACGTGACCGTAAATTCCAAGCGATCCTACCGTTACGTGGGAAAGTTTTGAATACACAAAAGGCTAAGTTGCAAGATATCTTGAAAAATGAAGAGATCAACACGATGATCTATACGATCGGTGCAGGTGTTGGTGCTGAATTTGAGCTTGAAGATGCCAACTATGACAAGATCATCATCATGACCGATGCCGATACTGACGGTGCCCACATCCAGACGCTATTATTGACTTTCTTCTATAAATACATGCGTCCAATGATCAATGCAGGGCGAGTATATATCGCTTTACCTCCATTATATAAGCTTCAAAAAAGTGTTAATAAAAAACTTCAAGTACGTTACGCTTGGACTGACGAGGAATTGGAAAAACAAGCTAAAGCGATCGGTAAGGGTTATACTTTACAACGCTTCAAAGGTCTCGGTGAAATGAATGCTGATCAACTTTGGGAAACAACGATGGATCCAAAAACAAGAACTTTGGTCAGAGTCAAGATCGATGATGATGCCCTAGCTGAAAAGCGGGTCACGACTTTGATGGGTGATAAAGTCGAGCCACGACGCAAATGGATCGAGAAAAATGTCCAGTTCACCTTAGAAGAAGATGGAAGCTTATTAGATACGACTTTAGCTAATAAAGCTCATGAAACAGAAGATAAAGCATAGTTAGGAGCAATTTGTAAATGTCTGAACAAAATATCCAAGAACTATCCTTGGAAGCCGTTATGGGTGAACGTTTTGGACGTTATTCTAAATACATCATCCAAGAGCGCGCCTTACCTGATATTCGGGATGGGTTAAAACCCGTGCAACGCCGGATCTTATTTGCAATGCACGAAGATAAAAATACATTCGATAAACCATTTAGAAAATCGGCTAAATCTGTGGGGAACGTGATGGGTAATTTCCATCCCCACGGCGATAGTTCGATCTACGAAGCGATGGTGCGTTTGAGTCAAGATTGGAAGTTACGCGAGCCGTTGATCGAAATGCACGGTAATAACGGTTCAATGGATGGCGATCCGCCTGCTGCGATGCGTTATACTGAAGCACGTCTGTCAATGATCGCTGCTGAAATGCTTAAAGATATCGATAAAAAGACAGTTGACATGGTCCTAAACTTCGATGATACGGAATATGAACCAACTGTTTTACCGGCTCGTTTTCCTAACTTATTGGTAAACGGTGCTACAGGGATCTCAGCAGGATACGCAACCGAGATCCCGACGCACAACTTAGATGAAACGATCCAAGCAACGATCTACTTGATGAAACACCCTGAAGCAAGCTTAGAAGAGTTGATGCAATTTATCAAGGGACCTGATTTCCCAACCGGTGGGATCTTGCAAGGTTTAGATGGGATCAAGAAAGCCTATGAAATTGGGCGTGGTCGTGCGATGTTGCGCGCCAAGACTGCGATCGAAGACCTTCGTGGTGGAAAATCTTCGCTCGTAGTCACTGAGATCCCTTATGAAGTTAATAAAGCCGTTTTAGTCAAAAAAATAGATGAGATCCGGTTACTCAAAAAAGTTGAAGGGATCGCTGAAGTTCGGGATGAAAGTGACCGTGACGGTTTACGGATCGTGATCGAGCTAAAGAAAAATGCCAATGCTGAAGGGATCTTGAATTATCTCTTCAAAAATACTGATCTCCAGATCTCCTATAACTTCAACATGGTCGCGATCGATCATATGCGCCCTAAACATGTTGGCTTAAAACAGATCTTAACTTCATATTTAGAGCATCAACGAGCAGTTACAACTAAACGGACTGAATTTGATCTAAATAAAGCTAAACAAAGAGAACATATCGTTATTGGGCTGATCAAAGCTTTATCGATCTTAGACCAAGTCATCAAAGTCATTCGTGCTTCTAAAAATCGTAAAGATGCTACCAAGAATTTAGTTCAACAGTTTGATTTCACTGAAAAACAAGCTGACGCGATCGTTGCCCTACAATTGTATCGGTTAACGAATACTGACGTGACTGAACTTGAAAACGAAGCATCTACTCTTAAAAAGGCGATCGCTAAATACGAAAAGATCTTAAGTGATCCTAAGGAATTAGATAAAGTCATTCGCCAAGAATTACAAACGATCGCCAAAAAGTACGCATCTCCACGTAAAACTGAGATCCAAGCTAAGATCGCCTCACTTAAGATCGAAACTGAAGTCTTAGTTGCTCAAGAAGATGTGATCGTTCAGATCTCACGTGAGGGTTATGTTAAACGCTCATCATTGCGTTCTTTCAATGCATCAGATGCTAATGATAATGGCTTACGCGAAGACGATGAACCAGTCCTCCAAACGACAGTCAACACGTTAGATCATCTCTTTATCTTTACCAACAAGGGAAATGTGATCTATCGTCCAGTTCACGAGATCACCGAAGCACGCTTTAAAGATACAGGGGAACATCTCTCACAAACGGTAGGTCTAGATGTAGATGAGCGTGTCATTTTTGCAAAAGTTTTCAAGAGTTTAGACGAACCAGGAAACTTTGTCTTTGCAACTAAAGAAGGCTTTATCAAGCAGACCGCACTAGTCGATCTAAAACCTGGTCGGACTTACAAGTCACGGGCTAGTCGTTATATCACACTCAAAACTCCAACTGATGAAGTTATTTCATTGTATTACACAACTGAAAACAAACAATTAGTCTGTGTATCTTATAATGGTTACGGTCTACGTTATGATCTAGCTGAAGTTCCAACAACAGGGGCACGAGCAGCGGGGGTCAAATGTATGGATCTACGTGATGATACTTTAGTGGCTGTCTTATTAGCCGATGAGCAAAGTGCACTTGGATTATTAACGACACGAGGATCATTTAAGAAGATGAAAGTCACTGAAATTCCAATGACCTCACGCGCTCGCCGGGGAGTACAGATCTTACGGGAACTAAAGAGCAAGCCACATCGAGTATTCACTGCATTTTTGATCGTACCTGATCAACGATTAGAAGTTACCACTGAGACTGAAAAAGTGATCACCGTTGAACCAAATACTCATAACTTTAATGAGCGCTATTCTAATGGGTCATATGTGTTTGATGCTAAGACCGAGGGTGAACCACAAAATATACGACTCTATACGTTAGAAAATACCGAAACTGAATAAGCAAAAAGAGTATGTTATCCAAATTGATAGCATACTCTTTTTGATATATCTAATTTTTTAGTTTAGCTACTAGTGCTTTGTCTGGCGTAACATAAAGGGTCTTTTGGCCTTCATAGATCACAAAACCTGGTTTAGCACCATTAGGCTTTCTGAGATGGCGAACTTGTACGTAATCGACAGGAACATTGGCTGAGCCACGAGCCTTAGAATAGTAGGCCGCTAGACTAGCTGCTTGCAGTAAGGTTTCTTGAGTCGGCTGGGAACTATGCACGATCACATGAGAGCCAGGGATGTCTTTTACGTGGAGCCAATAGTGGTTTTTTTGTGCTGTTTTTAACGACAAACGATCATTTTGCAAATTATTTTTCCCAATTGAGATCTCAGTCCCATCAGTAGCAACAAAGGTTTCTGGTTTGCTTAATTTTGGTTTACGCTTTTTTTGTTGCTTAGTTTGGGTCAGATAACCTGCCGTTTGTAATTCGAGTTCGATGTCATTTAGATCACTTGGCTGGGCTAGTTCTAATTGCATCTGTACACTTTCTAAATACGCGATCTCAGCTTTAGTTAAAGCTAATTGTTGCTCTATGTGCGCAACCGCATTTTTTAGTTTTTGGTATTTTTTGAAATACTTTTGTGAGTTTTGCGCTGGTGAAAGTTGGGGGGAGAGTGTGATTTTGACGGGCTTTTCACCATCATAATAATTAGGTAGCGTCACACTTGTCGCATTTGGCTTTACCTGATAAAGATAAGTCGTCAGCAATTCACCTTTGACCCGAAGATCATCGGCTTTATCCGTATTTTTGAGCTCCTTAGTCAATTTTTTGAGCTTAGTTTGGTTTTTAGACAATTCTTTTTTAACGATATGGATCAATTTTGCACCTTGGTGAAAAACACGATCACGTACTGCTTTTTCTTGATAGTAGCTATCAAGCATCTCACTTAAAGTCGCAAATTCTTGTTGTGTCGTATGGTGTGTAAAAATATCAAAGGCTAGCTTATTTTTTTCGGTAAAGATATTAGCTTTCGGATGCTTAGTTTGTTCTAAAAAGGCGTTAAAACTAGTGCTTAGGTCACGCCCTTTATGAAGCATCTTAGCTAATTGTAGAGCGCTTTGCCGCGATAGTCCTTGATACGTCTTGACAAGTTGCATAGCTAAGACTTCTCGATTCGGGTAATCTTTAACTAACTCTAAATAAAGCTTATCTTGATCTGAAAAAGGATCGCGTTTAGTTTGGGCAGGGGGATTCTTATAGGTAGCCCCGGGTAATAGCGTCCGATAACGATTTTGATCCATCCCGACATGCTTTACCGTATCTAAGATCTTATTAGTCTCTTGTTCTACTAAGATGATATTGCTATAACGTCCCATGATCTCAACACTTAAGATCAACGGTAACCGATCACCAAGTTCATTTCGAGTCATAAAATAGAAATTGAGAACCCGATCACAATTCAATTGCTCAAGTTTTACTAGCTTAGCACCTTCTAAATACTTACGTAAGACCATCGTAAAATTAGTTGGGATAGGGGGATTGGTATACGGGATCTCAGTGACCTGAACACGCGCATAATTGGGATGGGCTGATAATAAAACAGGATAATTATGGCGATTTTGGCGAATCGTTAGGATGACTTCATTGGCGTAAGGTTGCGAGATCTTCATCACGCGACCATCTAAGAGAAGCTCATTTAATTCGTTAGCCATTGCACGGGTAAAAATACCATCAAATGCCATGTTAAAAGCCTCCTTTAAAAAGTTTCACTTAATATTGTAGCCTTTATTTCAAAAAAGAGCAAAGTTATCTGTGTAAAGTTTGTTATCTAATGATATAATTTATTCTTAAAACTTGTCTAAAAGTGGCTTGTTGAACGCGCACGAGTAAGAACTGTGCTAGTAACTAGCTTATTTGTGTGTTATGATAGGATTTGCAATAATAATTAAAGTAGGTGTAATTTTATGAAAATAGCTGTTGTTACCGACAGTACAGCCTATCTAAGCGCGGAACAGATCAAAGAAAATGATATCCATATCGTTCCTATCCCGTTTATTCTCGATGGTAAAAGCTATGATGAAGGTATTGATATTACTACTGAAGAATTTTATGAAAAGTTACGGACTTCGGAAACTTTCCCTAGTACCTCACAACCACCGATCGGCAAATTGATCGAACTTTATGAGTCCTTAGGTGACCAAGGCTATGATGCTGTGATCAGTATCCACTTAGCCAGTACGATCTCTGGGTTAGTTCAAACTTTGGAAACAGTCAAAGATACGGTCAATAATATCCAAGTTGTACCTGTAGATTCGGAGATCACAGTTCTGTTGATGGGTTACTTAGCGATCGAAGCGGCTCGAATGGCCAAACAAGGGAAAAATTTAGATGAGATCTTAGCTCGTTTAGATCATTTAAAGAAAACGATCAACGAATATTTTGTCGTTGATGATCTTCAAAACTTAGTGCGTGGTGGTCGACTATCTAACGCTGCAGCTTTTGTCGGCAGTGTACTTAAGATCAAACCGATCTTGACTTTTGATGATGAGACTGACAAGATCGTAGCTTTCGATAAAGTTCGTTCATCTAAACGCGCTTTAAAACGTGTTGAAGATCTATTTGAAGAAGATACAAAAGATCTAACTTATCCGATCAAAATGATCGTGATCCATGCTAACAACGAAGCAGCGGCTAAAGAATGGCAAGCTAAACTTGCTAAAAAATATCCAAACAATTCGATCGAGATCAGCTATTTTGGTCCCGTCATCGGAACTCATTTAGGCGAAAATGCACTCGCCCTTGGTTGGATGGAAGATATCGATAAATAATATATGTTTTAAACTGGATCGGTAGTATGACCTATCCAGTTTTTTGAGGAGGAACTGATTTTATGAAAAAAATCGATCTAGGCTTGAAAGCTAGTTCTGACCCTGAACAGATCAAGGATCGACTACAATATCAGCCCAATGTTTTTGAATTCTATACCGCTGAAAATGACTTTACTGGGGATGGACTGAAACGTTTGGCCTATGGTATCGATCAAGTCAAAGATGCGGGGATAAACCATATCGTATTACATCATCCCATGCGTTACCGTGAGTATTTTACCGAACTTTTGACACCTGAAGCTAAATTACCAGAGCTGTATCGATTTATTGAGCAAAGTTCCTTAGATTTGTTACAATTAGCTTATGACAAAAATGTTCAAGTATTGATCCATGGATCTTATTCGCGCCAAACGGCTGAATTTCTCAGTTTATATCCTAATTTAGAACATGCTGAAGAATACGTTTTTAAGCGCTTAGACCATTTTAAAGATCTTGGTAAAGAGCATGTAATGTTTGAAAATTCGATCTCACCAGTATTTTACTATGGGGATGAAACGCTAGATGCTAAGATATTAGCTCATGATTATCGTTTAGCATTTGATACATCGCATTGCTTTATCAAATGGCAGGGGGATAATGCTAAATTAATGACCGCCTTAGCTCGTTTGAAGCAAAATATCGTTCATTATCATTTAGTTGACTCGTTGGGTAAAACACATGATAGCTTAGAACTTGGTAAGGGCAAGATCGTTTGGAAAAATGTTTTACCTTTACTGAATGAAGATGCGACCAACATCTTTGAGATCGTCTTAAAAGATCAGACTGATGCTTTAGAACAAGTTAATAGCTTTAATTACTTAAAAACGTTGGAGGAAAAATTAGATGTCAACATTTAAAAATATTATGGGTTGGATCTGGCCTGTTGTTATCGGACTGCTTATCGCGCTTTTGATCGATATGTTCCTATCATTTGTCAAAGTCGATGGCTTGTCGATGTATCCTAATCTCCAAAATAACGAACGCGTGATCATGTTAAAACATGCTAAGATAAAACGTGATACCGTCGTTGTTTTCAATGCTAAGGGCGTTGACGATCGTGCTGGCATAAGCGATAGTACCAAATACGTCAAGCGCGTTATCGGTTTGCCTGGTGATAAGATCGAATACAAAAATGATGGTAAACTCTATGTTAACGGAAAATTCCAATCTCAAGGATATATCACTACTGAGCAACAAAAAGAAGGAACTTTATCGATCTCAAATGCCGAAGATAAGGGTGTGACTCTTGGTACTGGACGCTCATTTACAGTTCCTAAAGATGAATATTTTGTTTTAGGTGATAATCGTGAAGTTTCCAATGACAGTCGTTCCTATGGCTTTGTACCACGTTCTAAGATCTTAGGCGTTGTCAAAGTTCCATTTTGGAATAATGCACACGAATATATCAATTCATATGGTGATTAATTAATATCGACCCAAAGTCAAGTGGCTTAGGGTCGATATTTTTTATTTTATGCAATTTGTATGCTAAAATTTGTTCAATATCTTTTAGAAAGTAGGGATGTTTATGTTGATACCCGCACGATTGAAACAAAATGATGAGATCAGGATCATTGCACCTAGTCGTACTCTTGATTGTGTCGGTGGTTTTGCCGCTAATCAAACAGCACAAGAAAAATTAACACAGCTGGGCTTTAAGGTCACTTTTGGTAACCATGTATCAGGGATGACTTTAGATGGCACTAATAGCATTTCTGAGCGGATAGATGATATTCATGCTGCATTTAGCGATCCTAATGTCAAAACGATCCAAACAGTGATCGGTGGTTTTACATCAAATGAGTTATTACCATACCTAGATTTTGATCTGATAGCCAATAATCCCAAGATCATCTGTGGTTTTTCAGATTTCACAGCGCTTGCTAATGCGATCACAGCTAAAACAGGGCTAGTTACCTATTATGGACCCGCTTACATAACGTTGAAAATGCTAGATAAGGCAGGGGCTTATCAAGATAACGCTTTTATGCAAGCACTGACCCAAAAACATTACGAGCTTCGACCATCACAGACATGGTCAAGCGATGAGTGGTTTTTATCTGACAGCAAGCGGACATTTTACCCAACGGCTTGGAAAGTTTATACCTCAGGGCGTGTCCATGGTCAGACAGTTGGCGGTAATGTCAACACGTTGTTTTTGTTAGCTGGAACACCATACCAACCAGATTTTGAGGATAAGATAATTTTGCTCGAATTTGCAGATGATGGTGAAACTTGGCTAGATTTTTCTAGGTTGTTGGCTCAAGTATTACAACTAGCTAAACGACCACGGGCGCTTTTATTAGGGCGTTTTCCCAAAACATCTCAGATGACAGAGCAACGATTGTTATATATCTTGGATAAATTTCCGATCCTAAAAGAGATACCCGTAATGTATGATCTAGATTTTGGACATACCCAGCCAATATTTACGATTCCGCTAGGTCAAGAAGTCTGGCTCGATACTGATGAGCTAGTGATCAAAGTCTAGCTAAAATAAACAGTTATGTATATAATACTAACTGTTTATTTTAGCTACCAAAACTACTTTTTATAATGTATATTATGTAAACTAGGACTAGGACGGTGAATGTCAATAATAAGTTCAACAAAAAAACGACCCTACTCTTCAGGTCGGCTACATATTATTCAAATGTAATTTCTGCATCAATAGTTAAGCTTGAATCACTAGATGTATGAGATTTATAATGCTGTTGTACATATAGATTTCTAAACGAGTCATAGTCAACATTTTCGTTTTTTATTAACGTAAGATACTTATTGTCATAATAATTATTAGTATCATTCAATAAACCCACTTCTACACTTCCGTCTTGATCTAAACAATAAATTACGTTAACTAGATTGGGATCTTTAGTATTATCAAAATTGAATTTAAAATATCCATCTTTGTTCGACACGGTAGATTCATAAACATTATCAGGATTACCAGATGTTGCAGCGTAAATTTCTAAATTCACTTTTTTATTAGGCGCTGTCTTCCCTTCTATAGTAATTGTACCATCGTCTTGTGGCATAATTTTATTATCAGGAGCATTGTAAACCTCTATTGGATCAACCTTTACAGAACTACTACTTGCCTCTTTTTTACTAGCATTTTCCTTACTACTTACTCCAGCTGTAATATCGCTATCTGTGTCGCTATTACTATATATAATTGCACTTGAGACTATAGCAATCACCACTAATATACCTAAAATAATCAGTATAATTGATCTTGTTTTACGTCTTACTTCATCATTTGTGGGCTTATTTTCCACTATTTATTCCAACTTTCTCTCTAACTCTTTCAATTGTTCAGCTCGAATGTATGAACTCGAGCTGAACGTCCTTTGCAGTCCACATAGCGCTACCTGGGATCTTATCTACGTCATGAACAGTATCGAATCCTAAATAGCTGCTACTGTAGGTGTTATTATTACATTTTATGTAACCACTGAAACTAAATCGACCATGCACATCTAAGCCCCAGTATAGTTTATTATCCACTTCTTCTGGCAAATTTGGTCTTTCAATATAACCATTCAATGAAAACTCTGATTTAAGTATAATATAACGCAATCCTTCAACTACACCATCTTAAAGAATATCATTTACAGAAATATCCTTAACCAACTGCATGTTTAATTACCAAAAACAATTTAGATATTGAATGCTACCTTGAGATATACATAGGTCAGCATTATCAAAAATCCGATCCAAAACAAGCTGAACAGACAGCCCATGAAATTCGTGAATGACTCTATAATTCCATAAAAAAAATCGCATTAAATATCACCACCTTTGATTCCAATACGGAAACCTTTCAGACTAGATTTAGCTTCATCATCTGTGATTCCAATATAGCGTTTTGTGATTTTTTCGCTACTATGATTAAACAGATACATTAAAGTAGCTATATCATGGGTTTTTAGGTAATAAAAACGTCCATAGGTTTTTCTTAAAGTGTGGCAACCTATGTCGTCTCTTCCTAGGTTGCGACCTATTTTAGTGTACAGTTTATATACTGCATTGACCGATAAGTGCCCGCCTTTTCTGGAAGGGAAAAGATAATCATCATCATCCATACCCTTTATGTAATTTTGAATGACGTCTTGTATACCATCTAAGAATAGACGTTTCTTTTTTCCTGTTTTCTTTTCGGTTATGATCGGTTCGGGTTTGTTTATATCCCCTACTTTAAGTCCAACAATATCAGACATGCGTAATCCTGTATTCAATCCAAATTGGAATAGGAAAACGTCACGTTTGTGATTTTTGGTTCTCCGAAGAAAAAATAAGAAATCATCGATCTCAGTTTCACTTCGGAACGGTTGAACATTGTAGGTAGATTTTCTTGTCATAATTTTTCACTATCCTCTAAATTATATAAAATATTTTAACTATATCATCTCAATTCCAATTCCTTATTACACTTATATATTAATATAATTAGGAATTGAATACTATAGATAATTCAAAATATTATTAAATAAGGGTTTTTAATTCCATATTTTATGTAAAATATGGAACTAGAATATCGATGAAAAATATATACTATCATTTTAAATGGAATACACTTTTTAAATATTAGCAATTAATATATTTTGAATATAGATATGCAAAAGCAAAAGTACCACAATGTAATACATTTATGATACAATATCTATAGAAAGCGAGGTTAAAAAAATGTCTACTATTAGTATCAGGCTAAACCAACAAGAAGAAGAACTTTTTAAAGGATATGCAGAACTTACTGGAGAAAACTTATCTACTCTCTTCAAAGAAGCTCTTAAAAAAAGCATTGATGATGAATACGATCTTCAGATATACAAAGAAGCATATAAAGAGTATCAGCAAGATCCAGTAACTATCTCACATGCTGATTTTAAAAAGGAGTTAGGTCTTTGAAAGAATACCATGTTGAATACTCAAAAAGAGCACAGAAACAAATCAAGAAATTAGATAGACAGATTCAACGGTTGCTATTTGCCTGGATAGATAAAAATCTTGAAGGCGTATCTGACCCACGTGTCCATGGTAAGGGCTTAACTGGAAATCACGCTCGTGAGTGGCGCTACAGAATTGGAAACTATCGCCTCTTATGTGATATTCAAGATGATAGAATGATTATCCTAGCTTTGGAATTTGGACACAGAAGATCTGTTTATAACAAAAAATAACACCACCCTATTTTCGGAGTGGTGTTATTTTTTATTCTAGTCTAGTTTCATTTTCTAATTTAGCAAAGCAATCGTGATGCTTATGATGTAAATACTATCAAACTGATTAACCAATTTGAAAACAAGATACAGGTGTTAACTATTCTTGTTTCAGAATCTCTTTTATACTGGTTTCTACTTCGTTACCTTTACCGTATCTAAAGAACTTCACGCCATACAATCGTGCATTATCATTTTCACCAATAAATTCAATATTTTCTGGTTTTATTTTATTAAGTAACCGCCCCTTCCAACTATCTCTTTCGATTAAATGTTCACCTTTAGGCTCAATAAACAACTGATAAGTAACCTGCCCATCGTTTAGATAAAGTAGAAAATCGGGCATAAACCCTTCGTAATGTGAAACCTCGTTACTATTATCACTGTTAAAATCATACAGTTTAAGCTTATTAATGGTCTCTTCATTACGAATTAAGAAAACCTCTTCGTAGTCTTTCTTAAGTTCAATGACTAAGCCTCTAACTAGTTCTATTAAACTCTTTTCTAGACCGTCTACAATAGCTTGGTCATATACAAACCAATCGTCTTTATTCATTGGTTCAGGCTTAACTATACTTTGCATACCTGTATTATTATTAGAAACACGTTTAGTGTAGTCAATAACAACATCTTTTAGAGGAACTGACTCAAATCTATTGGTACCTCGCTTCTTCAGATAGTTTTTCTTAATAGCGCTCTTGACTTGTGATAACGCTCGATCCACCACTGTTAATTTAAAATTATTGTCTTGCGAAGAGTTTAACCTATTATAAGGCACGGTTGCATTTATTCGTAAGTTTCCCAACCATTTTTTGGATACCATGAATTCATTCAATGACTTTAGATTGGGAATCCACTTGGCTAACTCAGCAAATCTAAAGAATTTATCTCTAGACATCGCCTTCTTCAATAGGCGTAAATCACTTGATTTAGAAAAATCAGCAATGATTACCTCGCGACTGCTTGCTTCACCAATTTTGCTTTCTTGGTTTCTGCTGTGTTCCAAAATACTATCATTCATATCTATAGTTATCACATTACGATCAAAACCATAGCTTCCAAGATTGTTATAAGCTGATTCTGGAACGTCTTCTAACTGGTTATGCCACAACTTACCGTACTTATAGGCTTTTGACTTCTTAAAACTATCCTTTACGGCAGCGGTATAAACGGTATAATCATTATCGTTGTCGCTCTCAGATACTAAGTTCATCTTATCAAATGACTTGAGCAGATTATTGATATACTTAACATCATTAATAGTGTGATAGAAAAGAGATTCCAATAATTCTAGATCTGGATTACTCCTGTCAAAACGTCTTGTATATGACCTTTCGCCTTTATACATGAATGGATTATATCTAGCACCACGACCTATTAACTGTGCCTCACTATTCGTTTGACTAGTTGTAACAGGTTGTTCACCAATTCTGACAATGTCATACAGGTTTAAAACGTCCCAACCTTCAGTAAGTTTAGCAACAGCAAAGATTACTCTAAGAGGGTTATTTACATCTTCCAAGGTATTCAAGTTGTTAAAGTCATTCTTATCTCCAAGAACCCCTTCTCTAGCTGTATCATTAACATTGATTGTCGTTAATGGTTTAAAATCTCGTTTTAATTCGACTACCGTTTCAGCAAAATTTTGCTTCATCCAATAACCGTAGACCCTCCTCAAGGTTGTACTATGATTGACACTGTTTTGCTCAGCCAGAAAATCCGCAATCTTTTCAGCACTCAAATCATCGATCATTTTCAAAAAATCATCTTTAGCTTGTGTTGAGTTCGCTACACGATTTGACTTAAATAAAATGACAGGTTTAAAGTTTTCAATTCCTTCTCTTCGTGCAATTCGTTTACGATATTGACTCAATAAAACAGCATTAAGCATTTTTACACTATCTTCATTCTGAGCCTCTAAGCGGTATACGTTTTTCGAATACCCGTCATTCATAAACCTATCTAAGTCGTACTTATATACTATCTTGTCTTTATACTTCTCATAGATAAGCTCTTTACCAATATCTATAGTAGCTGTAAATTCAAATTGTCTATTGTCTGGGTTTGAATTTCTGATCTTATTAAGCAATATTTCCCATGATCTTTCTTCAACCTTTTGAGACTTTGTACTTGCGTTAAAGTGGTGTGCCTCATCAGCTAATACTACAAGCTTGTTCTTTTCTAGCTCTTCATACGTCAAACCATTTTCTCTAGCGCTACCCAATTCATTCGCTAATGATTGAATTGTAGTAAGTTTCAGGTATATAACGCCAGGTTCTTGAATTACGGGGAATCTATTTACTGACTTGATCTCTATTCTTTGCCCGTCAATACTAATTGGAGTATTAAATAGGTACTTAGGAGAATTATCGTTTAAGAAGTTCTCTTTTGTCTTTGATACTACGGCATTAGTATTTGCTACGAAAAGAAAGTTTTGATACCCATATTCAACATACATATATAAGATAACCGCAGCCATAGTATCTGTTTTACCAGAACCTGTAGCCATGTTGAATAGTAGCTGTTTATAGTCTTTATCTCTAGTTTGTGTATAGTTCAAAGCATATAATGCTTGCGCTTGATAGGGTCTCAAACTATGTTTCATATTATCTTTAATGTAGTCACCAACTTTATAATCAAGCGCCTCATCTGTTTCTAGTAAACTTGTTTGTTGAAAATCTCTAATCTCTTTTAGTAGAGGTAGTTCTTTGAGTTGTTTCTTCTTCGCCATGACTACTCACCTTCCTCACCATAAAAGGATTTGTTAAAGTGGTAGTCAGAATCTGAAAGCAAATCTCTTACATTTTCATCATCAATATTGGCATAGTTATAGTAAAGTTGATTTTTATCTAAAATTCTAACAAGCTCTCTTCGCCTATCGTCCAAGCTAGTAAATTGCTCTATTTCTTTTTCAAATTTATCAAGGTCAAGTCTGAAATCAATATCAGCATTTTCTTTCATTCGTCCATATACCGACATAAGTTCAGGAACTGTTTGCGCTTTTTGCAAATCGTTCAAGTAACCTTGATTCTTTTCCATTAATTCTGTGTAAACGAACGAACCTCCTCCTTGCCAATCAACCTCTGATGAAATTCCTGTCTTATCACCATTTACTACATTTACTAGTCTTTTAACAGAAATGTTATCTATATAATCCATTTGTTCTATGCCTAAAAAGAGTCTATCTAATTTCATTGCAACAGCTAATGTTGTTGCTGAACCACTGAAAAAGTCAAGAACCAAATCACCTTTCTTAGTAAACATTTCAATCAACCGTCTCATTAATTTTTCAGGTTTTTTAGCTGTTGGAAATTTTATTCCTCCTTCATCTGAAAAGCCTCCTGAAGTAGAAATGTCTGTCCATAAATCTCCTACATGCTCTTTCAAATTATTATTTGCAAAAACGATTTCTACCCTTGTATCTTTACCAAAGTCCTTATCTGTTCTAAACAAAACTATTCCACCCTGTTTCGCCTTTATAGATGATACATCACCTTTCCAAAATGGAGTAGTTCTTGATAACAATCTATCTAATCCTGTATTTTGTTTATCAGCTACAATTCTCCATGAGTTATTTTGTAGCCATTTTAAATCTTTTTTCTTATCAGGATATTCTTTTGATATAGTTGAAAGCCTTGCTTTTTCAATAATTGCTCTAGTATTTTCCAAATTACCATTTTTTAATTCTTTATCTAGTAAGACTCTATCTTCTTCCGTAAAATTCATGAGAATTTTTGAATATTCTTTATCCCAACCATCTTTTGGTTTATATGGTTGAATATTAATTTTTAAGGTATCCTTCTTATATATAAGAATAGAATCCTTTAATTTAGGTATACTTGACGAAATATTGGCCATTTTTGGCCCACTTGCCGTGCTCATTTTAACAGTTATTTCTGATACATAGTTTTCATATCCAAATATTTCATCCATTAATACACGTATATAAGAATTTTCATGATAATCAGTTTGTATTGCTATAACGCCATCATCCGTTAAAAGTTTCTTAGCAATTATTAACCTATTAGACATAAAAGTTAACCACGAAGCATGGCTAAATCGATCATTATACATAAATGAATCATTTCCTGTATTATATGGTGGATCGATATATATAAACTTTACTTTTCCTATATAACGTTTTTTTAAACTATGTAATGCAATTAAGTTATTCCCCTTAATAATTAAATTATCGTCATCAGATATAGAGGTGATGTTCGCTCCCCCCGAACTATCGAATTTTTTAGCATTTACTAAAATTTTTGGTTCAAGCAATTCATCAATTTCAGTTTTAGCGATCACTTCATTTAAAAATGGTTCATCGGCATCAGCTGAATTTTCCAAATCTTCTTTACTCATGCCTGCCTTTAAAACAGTATCTTTAAACGGAAAATCTAAAACCACATCAGCTGACTCATCAATAAACTTCCCACCTGCTGTTAAACCTATTTTATTTGAATATTTGGTATAGCTATCTTCCCAATAACTCTTAAACTCAAGCATTTCAATGAATTGATTAAGCTTGAATACTTCAACGCCTGCAATCTTTTCGGTATATGAATCATGTATCAATTCATCTGATAATAATGCCGTCATTAAGTCACGATCGTATTTATCCAGATCCTCAATAACATTATTACGTTTTAAAACACCTGTATCTGTTATATACTTATTATCAAATTGTTCAAGCACAGAACGTATATGTTCTAATCCCTTTGGTTCTACTGACATTTTTGTTCTCCTTAATTATGTTTACCACTTTATTATAACCTAACATGTTTATAGTAAAAAGAACCAACATATACTTTTAGATTATATAAAAAGAGACCCACCGGAATACTATGATCCTAGTAAGTCTCCTACTCGCTTTGAGTTAAATTCAAAATTTGTGCGCTGAGAGGCGTCTTTATTTACACCGTTCAGCTGATTAGGATATTGTTGATCGTTCAATACAACCACTTAAATAAAAAAACTTAGATTGAATTGTCTTTATTCGCAATTTGTTCCAACAACCAGTCATCATGGCACTTTTCCAAGTCCTTTAATTGATTATTGAGACTTATAAAAGCATAACTGTTACGTCTAATAGAAAACAATATTTCGTTCTCACATTTAGCAATATAGATCAATTCATCAAGTGTTCTGGGTGTATAATTCATATATGGCATCATACACCCTACGTTTAATGATAGGTTTTTATTAATGGAGCCTTTATGATCTATGCGAGCAAGTTTTGAAAGTTGAAAAAACGTCTCTTCTCGAGAGTTATGAACATGCCCATACAAATGAATGGTTCGTTTATTGTTTGAGTTAAAAGTATTCTTGTTTGCCAACATTGGATAGTGGCTTAATATAACTTCCCAACCATTAATTTTAAGCACTTCAGTATCTTTATAGGACAGAAGTTGAATGATTGATTCATTTTCACAATGGTGTAGCATTCTTGTAAGCCATTCACCACGCATTTGCTCAACAGTTTCTTCATGGTTGCCTATAATATAATATTTCTTACCATTTAATTGTGACAAGATACCCTCAGCTTTTTCTACGGAAATACTCTTGTGAAACATATCACCTAGAATATAAACCTTATCATTATTCGATACTCGCCCATTCCACCTTTGAATCATTGTCTTCCCCATCTCATCAAGTGTCTCAAATGGTCGCTTATCATATTTACTCATAACACTTTGATCTCCAAAGTGCATATCTGAAATAAAATAAATTATCATATTTCCCTCCACTATTTTTTATATCCAATTGAACGTCAAACTTTATTATGGGTCTCTTTCACATTCGTAACAACAATAGTAATTATCACTTTTTCGTTAGCTCGTCTAAATATGCCATATTTGCAAGGAGCTAGGGTGAATTAGCTTAGCATATTTTCTATAACAGAATGATAATCACCATTATTATTTACGATTTTGTGCTGAGAGACGTTTTTATTTGCAGCGTTCGTATATTAAGATAATAAATCGCAGTTTA
>NZ_BCVJ01000003.1 GCF_001591685.1 Ligilactobacillus murinus DSM 20452 = NBRC 14221 | reverse complement strand
CAAGAGACCCTGCACATTTGCTTATCGAAACTTTGTTCAGTTTTCAAAGATCTACTTTTTATAAATCAGCTGTTTAGCAACAACTTCTTTATTTTATCATCTCGCAGAATTGATGTCAATAACTTTTTTAAATAATTATTTATTTATCATTTCTAGGCGACTTATTTATTTTACCAAATCATCAAGTGATTTGTCAATAAATATTTTATTTTTTGTTATCGTCGATCTCAACAACAACTTTTATATCTTATCATTATCAACAACTCAATGTCAATAACTTTTTTCAAGTTGTTGTCGTCATCTCAACGACAAATAATATATTACCAAGTCTTATTGCCCACGTCAACAATTTTTTTAAATTTATTTTAAGTGTGTTGTATCATTCCATTTTAGAAGTTCAAATGTCGCTTTATCTTTGACTTCTAAAACCGTTACTGACGTATTAGCAACTAGTCCTTCACGGCGAATGGTATTAAGATCTTTTCCTAAAAGATATTTAACACCAAAAGTGATCACCAACGCATGTGCCGTCACTAAAACATTGCCTTTAGGATAACGTTTAGCGATCTGAGTCAAAGCCCTTTTTACCCGTGTGGCTAATTCAAAATAGTTTTCCGCCTTGATCTCACTACCATCAAAATTGAGCGGATCATTCAAAAATGTCTGCCAAATACAATCAGCTTGATGCTTAGTCGCTAGATCACCATCCCAGATCCCAAAATCAAATTCTTTTAAATCAGCTAAAGTTTCAAACTGTAATGGCTGCTTAAATTGAGCTACGATATTTTTACCAGTGTCTAAAGCTCGCTTTTGCGGACTGGAAAAAGCCGCTACAAAATCGATATCAGCTAAAGCTTTACCAGTTTGCTTTGCATCGGCTATGCTTTGGGGCAATAATGGTGAATCATGTACAGCACCTTGCAAACGGCCATCACGATTATACTCAGTTCTACCGTGGCGTACTAAATAAAAAGTTGTCATCTCTTTACGATCCTTTCAAAAAATTACTTGTTACATTTTACGTTATCCCATTTATTCGTGCAACTTCCATCCCATATTAACAATACAAAAAGACCCAACACGATACAAAATCATGCTGGATCTCTCATCATTTATGCAACATTGACCACATTATTTCAAAACATCTTAATAATTATGCTTCGGGATCATCTTTTGTGATCTTCTCTAAACCACCCATATATGGACGCAAAGCTTCAGGGATCGTGACCGAACCGTCTTCATTTTGGTAATTTTCCAAAATAGCCGCTACTGTCCGACCAACAGCTAGACCTGAACCGTTTAGAGTATGCACGAATTGCAATTTGCCATTTTCATCACGATATTGGATATGTGCGCGCCGTGCTTGGAAATCTTCACAGTTAGAACAACTTGAGATCTCACGGTAAGTATCTTGCGCCGGCATCCAAACTTCAAGGTCGTGTGTCATGGCTGCACTAAAGCCCATATCACCAGTCGATAAAGTGATCACATGGTATGGCAAGCCTAATTTTTCCATGATATCACCGGCATTTTGAGTCATTTTTTCTAATTCGTTATATGACTCTTCTGGCTTAGCGAACTTGACCATTTCAACTTTATTGAATTGGTGCATCCGAATAAGGCCACGCGTATCACGCCCTGCACTACCAGCTTCAGAACGAAAACTTGGTGTCAATGCGGTAAAGTAAACTGGCAATTGGTCTGTTGGGATAACTTCATCACGATAATAGTTAGTCAATGGGACTTCTGCAGTTGGGATCAAAGTCATATCTTCACCATTTACTTGGTAAACATCTTCTTTGAACTTAGGAAATTGTCCCGTACCATACATTGTCTTAGCATTTACGATATATGGCGGCAAAACTTCGGTATAGCCTTCCTTAGCATGTTCATCCAACATAAAGTTATAGACAGCACGTTCTAAACGAGCACCCCAACCTTTATAGTAAACAAAACGTGCACCAGAAACTTTAGCTCCACGTTCAAAGTCTAAGATACCTAGATCTTCACCGATATCCCAGTGAGCTTTAGGTTCAAAATCAAATTTACGTGGTGTTCCCACTTTGCGCAATTCAACATTATAATCTTCATCAGGCCCAACTGGGATCGTTTCGTTAGGCAAGTTAGGTAAGCGTGCAGCCATATCATGAACGATCTCTTCAACTTCAGCTAATTGTGCATCGAGTTGCTTGATCTGACCACCGACTTCACGCATTGCTGTGATCGCTTCAGTCGCATCTTCTTTGTTACGCTTAGCTTGCGCGATCGCTTCGGATACTTCATTACGCTTTTGCTTCAAAGATTCTGAGCGCACCAAAAGTTCACGGCGTTCTTTATCTTTTTCCAATAATGTATCGATCGTTTCAGCTTCCACACCACGTGTTGCTAAACGCGCTTTGATATCATCTGGATTTTGACGGATCATTTTAATATCTAACATCTTATTGCCCCCTAATTTAGCTAATTATTTTATCTAATCGAAAAAAAGAGCCTTTCCGCCCCCGATATTGGGACGAAAAGACTCTTTTCGCGGTACCACCCAAGTTCGACATAACATCGCACTCACATATAAATAACGGTTTTCCCGTGCGGCATTACCCGCCCATACAAGGTTACGCTGGAGTTTCGGCGTCATGGTTTGCAGCAACCACCATGTCTCTGTCATGCCTACTTATGGCGAACTCAGATGTTTCGATTATTTATACCAGTATCATAATATTTATTTTGTAAAATAGCAAGCCTATTCTAGACTTTCATCGATTTTTTCTTGCGTTTCCATTTTTTCTTTGGAAATATCATGGGGGGTCAGATCCACTTTATCTAATGGAATAACTTTCGTCTTATATTTGATCTTATAGTAAGCATACAAGATGATAAACAATGGAACTGACATATAGGAGACCCCGATCGCTTGCCAGTTAAAGTCCTTAAATGATTGGATATCTTGACCAATGATGACTAAAATACACAAGACCAAAGCTAAGAGCGGACCAAATGGGAACCACTTAGCCTTATATTTTAACTCACTTAGGTCATGGCCTTGCGCTTTAAACGCACGGCGGAAACGATAATGCGAGACTGCGATCCCGATCCACGCGATAAAACCAGTCAAACCACTGGCACTTACTAAGAATGTATAAACTTGGTTACCAAAGATACTTGCTAAAAAGGTCAACAACCCAACGATCGTCGTCCCGATCAAAGCAAAGATCGGGATCCCACGTGAGTTGACCCGCGCAAACATCTTCGGTGCATCGCCATCGATACCTAAAGCATACAACATCCGCGTTGAAGCATACATCCCTGAGTTAGCAGCCGATAAGACCGAAGTTAAGATAACAGCATTCATCACTGAAGCAGCTGAAGCAAGTCCCGCCCGCTTAAAGACCAGGGTAAATGGACTGATCGCAATATCACTTGCTTCAGAACCTAATAAGTTTGGACTAGTATAAGGAATGATGCAGGCGATCACAAAGATCGACAAAATATAAAAGAGCAAGATTCGCCAAAAGACTTGCTTGATCGCTTTTGGTAAACTCTTTTCAGGATCTTTAGTCTCACCTGCTGTAATACCGATCAATTCAGTCCCTTGAAAAGAGAATCCGGCCACAACAAAGACGCTCAAGATCGTTGGGATCCCCCCAACAAATGGGGCATCACCTGTAGTGAAGTTTTCTAAGTAAGTTGCATGACCACCTAAAATACCAAAGATCGTCAACAAACCAACTGCTAAAAAGACAATAACTGTTACAACTTTGATCAAAGCCATCCAGTATTCAGCTTCCCCAAAAGATTTAACTGATAAAGCATTGATCAAAAAGATGAGTAGTAACGCTGATAAACTAAAGACCCAGGCTGGAACATGGGGGAACCAAAATTTCAAAACTAAGGCGACCGTCGAGATATCGACTGCTAATGTGATCGCCCAGTTGAACCAATAATTCCACCCCATCGCAAAACCAAATGCCGGATCAACAAAGCGACGCGCATAGGTCGCAAACGAACCTGTCACGGGGAGATAAGTTGCCATTTCCCCTAATGATGTCATCAAAAAGTAGACCATCAGACCAATACCTAGATACGCCACTAAAGCGCCCCCAGGTCCTGCGGTCGAGATCGCTGAGCCACTGGCCACAAATAAACCAGTCCCGATACTACCACCAAGTGCGATCATCGACAAATGTCTTGTCTTCAATGATCGCTTCATTGTATTCCTCTCTGCCATGAAAATTCCTCCTATTTTTTAGAGAAGTCGTGCAAGCATATAAAAAGCGCACCTCCGAGACATCGAAAGTGCGCTTTGATCATCTATCAATTCATTCTTGTAGCAAACTGCCACTCATCTCGATAGCGCTCCGTAGTTTATCACTACGACAGTTCCCGATCTCTTAAACCGGGCCCCAGCCTAGACAAAATAAAGTTTGTCTAGGCTTCGGCAAATTCCCCTTTCACTAGATTTTAGCGTTGCTTTATCAACTCCACCTAGCTACTGATGGTTTTTGCGACCTCTTCTTCGACGTTTTCAATTTTAACTTGGATGCGATCTAATTGCAAGCCATATCTTTAATTTTGTCCTTCAGCTTGCTTTATCTGAGCATGTAGATCCGCGATCGCTAAGTCTTTCTCTAAAAATTCTTGATCTGCCATTGGGAAATGTTGTTCGATCGTAGCAAACGGCTGCAATTGGACTGTAGCTTGTTCGATCTCAAAATCAAGTAAGTGCCCTCCCATTGACTTATCATCAGCTAAGAAATGCAAGTGATACCCAGCTGCTGCCATCCCTTGAAACATTTCGGGTGCAAAATAACCAATGACCGTACCGGTGATCGCTTCAGCATCAAACAAGGCCTGTTCATCAGCCACTTGCGTCAATGTCTTGTACGGACGTGTTTGCTTTTCAACGGCGCGCGTTTTAACTTTGCTAAAACGCCCCGTGATCTTAACTGCAAAGAACAGATTTTTGTACGGATAGTTAGCCAAGATCTGCTCGCCTAACTGTTTTTGGGTCAGAGCGCTAGCCGTAAATGTATCTTTTGCTTGCTCAAAGTGGACCGTAGCAAAAGGAACTTTTTCCTCTGGCTTTAAGATCCGGACCTCACCTGTACTTTGGACCAAATAAGGTGTGTGGTCTAATAAGACCATTTCACCATCTAGCCCACTAGCAGTTCCGATCCCAAGCTCACCATGCTCTAACAATTCGGCTACCGTCAATGTGCCTTCAAACAGACCAGGGACTAACATTCCTAGGGTCCCGTGTTGATAGACCCGACTTGCATATTTTTCCATATATCCTCTACCTCGATCAGTGTAATTGATCTTCTAAGATCGTCTTACCTAACTCTTGATTGAAACTGTAATCGACCGGTACGTCCACGATCGTTGGTCCCTTTTCTTTGAAGGCTTTATCTAAGACTTCTTCTAATTCCGAAGCTTTATTGACACGATAACCCTTAGCTCCAAAGCTTTCTGCATATTTCACAAAATCAACTGGTCCAAATTTAACAGCAGCCGACTTGCCATATTTCATCTCTTCTTGGAATTTGACCATATCGTAGTTACCATCATTCCAAATGATGTGTACGATATTTAAATTCAATCGGACCGCAGTTTCTAAGTCTTGTGATGAAAACAAGAAGCCACCATCACCTGAAACAGAGACCACTTTGGTATCAGGACGGACTAAAGCCGCTGAGATCGCCCACGGTAAAGCCACTCCTAAGGTTTGCATCCCGTTACTAAAGAGTAAGTGACGTGGTTCATAACTTCTAAAGTGACGTGCCATCCAAATATAGAAACTACCAACGTCAACTGTCACGGTCATCTCATCTGTGACCCGATCTTGTAAAGCTTGGATGATGCTCAATGGATGACTTTGAACTTGATCTTTGGTAACTTCAGGTGGCACATCGCGTTTTTGCAAAGTCTTACGCAATGAATCCAAGTAAGCCTTTGATTCTTCTGGGACCGAGTAACCTTTCATATATGGCAACAAGAAATCTAATGTTTGTGAAATATCGCCAACTAATTCACGCTCTGGTTGATAATTCTTATCGATCTCAGCTCGCATCGAATCGATAACTACGATATTAGCACTGCGATCAGAATTCCAGTTACGTGGTTCGTATTCGATAGGATCATATCCGATCGCGATCACAAGGTCACTTTTCTTTAGCAATTGGTCCCCAGGCTGATTTCTAAATAAACCGACCCGTCCAAAGAAATCATCTTCCAATTCACGTGGGATGATCCCTGCACCTTGGAAAGTTTCGACCACTGGTAAATGGGTCGCAGCGATCAAACGGCGGATCGCATCAGTCGTTTCAGGATCAGAAGCCCGCATCCCTAACAAAAGAACTGGCAGCTTGGCAGCTTTGATACGTTGGGAGAGTAAAGTCGATTCGATCGGACTGGCTGGTCCCAATTTAGGTGCTTCAAGAGGCTCGATCACATTGGTCTTGACCTTACCATCTGTCACGTCTTGTGGTACTGAAACAAAACTTGCACCTTGTTTAGCGGCTTCAGCTTCTTGGTAAGCATTAGCGATCACTTCTGAAACATTTTCTGGTTCTTGGACTTCTGCACTGTATTTCGTGATCGGTTCAAACAAAGCTGCATTTTTCATACTTTGGTGCGTCAAGCGTAAAAGGTCTGTTCGTTGTACTTGACCAGCGATCGCTAAAACAGGATCACCTTCTGCTGTAGCAGTTACCAAGCCAGTAGCCAAGTTAGACGCTCCCGGACCTGACGTTGCGATCACGACCCCAGGTTTACCTGTGATCCGCCCTACACCTGCAGCCATGAAAGCTGCATTTTGCTCATGACGCGTCAAAACAAATTTTGGTGTGCGTGGATCTTTAGGATGTTCGAGCAATTCAAAAACCCGGTCGATCTTAGCTCCCGGGATCCCAAAAACAAATTTAACATCATGGTTGATCAAACTATCAACGATCGCATCCGCGCCGTAATATTCTTTTTCCGCCACACTTAATTCCCCCTACTCAATTTTAAACGTTTTCTTACTTCTAGTTATAACTATATACATAACACAACTTATTTTCAAGTAGAGTGTAAACCAAAGTGTAAAGCAGCCTTTTCAGATAACTAAAAAAAACGCGCCGGCCCTTTCCGTACGCGTTTTGCTCATAATTTCAAACTATTTTTTATCTTCTTGATCAAAGCTTCGATCTGATCGGGGTCGCCACCGCCCAACTGATTCCAATCGATCCGGGGAATTATCTTGGTATTAAAAGTCTCGCATAGTAATTGATAGATCGTGACTTTAGCTAATTGCTTTATCCAAAGCGCATCTGCCGTGGCAAAAGCTCGTTGGATCGCACTATTACCTTCCTTAGCCAAAGGTTTAAAATCCGAAAAGACCGCATTGAATAAGTTGGTGCTTGGATAAGATACCAACGGTCCTTCGACAACTTCAACGATCTGCGCTAGATCGATCTCAGCTGGATCACGAGCTAATCTAAAGCCACCATTATTGCCTGAAGCTGAAGTCACTAAACCACCAACGACCAATTTTCGCATCAATTTACGCAGATAAGTCTGCGAGCCTTTGAGTCGGGCGTGGATCACAGTTGAGGATAAGGGAATATCTTGTTCTTGCGTCGCTAGCAACGCTAAAATACAAACTGATTGTTCAAACCCTCGCTTTAACTGCATATTTTCACCCCCTATAGTTGTTTATAAAATAACAATTGTGAACGATTTTCTTTAACAACGAACCACTCGTTGACAACATATTTTTCGACGACTCTAAAGCCACAGCGCTCTAGCAATTTGATCGAGGCTTGATTTCGCTTAGCGACTCGTGCTTCTAGACCGACCGCACCTTTTTTTTGAGCGAACTGGCTAAGTGCCTTGAGCGCCTCAGTCATATAACCTTTATGCCAATAATTTTGATTTAGCACATAGCCCACTTCAAAGACAAGTCCAGCTTGGTGGGGAGAAACTTCATATAGACCGATATTTCCAATGACTTTTTGTTGTTTTTTTAACTCGATCACAAAATGCTTTTTACTTTGCAACATTTTCCCAAAAAATAACGCCTGCATCAGCGTCTCACACGGCATAAAGCCCGCATCTTTGGCTACTTGCTTTTGACTAGTGTATTCTAAAACATCGGCTGCATCTAATGGGTCAAAGTTTCGCAACAAAAGACGCCTTGTCTCTAACATCGCACCCACCTCGTTTGGCGACATTTATTATCTAAATTATACGCTTGCCTTGCTTTAATTACCATCATCTATCCGGTTTATTTTGATCATTTTGTCGCTTTTTATTTTGCGCTTCAAAGGTGTAATCTAAGTTCGTCACTTTTTGGGGGCGCGTTGCTAAAAATAAGCAAATGATCTCACCAACTACTGTTAAAGCTAAAACAACATAGAGCACAGGGATCTCAGCATCCCGAAAACGTCTGATCAAACCCGTAAACATTTCTAAAATATAAAAACACATCAAAAAATAAACCATGATCTCCATTGCCATCATCGCAGAACCCGGTGCCACCGCCTGCCAAATTTGGACAATAAGCGCAAGGGGGAACGTCAACAAGACTGTTAACATCGTGATCCCTAAATAGCCCCACCAAAAGTCGGCGCGCCCCATTCGTTTATCAGTTCTAAACGTATCACGTAACATCAATTTAGTAGATGCGATCAAGTTAGGCTCGGGATTTTCATTTTTCCCAAAAGTCCGTTTTTCTTGTGCTGCTTTGGCATCAGCTTGTCTTTTAGCCAGATATTTTTCATTTTCCGCTCTGATCTGGTCGATCAATTCGGCTAGATCCTGAGCATCTTTTTCAAATTTAGGCTCAGGCGTGATCTTGGCCTTATCTTCCTCAGTTTCTCTTGGTGTCTCACGGTACTCAAAGATCGCTTGATCATGCCCACAATAAGGACAATAATTAGAGTTGACGGGGATCTTTTCTTCACACTTACGACAAGGTTTTTTCTCACCATCTAGCTCACGTTCTTGCAAGACACCGCAATAAGGACAATGCAGGTGCGCTTCATCGAGCTTGCGCCCACAGCGTTGACAATAAACCATAATTTTTTTGTATCCTTTCGTTACTTATTTTTACTATTATAACGTAAATTCTTTTTGCGGGTCTAATCGTCTTAAACCTTTAAATCGCTTTGAGTAGAGCTTAACCCTTGTTATAATGATTCACGAACATACTTTAATAAATTATTAAAATTTATACTGTGATAATTTGCTAAAATTAATATGTTTAGTATTTTAAATAGATAAAGGGGTAGTTTTAATATGCTACATACAGCACTACTTATGCTCGGTGTCGGTATTTTTGCCGGCATCATGGGATCTATTCTCGGGATCGGTGGTGGGATGATCGTTACCCCGATCGTCACTCTCGCGATGGGGCTTGATATCAAATATGCGATCGGAGCTAGTATCATCGCTGTCATCGCAACCAGTTCTGGTTCAACGATCGCTTTTTTAAAAGATGATGTGTTGAACTTACGGGTCGCGATGTTTCTTGAGATCGCAACTACGATCGGGGCGATCATCGGAGCCCTATTGACTGGAGCCTTTGATCCGATGATCTTATATATTCTTTTTGGCAGTCTGTTGGTCTTTTCTAGCTGGAACATGTACCGCAAAATGCGAAGTGGGCAAGAAGTCTTACAGCAAGTCCATGCCGATAAATGGGCGGAAAAATTCAATCTTAATAGCTCTTATTATGATAAAAACACTAAACAACAGGTCGATTATCAAGTGGAAAATGTTCCCGGAGGTTTCTTGATCATGCTTGGAGCAGGTCTAGCTTCTGGGATGCTTGGGATCGGCTCAGGCGCCTTTAAAGTCATGGCAATGGATGGAGCAATGAAGATGCCCCTTAAGCCTTCAAGTGCTACCAGCAATCTAATGATGGGCGTTACAGCTGCAGCTAGTGCAACGGTCTATTTCTTTAATGGTTCGATCAGACCCGATCTAGCAGTTCCCTTAGCCTTAGGGATCTTAGGCGGTTCAACGATCGGGACTCGGATCATGCAGATCTTACCTTCAAAGATCATTCGCCTGATCTTTATCCCGATCCTACTTTACTTAGGGTTACAGATGATTCTTAAAGGATTTGGGGTGACGATTTAAAATGCCAAAAAATAACTCTACCCGAAAAGAAATGTTAGCAGTTGAGATCGTGATCGGTAAAATAATGCGTATCGGCGTCTTATTCTCAGCTGCCGTAATGATCTTAGGCTTTGCAATGTTTTTGATCACAGGTCACAGTGGTTATCCTAATACGAGCTTTCCAACTACTTTACCTGCGATCTGGCAGGGACTCATAAGTTTTAAGGCGTATGCTTATATGATGGCTGGGATCTATCTTTTGATCTTGACCCCTGTCTTACGCGTTGTGATCTCGATCTATGCCTTTTACCAAGAAAAGGATATGCTTTACGTCAAAATAACCAGTTTGGTCTTATTGATCTTGATCATTAGCGTTATCGTAGGCCACCATTGATTTTAAAGAAAGGACTAATTTTTATGCCAAGCAACAATCAAAATCGCCCTGATGACCGCTCCATTAGATCTAGCGCTACGATCCCCAGTCGCCGTGAAACTTATCGTAATCAAAAAACACGTAAAGCGCAAAAACAGCGCCACGCAAAAGCTAGTTCTAAGCGCCGGGGATGTTTCTTTTGGACCCTATTAGTCATTGTGGTCACCTTGATCTTTGGCGGACACTATGCTTATAAAAAATATATCAGTGCCAAAAAAGCAGCTGATTCGATCTATAATTCTTCAAATATCACCAAAGCACGTGATGTCAATTCGACCTTAAAAGATGGCCACCCGATCTCGGTACTTTTGATGGGGACTGATACTGGGGCTTTGGGCCGGACTTTCAAAGGACGGACCGACACAATGATCGTAGCCGTGTTAAATCCTGAGAAAAAGAAAATGACCGTGGTCAGCTTACCTCGTGATGTTGAAGTAGCTATCTCGGGACATGAAGAATACTTCCCTAGCAAACTAAATTCCGCCTATGAATACGGTGGTTCAGCTACGGCTGTCAAAACTGTCCAAAAATATCTCAACGTCCCGATCGATTTTTATGCAACGATCAATATGGGCGGTTTGGAGAAACTGATCAATGCCGTTGGGGGCGTTGATGTTGATCCCTTATTAACATTTACTTATGACGGACAAAGCTTTGAAAAAGGCAAAAAGACCCATATGAACGGTAAACGTGCCTTAGCCTACGTCCGCATGCGCTATGATGATCCTGACGGTGATTATGGTCGACAAGCTCGACAACGCCAGGTCTTGACGCAAGTTGCATTTAAAGGCGCAGATCTAACTAACCTGATCAATGAGAAATTCCTTTCCACGATCTCCAAACAAATGGTGACCGATCTAAGTTTTGATGATCTCGTGATCTTGGGTAGTAAATATCGCGTCGCCACTCACGACATGCAAACCGACAGCTTACGTGGCCAAGGGCAAATGATCAACGGTGAATCATTTGAAGTTCCCACGACCGAAGAAAAACAACGGATCACCGATCTCTTACGCTCAGCTCTCAACTTAAAACAAGCTTCGACTGGTAATACCCTTTCAGATTCCGCTCAAGTCGACGTTGAAGGTAATTAAAATAAGCCCTCGCCAAAAACTTGGTGAGGGCTTATTATTTGGTCGCCTAAGCTTTAGGCATACCTTTTGACCTATTTTTTAACTAAATTGAACTGGGCTACTACAATAACAAAGAGCGTTGCGAGCCCCATCAAGGCGATCATCACGGTAAATAGCATATTATACGATGAATTATCCACGATCAAGCCACCAGCTAAGGGACCGATCGCCCGCCCTAAAGCAGCAAAAACACTGACTGCGCCTTGGTATTTGCCCTTTTCACTTAAAGTACTCAAGTTATCAACAACGGCTGGGATCGTTGGAAAAGTCAAGATCTCACCCAAAGTCACGATCACCATCGTTAAGATAAAGTGAGGATAATCCGTAGCAAATAACAAGGTGAAAAAGCCAAGGACAAATAGGGCTGAACCTAAATAAAGCTTATAGATCAGCTTGATCTTTAAAATATCATCCAAGAGCTTATTTAGGACTGGCTGACCACAGACGATCACGAGCCCATTGATCGTCCACAAGAAACCATAACTCTTAACGGAGATCCCTAATGATTCCATGTAGATCGACAAGTTGCTTTGCCATTGTGAATAGCCGGTCTCGATCGCAAAAAAGAGAAGCAAGATCGCCCCTATGACCCAGACATAGCGCAGTGGTGTCTTATCCTGACCCTTTTTAGCTACCTGTTCTTTGACCAAAGCAGCTTTTGGCACATAATAATGGCGGTAGACCACGAGCCAAAAGAAAGCAAATAAGATAAAGTTGATGATAAAGATCCATTCGATACTTATCTCAACGAGCACCCCAACAAGTAACGTTCCGATCACGACACCGACATTTTGCATAAAATATAACATGTTAAAAACTTGACGTGAGCTTTTTTCTTTGATCCCAGTGGCTAATGAATTTTCGATCGTGATCGCGATCCCGCCACCAAAGTTATCTAAAAGTAATAACACCGCAAATGTCGGCCAGCCATTGAAAAAGATCAATAAAAAGACCGCTGACGTCGATAAAAAGAGCGCGCCTAGCAACCAGCGCCGGGCATTTTTACGATCTTTATCATACATCCGACCACCTAAATAACTACCCGCGATCAGCGCTAGTGAATTGATAAAGAGTACGATCCCAGCGGTCGTCAGACTTTGACCAAGATAGTTATGCATGTAGATCGTAGTCAGTGGCCACAACAAACTACTGCCGACTGAAACGATAAAACTTCCACATAATAACCAGCTTAATTTTAATTCCTTTTTAGCCATAAATTCCCCCTAGAATAGCAAAAAAAGAGACCGTACAAGACAGCCTCTTTTCGATTCAAAAGTCTAAGCGTTATTACTTAAACCACTTATTAGTCTTTTACTACGTTAGCAGCTTGTGGTCCGCGTTCGCTTTCTTCAACATCGAAAGTTACGTGTTGGCCTTCATCTAAAGTCTTGAAGCCTTCACCTTGGATAGCTGAGAAGTGTACGAATACGTCGCTACCATCTTCACGTGTGATAAAGCCAAAACCTTTATCAGCGTTAAACCATTTAACTGTTCCTTGTTCCATAATAATTGAACTCCTCCTTGCGCCGATCACGGCACATTAAAAATATATTGTAATTCCTCTAATCAGCGCATAATGGAGAAAGTTATCAAAGATAAATCCTAGCCACAATAGCCTATACAGAAATACGATTATAATTATAGCACACGCTTTTTTTTAATGATACTAAAAAGCCTTATTTGACAAAAATATAATGTGCAGCTTTATAACCGATGCTTGTTTCTTGCCCATTTTGGGTAAAACGTAAACGGATCGGACCTTCAAACGGCGCATGTTCCAACACCTCTAAGGTATCCCCGATCTTAATATCGATATCATCTAAGTAAGTCAAAAGATCATGATTATCAGTAAAACGATCGACCGTGATCGTACTTCCCGCTTTAGCTTCAGATAACGTCAAGTGACTTTCTTCTTCATAGTGTCCGAGTTTATCAGGGATCACCCCACCATGTGGACAATACTTAGGATGATTCAAAAAGTCTTCCAAATGATCCATCAAGTTATCACTTGTCACATGTTCCAAAACTTCGGCATCACTATGCACATCTTGTAATTTATAATTTAGCTTCTCAACTAAAAAAGTTTCCCATAATCGGTGGCGTCTAACCAATTTTTCAGCTACCTTTACACCTTCATCAGTCAAAGAGATCCCGGCATAAGGAGCATGTGTTGCTAGCCCTTCTTTCACTAGCTTATTGACCATTTCCGTCACCGAACCAGCCGCGATATTTAAACTCATCGCGATCTGTTTATTTGAGACTTTCTTCTCTCTTCCGCCTAATTCAAATATTATTTTTAGATAGTCTTCTTTTTTCGGTGTCATTTCAAGTACCTCGAAACACTTTATTTATTCCAAATAGAACTTTACTTATCCATTATAACAGAACTTTGGTAAATTACAGGCTTTCTGACTGCCAGTTTCCAAATTCTTTATCGATGATCAGTTGCATATCTGGTGGTATAGGACAGGAAAATTCCAGATGTTTTTTAGTGAATGGATCGATAAAACCAAGCTTACCAGCATGTAAAGCTTGGCGCGCGATCAAACTACGCTCACCGCCATAAAGCTTATCGCCCAACAGCGGATGCCCACTTTCACTAAAATGGACGCGGATCTGGTGCGTACGCCCCGTGTGGAGTTTGACCTGAACTAATGATAGCTCAGCCTTGCTCTTCTCAAGCCAATATTCACTCTTAGCAAATCGGCCTTCAGGTGTGATCTGGTATTTGACATCGTCAGCGACACGTGCGATCGGGCCTTCGATAAAGCCGTGTTCACGCGATATTTGCCCTTGGACCAATGCAAAATAACGCTTGTCCATTCGATGAGACTCGACTTGAGCTGCAATTTGGGCTTGAGCAAAGCTGTGTTTAGCAAATAAGACCAAGCCACTCGTATAGCGATCCAAACGCGTAATGATCCGTGGTGCTTTTATAGCTGATCTTTGTTCGATAAAATAGCCCTTGACCCGATTGACCAGCGTATCGGTGCTATTACTTGGCCCAGGTACACTCGTTAACCCAGCAGGCTTATTGACAACGAGCCAAAATTCATCTTCATAGACCACTTCGATCGGTCCCTGACTGATCGCTACATTTTCTTCTATAGCATCAGCCGGTAATTCCAAGGTGACCGCAACCGGGTGCTCCAATAAAATTGCAAGTTTTGTTTTTTGTCCATCGACCAAGACCTGGCCATATCCTTTTTTTAGCTTACCATACAGACGTTGACTGACCCCTTGTTTGCGTAAGAAACTCTTTAAAGTCTGTTGCTTTGTATCTTTTTTTTGCCAAGTAACCTTCATCTGATCCTTCTTTCTAGCGCCAATAGATCATTATCAAAATATCAAAGATCATCACAAAGAGTAGTAGCAACAGCATCGCCTTGAGCCAAAAATCTTGTGCAACGATCAATGGTGCTAACAAACTACCTAAACAGTACCAAGTAACTCCAAGTAAGATAATGATCATTTCAGCATAGTTGCGTTTAGGTAACATATTGATCCCCCTTGCTTTAAAAAGCGACAACGATTCACATCTTTACTATACCAACTAGCCTTGGCTGGTGCAAATGGCTATGTGAATTGTAAGTTGGTTTGTAGTAAAATGTAAACTAGTTTACTAATATTACGAGAGAAGTGAATTTTGGTGACACACCTTACTTATAAAAAATACCGTCCCTTATATGCAATGATCTATCTAGTGATCTTTCTTACTTTAGCAACTTTGGTCAAACTAAAGTCGCCTCTTATCACTAGCTTTGATACTGCTATCCAAAAGCTACTCTTACCGATCACTACTCCAGATATGACCGCTTTAGTCGACAAAATAACTTTTTTAGGTGGACCAGAGATGTCCTTTATCTATTGTTTATTGCTTTGTTTGATCGTTTACTTGTTACATGATACATCTGACGCATTGTGGGCTTTAAGTACTGTCGTTTTCTGTAATCTGATCAATTGGATCGTTAAAAATATTGTAGCTCGAACACGTCCCACTGATCGGCTAGTGGAGATCAATGGTTATAGTTTTCCCAGTGGTCATACTTTTGGAACTGCCTTGTTTGTCTTGTTAGTCTTCTTTTTATTTTTACCACATATCCAAACAAAGGGACTAAAAACTTTACTACATATCGTTGGTGTCCTTTGGATCATCATTATCGCTTTGACGCGGATCTATCTTCACGTTCACTATCCGACCGATACGATCGCAAGTATTTTTTTAGTCGGTTTTTTATTTGAATGTTCTTTGATCATCACTGAGGCTTACCGGCGCCAAAAGAAAGCTTAAAAAGGTTTGGTCGATCTGACCAAACCTTTTTTACACTCTAGCATTTAATTTATCAGCATCGCTCAGATCAGGGCTATCAGCCATGCGACTCGCTAACCCCCAATAATAAAAGCCTAAGCTCACACCAATGATGATAAAGAAATCATAGGGATATTTGATCCAGTCTTGTCCGTTAAAACCTTTGCTTCCAACATAAGACATCACCGACAAGAAGACCAAATACACCAAGAGCCAACCACCACTTTGGAGTTGACGTCTCCATGAGATCTGACCATTTTTGTGGTCATAATAAATATACAGTGGCAAGCCCAATAAGATCGCTAAAATAACTTGAACTGTCGTTGGCCACATTGCCCAATAGATCGCTAAGCTTGCGATCACAAAAGTCACTGGTGCGATCACAGGCATCCATTTGGAATGTACTGGTCGCGTATAATTTGGCCGTAGTTTGCGAAATGCCATCACAGTCACTGGTCCAGTAGCATAAGCGATCAAAGTCGCTGTCGCCATCACACTAGCTAGTAAGCTCCAATCACGAAAGACCATAACTAACAAAGCACCTACTGCAAAATTTGCTAAATAAGCAAACCGCGGATTGCCATAAGTGCTATCGACTTCACCTAACCACTTTGGGATTCGGCGATTCAAGGTCATCGCCGCTAAAGTCCGACCCGAAGTAGCTGCAAATGAGACCCCAGTGCCAAAAGGTGAAACAAACGCATCTAAATACAGGAGAACAGCTAGCCAATGGATCCCAAGTAAGATAGCGATATCAGCAAAAGGCGAATCAAAATTCAAGCCACTCCAGCCATGGTCGGCTAATTGTGTTGGCGTGATCGCACCGATATAAGCGATCTGTAATAAGATATAGATGATCGTTGCGACCGTTAACGAGATCGTGATCGCTCGAAAAATATTTTTTTGTGGATCTTTGATCTCTCCGCCGATATTGATCACCGTTTGAAAGGCATTATACGATAAAATGATACCTGAAACTGTTGTCGCTTCAAAAACAGGACTGGAGCCATTTGGCATAAATTCATGCCAGGTGCTCCCAAAGTTTTCTACATAAAAACCTGAACTCATCAGTAAAATGATCGTCAATAAAGGGATCGCGATCTTAAAGACTGAGATCAGATTCGTAAACCGCGTCAAAACACTAACTGACCAAAAATTCAACAAGGTAAAAACGACCATAAATAAAAAGACAACGATCAAGCCTTTACCTGTGATCTGACCATTTTGCATAAAGTCATTAGTCCAATTAGCCCATTTCCAAGGCCAAGTACTCATATATTGGACAGCTGCGACTGCTTCGATCGGGATCAAGGCTACTAACGAGAGCCAATTAGCCCAAGAGGCGATAAACCCCACCAAAGGTCCATGGCTATACTGAGGATAGCGACTCATCCCTCCACTTTCAGGCAACATAACCCCTAGTTCGATGTAATTAAAAGCCACGATCCCGATCACGACTGCTCCGATAACCCAGGAAATAACTGCGGCTGGACCAGCAACACTAGCTGCTTCACTTGAGCCAAAAAGCCAGCCCGACCCGATCAAAGAACTAAGCGCTAACATAGTGGCTGAAAATAAACTTATACTTCTTTTTTGCACGATCTGCACCTCAAATAAAATTAAGTGCAAAGCTTTTAGACCTGACTTTGCACCTGTGAATATTTCTTATGTTATCATTTATTAGAATGTTGCGCAATTTATCTTTGAGCGTCATTAAAAACAACTGAGTTTTCCCCTCACCAGTTCGCTCATTTTTTCTTACTATTTATTCCCGATACTTCGAACACAAACCCCTAAGCTAGACCAGATCTAACTTAGGGGCTTACTTTATTCAAAACTATTCTTGTTACTCAATTCATTGAACCAATGGCCTGACTTTTTCAAGGTTTTGATCTGAGTATGGATATCATCGCGGATCAACCCATATCGATTGCGATAAGCATTCTTCCATGACCAACAGTCGATCCCCGTCCAAACAAAGTAACCATGACAGTTAGAGCCTGCCTTTATCCCACGATGTAAAGCTTTAAGATGCTTTTTCATAAATTCGATCCGGTAATCATCACAAACTACCCCATTTTTATCCATAAAGCGCTCTTCACCTGAGACACCCATCCCATTTTCAGAAACGAACCATTCGATATTGTTGTAATTGTCACGGATATTTACCGCAATATCATATAAAGCTTTAGGATAGATCTCCCAACCTTTATCAACATTCATCACTCTACCAGGCATCTCATACTCATCAAAGTAAATATCTGGCATCCAAGGCTGTAAGCTATCTGGCGAAACGGCTGGGGCTTTGACTCTAAATGGATGATAGAAATTGACGCCTAAAACATCAACGGTCTGTTCTTTTAATAACTGTAACTCTGCTGGTGTTTGTTCCCATAAAACACCAGCACGTTCTAAGATCTCAACTAATTTTTGCGGATAGTGTCCTAAAACAGCTGGTTCTAAAAACATCTTATTGGCCCAAAGCTCAGCAAACTCAGCGGCTGCCTGATCTTTTGGACTATCACTTGCTGGATAGGCAGGGGTCAAATTCAGGATCGTTCCGATCTTTTTAGACTTATCTTGTCCATAAAGTTCACGGAAAGCCTTGATCGCTTTGGCTGAAGCTAAGTTCAAGTTATAAGCTACTTGAACAGCCAGCGGTCCATCGACTTTTAGCGGATAGTGAAATTGATAGAGATAACCACCATCTAAGATCACTTTGGGTTCATTAAAAGTAAACCAATGATCGACTCGATCGCCGTAAAGTTCAAAACACTTCTTGGCAAAGCCAGCAAAAAGATCCGTCACATGCTTAGACTCAAAACCACCGTATTTATGCTGTAATTCAACTGGCATATCGAAATGACACAAATTGATATACGGTGTGATACCGTTAGCCAACATAGCATCGATCACACGACTATAAAAGTCAGCACCTTTTTGATCGACTTCGCAAGTTTCAAAGTCAGCGATCAAGCGACTCCATTGGATCGAAGTTCTTAAAGCTTTGATCCCTGCTTGATGCATCAACTTTAAATCGTTTTCATAATCATTGTAAAAATTAGACGTCGTATCCGGTCCGACACCAGCATAAAAGGCACTTGGATCTTTAGTATACCAATAATCAAAAACATTTTGATGTCGTTTTTTAAAATTGCCTTCAGATTGAGGCCCTGAAGTAGCGGCGCCCCAAATAAAATCCTTTGGAAATGTATACATTGTTATCCCTCCATCATTTTTTTAAAATTGATCGCAGCCCCTAAAAGATTAGCCTGTTCATAATAGCGACAAACAGCTATTTTAGGCTCTAGTTTAGCAGCCTTGACTTTTTGTCTTAGCTTAGCAAGTTTTGGTTCTAGCATCGGGATCAGCGCTGGATTTTTAGAGATCGCGCCCCCGATGATAAAGAGTTCAGGGTCAAAGCTATATTGTAAGTTATAGATCAAAAGTGCTAACGTTTGTAGTGCATTATCGACTTCTACACTAGCGATCTTGTCACCAGTTTGGGCTTTGGCAAAGACTTCTTTACCGCTGAGAGCTTGCCTTGTTTTGGCATTGTAGCGCTCTGCTATACTGACTGGACTAACTATTTGACTGACTGTCATCTCTTGGCCCAAGAGTAAATAGCCAAATTCTCCCCCTAAAAGATGGGCTCCGTGGTGGAGCTTTTTATCTACAACTAACGCACCACCGACACCGGTCCCGATCACTAAAAAGATCGCATCTTTGACCTTTTTGCCAGCACCACTTGCCATTTCAGCTAAGGCAGCACAATTAGCGTCATTTTCGATGCTGACCGGTAAGCCAAAGCGCTTTTTGAGCTCACTTCTAATATCAAAGCCATGAATATAAGGTAAAGCACTGTCCCCCCCGATCACACCTGTTTTTTGATCGACTGCCCCCGGGCAACTGAGCGCTACACCTTTGATAGGTACTTGTTTTTTTAACTCATTTACTGTCTCTTCTAAGTACTGATAAAATTCAGGTAACGTCTTAGGTGTTTTCTTAGCTGGTAATAGCTCCAACTTCTCACCTGTGTTTAGCCCAAATTTGATCGTTGTTCCTCCTATATCGATCAAGATCAGATTTTCCATGACACCCTCCTAATGTATATACTTTTACCTCTAGTAAAAAAGGTGCGCTGTGTACTAGGCGCACCTTTTAAATTATTTACCTTCTTCGTCTAATCGTTTGTAGACGGCAATGATCTCCTTGGCTAGATCAACAAATGTGATCCCTGTCATCAAATGATCTTGTGCGTGGACCATATAGAGATCGATCTCAGTGTGTTCACCTTGAGCTTCTTTAGTTAACATATCGGTCTGCACATTATGCGCATCCACGATCGCTTGGTTTGCGTCTTTGAGCTTTTCTTTAGCCAAAGAAAAATCACCTTTTTTAGCTGCTGTGATCGCTTCGATAGCACAGTTTTTCGCATTGCCACCCGCCATGATCAGTCCCATGACGATCTGCATTCTTTCATCTGTCATCTTGCTTTATCCTCTATCCCATAATTTTTTCAGCTTCATCAAGCACGTTTTTACCGTTCATCATGCCATAATCTGTCATGTTGATAACTTCCATTGGCACTCCAGCATCATCACATTTCTTTTGAACATCAGCTTTCATATATGCCACTTGTGGTCCTAGCATCAATACATCTGGCTTTTTGGTTTCAAATTGATGATCGATATCAGCCACTGATTTAGCAAAGATCTCATAGTCTTTTCCACGATTCTTTGCTTCTTCTTGCATTTTTGCAACTAACATTGAAGTTGACATACCTGCCGAGCAGGCTAACATAATAATTTTTTCAGCCATTGTAATTCATCCTTTTCCTAAATAATTATTTTGCTTCATTTGCTGCTTCTTGTTGGCAGAGATATTTATCGTATTTCTTAGCAAATGGCCAGTACATCGCAACTGAGATCAATAAGACGATCGCTTGCCATAATGCCATCTTCCAGCCCCCGACCAAAAAACCTGAAATGATCGGTGGGGTCGTCCAAGGTGCAGCAGCCCCAGTTGGTGGAACTAAGCCAAAGTAGATCACCAAGTAAGTCGAAAGTGCTACGACGACCGGTGTCATAAAGAACGGAAGTGCCAACCATGGATTCATGACTAACGGGATCCCAAATAAGAATGGTTCGTTGATGTTAAAGATACCAGGTACTGCTTCAACTTTACCTAATGACTTGAATTGGACTGACTTGGCTGCTGTCAAAGTAAAGACCAAAAGCCCGATCGTGATCCCAGAACCTGTCAAATTGATGAAGTTGTTGTAAAATTCGTTGGTTACGATGTGAGCACCATTTTGCATGGTCAATTCGCCTTTAGCGAGTAAAGCAGCGTTATCAGCCGTATTTGGTAGTAAGAAGGCACCACCGATACCACCCATGATCAAGCCACCGTGGACCCCAAAGAACCAGAAGAACACGACCATGAAAGCTAAGATCAAGGCACCACCGAGCGAGTCAGAAAGGCCTTGCAAAGGTGCTTGTAAAACATCATAGATCCATTGCAACATGTCAGTGTTGAACACTTTAGCAAAGAAGGCATAGATCAGCATCGAAACCGTGATGATCACACCAGATGGGATCATCGCTGAGAACTGGTTAGCTACGTTAGCTGGTACTTGTTCTGGCAAGGTGATCTTCCAACCAGCCTTAGCCATCGCTGTATAACTCCAACCAACTAATAGACCGACAATGATCGCTGCGATCATCCCTTGGCCACCTAACCAGGTCATGTTGATCGCACCTGTTACAGGTGAGGTCAAATAATTTTGGATGACTTGAGGTAACTTATCGATCTGTTCGGCAACTTGTGTCCCAGTATAAACGACCTTGCCAGCAGCGTCTGTGATCCCGGCACCATCTTTACCCATTGCTGAAACTAAAGGACTATTGACAACTAAATTTTGTAACAACAAGAAAACTGATAGGGCTGTTAGGCCACAAGGTAAAGCTTCTTGTTTTTCGTTTCTTGCATACACATAGGCGATCCCAATTACCGTCCAAATCGAAATAATAGCAAATGTTGTTTGATATGCTTGGTTAAAGAAGACTGACCAGCCAATATCTTTGAACCATTCTTGTACCGCTGTGATCGGGAAGGAATTCAAGATCAAAAAAATCGACCCGATAATGATAAATGGTAAGGCATAGACCATACCATCTTTTAATGCTACGATCGCCTTCGTATTCACAAATTTCATGACCGGAGGTAATATCTTAGCATTGATGAACGCCCCAAATGAGCTTTGCTTTTGTTCTGCCATCTGTCTCATCTCCAAATTCTTTTAGTTTATATTTAACCGTTTACAAAAGTACATACACATTATGGGCGCCCAAAATGCCAAACACACTTTTTGTAACCGCTTAACTTTTTTACGAATTTAGTATATATTCTTTTTAATAATTAGTCAAATCATATGCATTAAAAGTATATACTAAAACAAATGTGGGATTATGAAAAATATTTTAACTAATTTTGTTATAGCACAATGTCCGATCAATAACAATCAATATACTCATTTTGCGCACAAAAAAAGGCCCGTCCTGGGACGAACCTCACTTATATTCTTCGGCGAGTTCAGCGATCGATTTTTGTTCATCCCGCGCCTGCAAGATAACTTTGATGATTTGCTTATCATCTAGATCAGTAATATTGATGCCATTTTTTTTAAGCTCTACTTTTGCCTGTTTGAGTTGTTCTTTTGAAATGTTATTTTGTTGTGCTAATTGGGCAGCACTCAATTCATCTTCCACGGGTAGTTGGACATTATAGCCTAAAGCCCGTAGCTTCGCATCATTTGAGCGTTTTAATGCCTGCGCTTTTTGGAAAATATCGTCATAGTAGTTGTCCTTAATGCTACCATAACCTAAGATCACTGCCAGTTGGGTATTAGATGACGTATATTCATAGTTTTTAGCTAATGAATCAGCTCTAGCATAGATCTGTTCAAAATTCTTTAATTGGGTGATCACTTCTTTAAGCTCCATCTGCTTTTCAGAAGCTCGCTTGACCAAAATACCTAGGCCATAATTTTTGGAAGCTACTCGCTGAAAACTTGTCCGTGCTTTACTGTATTGCTTGTCTTCGATCTGATCAAGTCCTTTTTCATAGCATTTAGTTTGTTCAAGATAGACTTTAGCTGTTTTATCATTAGACTTTTTCTTCAATGCATCTTGAAAGGAGACCTTAGCTGCAACATAATTGCCATCATTAACATAGGCTTGACCCAATTCTAAAGCCGACTTATAACTTTTAGCGGTCTCAACTCTTTTAGTCACACCGTACCCTACAAAGATGAATGCTAAGAAAAGTCCGATCACGGTCCACCATAACCATCTTTTCATCATTTCGCCCCCTATCTTGTTCATTATAGCATTTATCGGCTAGTTTGGCTGGAAGTTGCCCTCTACTATAAGCCCGCAGACACTTTCAGCTAATTTATGCCAAGCCACTGCCTCAGCTTTCCGATCACTTGTCATCCGATAAACTTTCAGAACAGATAATCACCTCAAAAAAGACCATCACCTTTTGGCAACAGTCTAAACATTCATAATTATACTGGTAATACTAACGCTAATAACGCAACTGCGATCAAACCAAAAACGACTGAAAGTCCCATTGAACGTGAGCGGTAAGCGACCCCGATCACGATAACAGCTGCAACGATCTTGGCTAGATAGCCTAAACCAATAAAAGAGTAATCCTTTGTATTGATAAAAATATCTTTAACGACTAAAGCCGTAAATAAAGATACCGGCACATATTTCATCCACTCATTGAACCATTGGGGGATCTCACGGGTAGAGAAGATACGCAACGGAATGAAACGGGGCAAAAATGCCACTACCATTGATAATAAAACTAAAATCAAATGATCCATACTCGACATATGCATAACTATTCTCCTGACTTGCTGATAACTTTGCGACTTGCTTTAGGCTTGATCTTTTTGAGTAAGAAGCCTCTTTCATGCCCGTGCTTGACTAAATAATCTTCGACCATAAAGCCGACCAATGAAGCAAGCAACGTTGCCACCACAAGTCCCATCGTACTCTTGATCAAGACCATCGCGATGATCGCCAAAACGGCTGACAAAAGACTGATAAAGATCGTTAAAACATTCTTGATCTGCATGACGATCATGTATAAGAAGAGCGCCGTCAATGCAAAATCAACGATATCCAAATTGATATTGATCATATTACCGATCAAACTACCAATTAAGTTAGCACCTGTCCAGAAAAGTAATGAATAATGTTCGACCATAAGTGCATCTTTAGGTGTCCAACCCTTATCTGTCGCAAATTTCAAGTAGTTGACAGCATAGTTCTCATCATTTAACGAAGCTGCAAAAAGATAGAGGAACTTTTTACTTGTCCCCCGCATATATTGCGATAAACTCGAACCAAGTAAGGCATAGCGTAATTCAAGAAAGAACAACATGATCAAGATCGTATGCATCGGGGCATTTGCCACCAACATTGATGCGATCATAAACTGTGCCCCACCAGAAAAGACCAACAACGAGACCAACGTTGTTAAGATCCAGCTAAATCCAGCTGCATGTAGCAAGATACCACACGCTAACCCGATCGGAATGTAACTCAAACATAATGGCATTGAGATATCCAGGACCTCACGCCAACGTGGCTTTACATTTTCCAATTCAATTGCCTCCAGTGAAATTTAGTGACCAAAGCCACCAAAAGAATATGAAGTGCCAAAGACACTCCATGTATATAGATAAAAAACTCCCTATATTTTTGATTATAACATATTATCGTTAATGTCAAAAACCATATTAGTGACGGTACTATTGATTGTCGCTCAATTTTCAACGATTATCAGAGACTGGATCACTAGAACTACAGAATTCCATTTGGAAAGATCAGGTCATGATATTTCAGATTACGGTGAAACAAAAAACTTCAGCCGTCATCATTTTAAATACATATCATAGAAGGAGAAAATGCGCTTTGAAAATTTGGCGCCCAAGTGCTTCTCTAGATCGCTCATGTTTGATAGCAACAAAATTTAGGATTTTAAAAACATTTCTGCCAGATAAAATAGCGGTGCCGCAAGGATAAACAAAAAACTCAGACAGATTTTTTTGATCAAGGCGTAGGTCCAATCTAACGAACTATCGTAAGACAATGTATACGGAGTGGTGTACTCATAGGGATTTACTCTTACCCCTTTTGTTGACCAGCGACCTCCCTTATATTGATTTGCAATATCATCATGATGTTGTTGTAGTGCTTTACCTCTAGGAGAAACATATTCTTCAGAAGTATTGAACCATTTTTCATGCGTAACTCGAAAAATAGGCAGTAGTAGCATTGTGATGCAAAAATATACATGATAAATTTTAAATGTATATTTAAGTGGATCAATAGTTATATCTCTTAAGTAAAGCAAGATACCTACCGTACATAATGTTCCTAATAAGAAACTACTCACTATCTTTAAACTAAGTATCAATTTCTTAATCATACTATTCCTCCTTAAAATGCACGCTATTTTACAATATGTTTCTTAATAACTACTAGCTACCAAGAAACACATTGTTACTAACCGATAATAATTTTTTCAGTTGGCATCTTATAACTCAGATCACGATCGCGTTTCCTGATAAAGAACATCAAGGTATACAACATCCCGATCCGCCCGATAAACATCAAGACCATGATCACGATCTTACCGACCGTCGACAAGCTATCTGTGATCCCAAGCGATAGCCCTGTCGTCCCAAAGGCTGAAGCCACTTCAAAGACTAATGATAATAACGGAGCATCCTCAGTGGCTGAGAGGATAAAGACAGCTGAAATACACAACAATGTCGATAAGCTCACGACCACGATCGCTTTTTGGATATCTTCACGACTGATCCGCCGATTGAAGATATTGATATTGTTGCGCCCACGAATAAATGAATACAAATACAAGATAAAGATCCCGATCGTCGTGGTCCGCACCCCACCACCGACAGAACTTGGACTAGCCCCGATGAACATCAACAGCGCCAGTAAAAGTAAGGTCGTATGATTAAAATCATTCATGCTGTTGATCTGAAGCCCCGCATTACGCGATGAAACACTGTAAAACATGGCTGACATAAAGTTATGCAAACTATCAGCTCGCAAGTGCAGCCCACCATTTTCCGATAGATACAATAAGATCGTCCCCACGACCGTAAAGATCGCTGCAAAAAAGACCGCTAATTTACAGAAAAGAGAAAATCTAAACTTGCGTAATCCACGGTAACGCAACTTGTAGAAGAACCAAGCCTCGATCTCAGTCAAGACTGGGTAACCGATACTTCCGATGATGACTAAGACCATAATGATCATCAAAAAACCATAATCCTGTCTAAACGGTGCGATCGAGTCCCCAGTGACATCAAAGCCAGCGTTGGTGACCGCACTGATCGAGATATACATTCCATGGAAAAGGGCAGCAGAAAAATTATCATAGACGTGACGCCACATAAAGTACAAGGAAAACAACAGTCCAAAGACTACTTGGACCATGATCATCAACCCAAAGACCGACGTCACTAATTTGACCATCCCACTTAAGCGCGGTTGATTCATATCAAATTGGATCAGCTGGCGTTGATGTAGACCGATGCGACGACCAGTCAAGACCATCGCAACGGTGGCTAACATCGTGACCCCAAAGCCCCCAACTTGGAACAGTATTTCTAGTAAGATGACACCATATTCATTGTAGACTTGGTCGATCGGAAAAGTCGACAGACCCGTCACACTGATCGTCGAGATCGCCATGAACAAATTATCTAAAAGCGTCGTTTCTGGTGCATCAGGTAACTTGATCCATGGTAAACACAAGAGACCAAAAGTAATGATCGTAGCAATGCCATAATATGCAACTAACAATTGGATCGGGGTCGCTTCACGATACTTGGCCCTGATCTTTTTCTTTAACCTATAAAACATTTTTAAACTATCCTAACTTGGCGATCTATTTGATCACCTGCATTTTTGAATAACTGATCACGATCTTTTGTTTCAACTCGATCGCCGTAACTGTATTCTCAAATTCAGGGTCAAAGATGATGATCGCCGAATTACGTAACTGCTTTTCGATGGTCCCCTTGTAGTGATGGCGATGATAAACGAACTTGACATGCGTCCCTGGGACAAACGGCTTGCCCTTAGCTGAAATTTCGATCTTTTTTTCTTCATTTCGCCGTGGCTTTCTTCTTTCCATCTTTTTCATCTCCCTTACTTAAATTCATCTTCATTATAACTCAGATCCAACTTGATTTAACGACTGAGGTCACAGATCAGACATCTTTTCTGAGCATCGTCAATGATTGGCGTAAGGAAGCCCAGATCCCCTTTTGATTGTAGACTAATACATTTACTCGATACATTCTAGCAGAAAAGGCAGCTAAGACCAAGGTACTTAAGACTAAAATAACCAGGGAAATACTTGCCCCCATGAGACCTGCTCCGTTGGCTAAAACGATCGGCATCAAAATCATCGAGAAAAATGGAATATAGCTACAGATCGTTACGACAAAGTTACTTGGATCATTTGTGGCAACGATCAAGCCTAGCATGTAACCCGCCATCATCAAATACGTTACTGGCATGATCGCTTTTGGTGCATCCTCGGCCCGACTGACCAACGAACCACATAAAGCAGCTAAGACCGCATAAAAGAGTGAGCCAGCTAGGATAAAGAGGAGCAACAAGATGATAAAACTCGGTTCGATCCCCGTGAAATTTATATCAGCTAACATTTCATTTAGACTACTGTTATCGCGCATGATAAAGACTGAAACTCCAAGCAAGAAGCCCGTTGCTACCAATTGCGTCAAAGCGGCTAAGATCACCCCTAATAATTTACCGTAGAAATGTGTTTTGGCATTTGTGCTGGATAAGATGACTTCCATGATCCGCATTCCCTTTTCACCCGCGATCTCCTGAGCTATCAAACTCGCATAGGTCAAAACTAAAAAGAACGTGAAGATACAAGCTGCATAACTCAAGGCAAATTTGACCCCTGAGCTATCATTTGACGTCTTGACTTTACCATCATCAGTAAAGGAGAGCTCTTTACCTTCAAGCTTAGCGGGTCGCATCAATTCGAAAACTTGGTCTGATGTCAACTTATATTCACCCGCTTTAAGCGAGGTCTGTAAGCTATTTAGTGCCTGTTGGAGATTAGCCATCGTGGCATCATCGGGGACCTTTTCACCATAGACTGTACTGAGTAACTCGCCATCTTTTTTAGTCACGACTAAATAATTATCTAGCTTTTCAGCTTGTAACTGTTTTTGAGCATCCTTGACTGAATCCACCTGCTTTAACCTCAGAGCGGGCAATTTTTGTTTTGCTAAAGCTTTGGCTAAAACTGGTTGCTTAGAATAGATCCCGATCGTAGTCGTCTCTTGCCCTTTATCCATGATCGCACCGATCAAAAAGCCGACCAAAACCACGATAAATGGCATAAATACCCCGATCAAAAAACTCGGTGATTTGACCGTTTTACGATATACATCACTTGCGATCACCCATAATTTCTCAAAGTTCATCTTTCTCACCCGCCTTTAGTTTGAAGATCTCTTCTAGCGTCAACGTTTCTTGGCTAAAGGTCGGGATATATCCATCCTTTGTTGCCAGTTCAAACAATTTTCGTCCAACTGCTGGGTCAGATAAAGTTATCTCTAACCTTTGTCTGTGCTCTTTGACATCGGCTACCCCTAAAACAGCTTGGACCTCAGCTTTAGTCAATGGCGATTCCAAAAAGACTTTGATCTTCCCAAACGAATCTTTGATATCTTGGACTTTACCTGCCAAAACTTGCCGACCATTTTTGATCATCACCAAGCGATCACAGATCTGTTCCACATTTGCCATGTTATGACTCGAAAAGATCACACAAGCGCCTTGTTTGCGCAAAGCGATGATCGCATCCTGCATGATCTGAGCATTGACAGGATCGAGCCCACTAAAAGGTTCATCTAAAATGACTAATTTAGGCTCATGGATCAAAGTGGTGATCAACTGGACCTTTTGCTGATTTCCTTTTGATAAAGATTTGATCTTATCATTTTTGTTACCTTTAACTTGTAAATGCTCCATCCAATAGTCGAGCTTTTCTTTTATCTCACATGTTTTTTTTCCACGTAATTTACCAAAGTACATGACCTGTTGTTCGATCGTTTCTTTAGGATAAAGGCCTCGTTCTTCGGGCAAATAACCGATCAGATCTTTTTGTTTTTCACCGATCTTTTCGCCATCCCAGAGAACTTTCCCCGCCGTTGGTTGCATCAGGCCTAACAACATCCGAAAAGTCGTCGTCTTGCCCGAACCATTTTGACCCACAAGCCCCAAGATCTCACCATCTTTGATCTCAAAAGACAGATCTTGGACGGCTTTTAGGGTGCCAAAGTTTTTAGCTAAGTGTTCCACCACTAACATTTATTCCACCTCAGTTTCTTTGTCGTACCAACTGAAAATATTTTTCCAGATAGATCTTATGTGCAGCTGCAATGATAATGTTATACAACATGACCTTTTGCTCGGAACGCTCCCCTGTTTCAAAACTCAACGCTTGCTCTTCAAAGACTGCGAGTAAAGTCTGTTCCAACTCTTCACGAAAATACGTGTATGCGGTTTTGATCGGATACGTCTCGCGTTGGACTTTGACAAGCAATTTTAAATCGTCTAAGGATAAGACCGTCTTAGAAATAGTGATAAAAAAAAGATAGGCGATCTGCTCGCGCGAATATTGTTTCTTTTCTGGGCGTGCAATCATTTTTTTCTTAACATAATTGCTGATCATTGATGGGGTCAATTCACTACCTAAAAGTGGTGCTAGATACTTGTTGATAAACGTAGCAGTCTGTTCCAAATAAAGTCCCACATCAGGTATCTCTTCAAAAGTGGGGAGTTTAAAATAAGCAGTATTTTCCTGTTGTAAAATTTTTTTCATTGTTTACTTCCTTTCCTAAATTATAGCTTATCCTTTCACGTTCACGCTATCAATATCTTTTGACAAATCGATAACACCTGTTTATACTCAAATATACCATAAGTTTTTCAAAAACCGATTAAAAAGTATACAAAAACTTCTACAAAGGAATAATAGAGATGAAATATAAGATCATTGCCGATTCCGGCTCAAATGTAACAACTTTAGCAGACACAGATTTTGCCAGTGTACCGATCACGATCATGGCTGGGGGCAAGGAATACATCGATGATGCCACCCTTGATGTCTTAGCGATGACCGATGAATTGCGTAAATTATCTACCAAGAGCAGTACTGCTTGTCCCAATATCGACCAGTGGCTAACTGCCTTTGGTAAAGCTGATATCATCGTTGCGATCACGATCACCGGCACATTATCGGGGAGCTATTCGGCTGCTGTGCAAGCACGCGAACAATATTTAGAGAAACATCCTAACGCCCAGATCCTCGTTTTAGATTCACAATCAGCGGGACCACGGATGCAACTTTTGCTCGAATATGCCGCTAAATTATTCACAGCTAATGCATCATTTAATGAGATCGAAAGTAAATTAACAACTTATCAACAACACACAGGGCTTTTATTCTCCCTTGAATCCCTGACCAACTTAGTCAATAACGGACGGATCAGTGCTACGGCCGCTAAGATCTCAAATATGCTCAAACTGCGTATCATCGGAACTGACACTAACGGAAAACTCACTCCGGTCGGTAAAGCTCGGGGGCAAGCCAAAGCTATCAGTTTACTGTTAAAAGAAATGCAAGCACAAGGTTTCAACGGTAAAAAAGCCTGCATCGCCCATTGCTTCAATGAAATTGGGGCCAAGTTACTTTCCCAAAAGATCAAGGAAGCTTATCCTGCTTGCGAGATAACGCTCACTACAACTCGTGGCCTTTGTAGCTATTACGCTGAAGTCGGGGGCTTGATGGTCGGCTTTGAAAAACAATAATACAAACGTGTTCGACAATGCAACTCCTAGTAAATAATAAGAGAACCGCCATGATGCAAAATACGCATCTGAGCTGTATAGCCGAAACGTGTTCGACAGCACAACTCCTAGTAGATAATAAAAGAACCGCCATGATGCAAAATACGCATCATAGCGGTTCTCTTATTATCTATACGGAGTTACCCGTGCTGTCTCACACTCTAGTCGTTTAAGTCTTGAGCTTCAACATCAACGTAAGTAACTTTACTACGTTCAGCATTCATTGCTACCCAAAGTAAGACGATCGAAGCGATGATATAGATCAATTGGACTCCGACAGAGATCCAAACTTGATTTGCACCTAGACCTGATGTCAAGGATTCACGGAAACCGTAAACTGAGTAAGTCATTGGCAAGAATGGATTTACCATTTGGAAGAAGCCGCCCATTGCACGGGTAACTTGAATTGGGAAGGACCCACCACAAGAACCAAGCTGGATGACCAAGAAGATGATCCCAAGGAAGCGTCCGATATTGCCAAACGCGACAGCCAAGAACATCACGATAAAGGTACTTGCAAGCGCAAAGAACCAAGCATTGATCAAAGTTGCTCCTAAATGATCTGGATGTAAGCCAGCTGCCATCATCAAGAGAACTTCGACTACTGAAGTTCCAGTAGCGACAAGCGCCCCAACTGAGAGCTTGCTCAACCACCATTCAGTTGCACTAGCATCTGGATCAGATAAGCGACGGACTGGGTAAACTAAGTTGAAGACTAAAGCACCAACATACAATGCAACTGATAGCATGTATGGAGCTAAAGCATAACCATAGTTTGGTACGTAGCTGTAACTCTTATGCTTGAGTTCAGTTGGAGAAGCAAACATGTTTGAAGTCTTAGAAGATAAGTTCTTCGTATTATCGTTTACTTGTTCTGAACCTTGTGCCAAGGCTTTCGCTAATTTACTATTGCCTTGTTCTAATTGAGTAGCACCAGCAGCTAACTTAGGTGAGTTAGCATTCAATTGTTGGGTACCGTTAGCCAATTGGTCCACACCTGACGTCAAAGTAGGAACTTGGGCATTCATTTGGCCTAAACCACCGGCTAATTGACTTGCACCACTACGTAAAGCATTAGAGTTAGCTGCAAGTTGGCTCGTACCAGAAGCAAGTTGGTTGATCCCACCTGTCAATGTTGGCACTTGGGCGTTTAGTTGGCCTAAACCACCAGCCAATTGATTTGCACCTGAGGTTAAAGCATTAGAGTTAGCTACAAGTTGACCTGTACCAGAAGCAAGTTGGTTGATCCCACCTGTCAATGTTGGTACTTGACCATTCAATTGGCCTAAACCGCCAGCTAATTTGCTTGCACCTGAGGTCAAAGCTTGGTTATTAGCGACTAATTTGCTTGCACCAGCATAAGCTTGATCCACACCTAATGTGTATTCATTAACACCAGATTTTAAAGTTTCTGAACCAGTAGCTAGTTTAGCAACCTGTGCCTTCAAATCTTCTAATTGTGAAGTTAATCCTTGAAGTTCATCTAACTTAGAAGTATCGACTGTATTTAACTTCTCTAACAAGGCATTTACTTGGGTCACATAACCTTGCATTTGTTGCGCCTTTTGCAAGATCTGTGCCAAGCTATTTTGTGCTTGCGTCAATTGATCTTTAAATGTTTGAGCTGCAGCACCAGCAGCTTGAATATTTTGACCAGCTGCTTGGTTCTTAGCGATCGCATCAGCTAATTTTTGTTGATCTTCAGCAGATAACTTGTCTTTATTAGCTGCAAGCACTTCACCAACTTCTTTAGCTGAGCCAGAAATATTGTTCCCTGCACTGCCTAAATTCGTTGTCAGATCTTGACTGAACTTATCAGCACTTGAATTGATCCCACCTAATAGAGTAGGTAAACCGTTCATTGTACTTTGCAATTCTTGCAATTGTTTTTGGATCGCAGGCGCATGTTGTTTTAATTGCTTCAAACCTTCGATCGCTTGCTTAGTATCGTTAGAGTTCAATTGATTGATAATAACATCAGTTTGTTTGTTAATTGTATCAGCTAATGTTTTATTACCAGCCGCTAGATTGCCAGCACCTTCTCTAAGAAGTTTTGAATTATTATGCAACTGGGTTAAACCATCATTCAATTGAGCTACCCCAGCAGTATAAGTGTTCAACCCATTATTCAAGGTAGTTGAACCAGTAGCTAATTGCCCTACACCGTTAGCTAAAGCGCCAGTACCATTTTGTAATTGTAAGACACCATTATTGACTTGACCGACACCATTTGTATATGTGCCCAAACCATTTGCCAACGTATTAGAACCAGTGGCTAATTGGCCCACACCACTAGCTAAAGCGCCAGTGCCATTTTGTAATTGGGAAACACCGTTGTTTACTTGGTCAACACCAGCTGTGTAAGTGTTGATCCCATTAGCTAAAGTATTTGAACCATCAGCTAACTTCAAAACACCTTGGCCTAAAGGTACTACACCAGTTTGTAACTTGATCACACCATCATTTACTTGGGAGACCCCAGCAGTATAAGTGTTGATCCCGTTAGATAAGGTCTTAGAACCGTCACTAAGTTGTTTGGAACCTTTAGCAGCCGTGTCAAAGCCCTTACCGACTTGCTTGATCAAGCCAAAGACAGTATCGGCATAGGAAGTCGAGACTGTTTCTTTGACTTGGGCATTAACTTGTTTAGCCCCTTCTTCACTGATAACTTTACCGATATAGTTGAGGGAGTCGTTGGTCGTATATTGTAATTCCATCTTCTTAGGATCTTTGTCCAAGACAGTTGTTGCATTCTTGGAAAAATCCTTAGGGATCGTAATTACCATATAGTATTCTTTGTGGCTAAGGCCATATTGCGCATCTTTTTTAGAGACAAAATGCCAGTCTAAACCATCATTTTTCTTTAAATTCTTGACTAACTGATCACCCACATCGAGTTTCTTACCTCGGAAATTCACGGCTCTATCTTCATTAACTACGGCTACGGGTAAATACTTAGCATCGCCGTATGGATTCCAGACCGATTTTAAGAAGAACACAGAGTATAAGAATGGGATAAACATAATTGCCAAAATTGCAGCTAAAAGCATCTTTTGGCTCTTAATATGTTCAAATTCAGCCTTGATCGTCTTCAAGATAATTTCACTCCTTAACTTAAAATATTTTATTGCTGTCTAATAATATACACTGAATGTCCACGAAAGACAAACTATAACTATTTAGCTATATTTTAAGATGCAAACGCAATCATCCGTATTATATAAGGTAAAGAACCCTAAAATACCTAAAAAATTCCCCCAAAAATGCGACACATATCTCAAAATGTACAAAAAAACGACTACTGCGATCACTTGATCCCAGTAGTCGTTAAATAGCATTAGTTTAGAATAAGCTCGTGATCGCACGCCAGCCGATCACAAAGATATTAGCTTTCTTAACTTCTGTAGTCGTTTGAGCATCAGCACTCAAATAGTCTGTTCCATCTAAGAAGTACATTGCTTGATCTTTAGCTTTGATCTGTAAAGTACCAACTTTTTGGCCCTTCTTCAAAGGAGCTTGTAAACCATCTTTTTTGTATAATTTCTTGTTACCAACAGCTTTAGCACTCAATTGGTCCTTAGAAACACCACTCTTCAACCAAACATCTGTCTTAGCTGCCAAAGAAACTTTAACATCTAGATCTTTACCATGGTAAACCGGTAAAGCATTGGTCTTTTTAAAAGTTGTCCCTTTAGCCAAAGAAGTATAAGTATAGTTGTTGTAGCAATATGACATTAATTTTTGCGTTTCTTCAAATCGTGAAAGGTCCTCTTGGCTATCGTGTTTAGCACCTAAGACGATCGTGATCAAACGATGACCATCTTTATTGACCGTTGCAGCAAAGCATGCCCCAGCTGAATCAGATGTACCTGTTTTCAAACCGTCAACTGGTAGTTCACTATAAGCCTTAGCCAAACCAGGTAACATCCAGTTCCAGTTTTCCATTTCAGTTTGATCAGTCCCGTTATTGAATTTCATCCGGGTGATCTTAGTCGTCTTTAGCACTTCAGGATAGTCCTTGATCAAACGTTGGCTCAAGAGCGCCATATCTTTAGCGGAGAATTTATTTTCCGCATCATCAGCAGCCCCAGGATACTTACCATCCTTAACTTCACCGTTAGCTAAACCATTAGCTGTATAAAGTTCGACATCTTTTAAGCCCATCTTTTTAGCTTCTTTCCGTGCTAGATCGATAAAGTTCTTTTGAGTTCCACCCACAGCATCAGCTAAAGCCATCGCAGCCCCATTAGCTGAATAGATCAAAGTCGCTTGGTATAATTCCCGCACGGTATAGCTATGACCTTCCTTTAATGGAACATTGGAAAGCGTAGTATCTTGACTGACTTCTTGAGCAGCCTTACCTGGAGTCACTTTTTGATCCCACTTAAGTTTGCCGTTATTGATCGCTTGCAGTACCATGTAGGCGGTCATCAATTTTGACATAGAAGCTACTGGTAAAGCTTGATCAGCGTTTTTGGCATATAAAATTTGGCCTGTATTAGCATCGACCGCGATCGCAGCTTTAGCGTCAAGCTGCAATGAACTGTCAGTATCAGCAGGCAAAGCCGTATCAGCTTTGGCAGTTGCTACTCCAAATCCACTAAAACTGACCACAGAAAATACGATCACAGCTGCGGCTAGAGCTGTGACTACTTTTTGTAAAGATTTTAAAAACGTCATCTTTCTAAGTTCCTCTCACTTAATCTCATCTATAAGAATACCCAAAATATCAAAACTAATCAATAAGAAACATGTCCTTTTTGCTTACAATACTAAACCAGTTTTGAAGCCCCAAACACCTCAAAACTGGTCTAACATATTATCTAGCTACTTATCTAGCTACTAGCGCACTAAACTGTCAGCGTGCTTGACTGGAAAATGCATGATAAATTCTGTCAATTCGGCATCTGAAGTCACATAAATATAACCATGGTGTCTTTCAACGATACCTTGGGCGATCGCCAAACCAAGACCTGAACCCCCAGTTTCACGCGAGCGCGAACTTTCAGCCCGATAGAACCGATCAAAGACCTGTTCTAATGATTTTTGCGGGATCTGTTCACCATCATTAGCGATCGTCACTTTGAGTTCTTTTTTACTCACCAACATAGCTTTAAGATAGATATTCTTACCACCGGCTCCATATTTCAAAGCATTAGACACCAGGTTATTGAAGACCCGGGCTAATTTTTCACCATCAGCTTCGATCACCAATGGTTTGGCTGGAACATCTACATGGATCGCCATTCCTTTTTTGTTAGCCTCCAGTTCATAACTAGCTGCGACTTGTTCTAACATCGCACCGATATCCAACGGTACAATATTTAACGTTACACCTGCTTGTCTGACCTTAGTATATTCAAACAGGTCATCAACTAAGGATTTCATCTGATTAGCTTTCAAGAAAGCTGTATGGGTATATTGCAATAATTCTTCATCATTATTGTATTGTTTATTTTCGATCAGGCCTAAATAGCCAATGATCGATGTCAGTGGTGTCCTGATGTCGTGGCTGACATTTGTTACTAACTCATCTTTTGAACGTTCGATTCGGCGCTCTTCTTCCATGGCATTGATCGTACTATCAACTAATGAATTGACACTTTCAACGACTCTTTGCATCTGACCACTTAGCTTAAATGGTATCCGATGATCAAAATGCCCTGAAGCGATATAGTGCAACTCGGCAATAACGTGACGCAACTGCATCTGGCGGTAACGGCGCATCAAACGCCAATAAACGATCCCGCAATCTGCAATGATCATCATCAAGGTGAATAACCCACCCCAGCTCCAGATCTGGAGATCAGTCGGGCCTAAAAAGAGCGACATCTTGATCTGAAAGATCCCGTTTTGTAGACCCGGGTTATTTGAGATCTCCTGGTTAACGATCATAAAGATCGACATGTTGAGCAACAATAACAAGATGACCGTTACTATCCCTTCACCAAAGAGCTCACTTTTTTCCCGGGCCGTCAGTGAAAATTTCATCCGCTCACCTCATCAACTTACTTAACGTGATTCGATCTTATAACCTACGCCCCAAACCGTTTGGATAACTTTTTCGCCACCAGTGGCTTCTTCGATCTTATCGCGTAAGTGACTCACATGGACCATAACTGTTTTAGCTGAAACAACGGACTCTTGTTGCCAAACACGCTCAAAGATCTCATCAGCTGAAAAGACACGGTTAGGATGACTAGCCAAGAGATATAAGATCCCAAATTCTAAGGCTGTCAATGAGATCTCCTTACCGTTGACCGTTTCGACTTCATGGGAATCTTTTTTGATGATCAACGAGCCTACCTCGATCTGATCAGGTTCGTTATTTTTCACTTCATGTTGTGAACGACGCAATAATGATTTGACGCGTGCCATAACTTCTAAGGGATTAAACGGCTTTGTCACATAATCATCGGCCCCTTGAACTAGACCTTGGATCTTATCAAGATCGTCTGTTTTAGCCGATAACATCAAGATCGGGATCTGGCTGTCTTTTCGAACCGCACGCACAACTGCCATTCCATCTAATTGTGGCATCATCACATCTAAGATCATCAGGTCGATGTCGGGGTTAGTATTGATCTTTGTGATCGCTTCTTTACCATTGTAGGCCTTTTCGACATCATAGCCTTCATTTTTAACATATATACTCAATAATTCAACGATATCTTTATCGTCATCGACAATTAAAATCTTCATAATGTCTGATCCCCCTAAAGAAAACTTAATTCTATTTTTATTTTACCAAATACTTTGCTAAATATACTTAAAGAAATTCGTAAAAATTACGACTATTTTACCCAAAACACTTGGTCATGGATAAAGTCAAACGGCCGATGTAAAGCATTCACCGCTGGTGGGCGACTCAACTTAGCAGTTTGCCAAAATTGTGGTGAATTGGTTGCCCCCTTAGCTTCACCGATCACGATAAGATCACCAGGCCACTTTTGCGCACGTAAAAAGTCCAAGATCGCACGATCGCAAGTTGTTTCTGGGGCCCACTCTAAAATAATGTTATCCACCTGCTGATAATATTTTTGGACCGCTACCAAGGCATCGGCTCGTTTGACATCACACCACGGGTGCGGCCGCGTATTATCTTGCGCTTGCCAATCAAAGTCATCGACTGCGATCACATTGGGTAGATTAGCGGCTAAAGCAGCATTGCCACACATTACCACTAAAGTTTTCCCGGGTTTTAATTGCTGTTTAAAACTCGCTAACCATGCCCTTGAAAAAACATGCCAGATCCCAAAATTTTCGATCAGTACTTGGCGTAAATCATTTAAGCAACTGACTAGTTCAAACAATTCGGGATGTTTAGTCATATGTAATTCAAGATAGTGAGCTGAAAAACTCAATTTTGGCACTTCTTGTGGTATCTCATGTCTACTATAGGCTTTGACTACAGCTTGAACTTGAGCGATCTTTTGGTGGACTGTAGGCAAATTACCACACATTCGATCATAATATCGTAACCTAGCTAAATACTTCTGCCATTCCATCGATCAACTTCCTTATCCAATAAGCTAAAAAAAAGACCCAAATGACGCGCGGGTCATCGGGTCTTTACTTGGCTCACACTTCTTAAGCCTATTATAACAAAATTATTCTTAAATCAAATCCAAAACACTTATCTTTTTAGTCTAGACACAATCCTTGGTCCTGGATCGCAGCCATTATCTCATCACGCGAACTCTTGTGGGCAGCCAATTTTTTTGAGCCGATCTGGGTAGTAAATTCATCCACTCGCCGGTTAGTGTCACGAAGATCATAGTATTGATGGACTAATTTATCGTAGTCTTTAAACTCAGCCAAGGAAAAATCAGCGGGATATTTATCATCAAAGACTGTAAATTCTAGGGGCAAACGTGGCTTTAATTGGGGACTTTGAGCCGGATGACCTAGCTGGAGCCCTAATATCGGATAGGTCAATTGGGGCAACTCTAGCACTGTAACTAGTTTTTTAGGTTCGTTATTGATGCTCCCTAAAACGACTCCACCTAAGCCCATACTTTCGGCGGCTAACAGCGCATTTTGTACGGCTAAAACCGTGTCATTGACTGCTTGAAAAAAGAGATCAGCCGTCTGTAAACGAGCAATATCTTGGCCCAAGTGCTGTCTGATCTTAGCATTACGATTTAGATCAGCTAAAAAGATCAACAACTCACCATTTCCTCCAACATAATCTTGTTTGGCGATCTCACTTATCGCCTTGCGCTTTGCTTCATCGGTGATCCGTAAAATACTGAACTGTTGTAGAAATTGGCTAGTCGATGTATGTCTTGCCGCTTCATAGATCGCGGTCAGTTGTTCTTTAGCGAGCGGTTTTTTTGCAAAAGCTCGAATACTTCGATGATTCAATTGCGTTGCTAGCGTTTCATTAGTAATTTTCATCCACTTCACCTGCTTACTTTTGGTAATTAAAACGTACTATAACACTTTTGAAGGCAAAATACAAACACACACCTGAAACTAGCAAATAAGCCATCCTACTACATGCAAAGTAGGATGGCTTACCCGTACGGCGTAAAACGCGTTGGCTCACGCTACCTTATTTGTCCTTGTCCACTGATCACGTACTTGGTCGTTGTTAAAGCTTCTAAGCCCATCGGTCCACGCGCATGTAATTTTTGCGTCGAAATGCCGATCTCAGCTCCAAAGCCAAAGACAAAGCCATCGGTAAAACGCGTTGATGCATTGATGTAAACACTTGAAGCATCAACTTCATTTACAAACCGTTGCCCATTTGCATAGCTGTCGGTCACGATCGCTTCTGAATGCTTTGTATTATGCGCGTTGATATGCACGATCGCTTCTGTCAAAGTATCAACGACTTTTACCGCTAAAATATAGTCATTATACTCTGTATCCCAGTCGCGTTCGCTTGCTGGAATGGCTGCATCCCCCAAGATCTCACAAGTGCGCGCATCCCCACGTAACTCGACATTGTACTTAGCCAAGGCATCTGCGAGCTTAGGCAAGAACTCTTCTGCCACATCGGCATGGACAACTAAAGTCTCAGCCGCATTGCATACAGATGGACGTTGACACTTAGCGTTGACTACGATCTTTTCAGCCATCGCTAGGTCTGCTTGACTATCTACATAAACATGACAATTGCCCGCTCCCGTTTCGATCACTGGCACAGTTGCTTTTTGAACGACGGTTTGGATCAAACGCGCTGAACCCCGTGGGATCAAGACATCTAAATAGCCATTCAGTTGCATGAACTTTTCAGCAGTTTGATGCGAGGTTTCTGTGATGATCTGGATCGCTTCTTTAGCGATATCATTTTCAACTAGAACTTGTTGTAAGACCTCAGTCAATTTGATGTTTGTCGCTAAAGCTTCCTTACCCCCTCGCAAGATCACCGCATTCCCAGCTTTAAAGCACAAGCCGGCTGCATCGACCGTCACATTTGGTCGCGCCTCATAGATCATTCCCACAACACCTAAAGGAACTCTCCGTTGCACGATTTGAAGTCCATTTTGATTGATCCAACCCTTATCGATATTTCCGATCGGATCTGGCAAAGCTGCGACTTGCTTTAAGCCCTCAGCAATATCTTTGATCCGCGCTTCATCTAAAGTCAAACGATCGACAAAGCTAGCCTTCATCTCAGTTGCTTTGGCTAGATCGACCTGATTAGCTGTAATGATCGTTGCTGCATTATCCACTAAAGCTTGCGCCATCGCTTTTAAGATCATATTTTTTTGTTCGGTGCTCATCTGTGCTAATTTAAAGGCCGCATTTCTTGCGGCAGTACCCATTTTTTCCAAATCAAGTGCCATTATTTTTCCTCCTTTACAAATAGCGTCCCTAAAGGCTCTCCTTTGATAAGCTCAAAAATGATCGCTGGATCTTGTCCATTAGCTAAGATCATCATCTTGTCATTTTCAAGCATTCTTTTGGCTGCTTTCAACTTGGTCATCATTCCACCAGTTCCAAACTTAGAACCTTTGCCACCAGCCGCTTCTAAAGCTGTCTCATCGATCTTTGTGATCCGCTCAAAGAGTTTAGCATCGGCATATTTGCGTGGATTCTTATCAAAGAAACCATCAATATCAGATAACATCACTAAAAGATCAGCATCCACGATCGAAGACACGATCGCTGACAGTTGGTCGTTATCACCAAACTTAGTATGATGATCCATCTCATCGACAGCAACCGTATCATTTTCATTAACGATCGGGATCACGCCCCACTCCAATAAGCTATTGAACGTATTCAAAGCATTTTGGCGACTCAAAGGGTATTCTAAAACGTCATGCGTTAACAAGATCTGTCCGATCCGTTGACCGTAAAGTGAGAAGCGTTGTTGATACACTGACATCAAACCACTTTGTCCGATCGCTGCTAACGCCTGTTGAGCTGGGATCGATTCGGGTCGTTCGTGTAAGCCCACTTGTCCCATACCGACACCGATCGCCCCAGAAGAGACTAAGACGACTTGTTTACCATCATTGACAAGACCGGTCAAGACGTAACACAATTGGTCAATAGCATGGAAATTGACTTTACCGTTGGGGTGGATCAAAGTACTTGTCCCCACTTTAACTACGATCCTTTTTGCATCAAGCTGGCGTTTTTTGACCATATTTTTTCCTCCACAATAAAACTTCTTACTTCAAGTATACTATATTTTACGCTAACTGTTTTCTTTGAGCTTCTTAGTCTTTTGATTTTGCTCTTGATCTAAAACATACCGATCGATCAACTCGATGATTTGATCATTTTGGGGTAAGTCAGAATGCTGGGCATCTTTACCAGTCACTGTGATCTGAGTAAAATGCTTCACGACCCCTTGATAGATGTATTTGCCTGCTTCAACACTTCGCTCGGGAACTAACCCATCAGAGTCATAAGTCTCCGTTCCCGCGACTGTATAGACCAAAAGATCGGACGGGAGTTTCTGACGATTTTTGATAAAATCCGCTAACATTTGCGTCTTTCGTTGTAGCGAAGTTTCCGAGAAGTTATATGGCGTCCCGACTGTCATCAAGACCTTGGCTTGAATATCATAATTAGGTAGGTAATTTTCTAAAAAGGCTGTATAGATCAAGCCACCATTTGAATGTCCAAACGCTTTGAAGTTATTGAATTCATACCGCTCACTCAACTGCTCAAAAGCTTTATCAAACATTTTGGCCTGCTTTAAGATATTGCTGTAACCATCTTTATTATTTTCAAAACCAACTACGATAAATGGCTCATTATCTTTGGCATTGATCTTGCCTGAATACTTGATCGTGCCATCGTTATAGACTTTGACTTTTAACAAACTATGCTTTTTTGGGCTTCGACTATTGATCTTTTTGATCAGGGCGTCAAACCGATTTTCGGTAGCCGAACTCCCTGGGATCATGATCACAGGTGAAAGACGCGAATTATGCCATCGTGCCAGATCTTTAACATTTTGTCGCGTCCAAATAAATGAGGGGATCGCTAGCCCCAAAAGGATCAAAAATACCAGTAAGATCATCCCCATACCACGCTTATTGATCTGCATCTACTTCACCTGCTCTCTTGCGTTCATTATCCAAAGCCCCTGCGATCTTCTCTGCGAATCTGACAAAGGGTAGATATAATAATATGTCACAAAGTAATAATCCAAAAGTAAAGATCAAGACGCCCCAAGAACCATTTGTCCCAACAAAAGCGTATAAAACACCCGGGGTCTTCGTCAAAACCGGATAGACTGCTGGTGGAACTAGGCCACTCAACAGCGCTAAAGCTCCGATCACCATATTAAATAGTGGAATAACTAAAAATGGTAACAGATAAAACGGATTGAACAATAGTGGTAGACCGATCATAAACGCTGCATTAGTATTGAACATGCTCGGTAAGACGTTCCAACCAGCTAGTTTGCGCGTATTTTGATGTTTAGCCACCAGAAATATCGCTAAGATCAACCCCAAAGTTGCTCCCGTTCCTCCTAAGGCACCATAACTAAAATATAGTGTATTAGCATTGAACTTCTCAGGTACTTTAGCTAGATCACTATGACTCAAAGCATAACTCAAATTTTTGAGCGTACTTTGGTCACTATCAAAGGTATTGTTGGTGTACGGACCACTAAGGCCTAACCAAGACAGCAGCAGCGTTATACTAGCAAAAAACATTACTGCCCAAAAACCGCTTTGCTTAGTCGCTTGACTCTGAAGCCAACTACCAACACCTTCAAAGATCTGATATTTGAATAAAAGCCCTAATAAAATATTGCAAACTACTGCAAATAATAATGCCACGGTCAATGGTAATAGACCTTTAAATGAGCGAGCTAATAGTTCTTGACCATGTTCTGCCTTCTTATTTGTTTGTTTACTCAAATATTTAAACACCAGACCTACACCATAACCGATCGCTAACCCCAAAATTAACCCGGGAAATCCTAATAGTTCGAGGCGAAAGTTGAACTGGCCGTTATTTCCCAAAGACCGCTGATAACAGATCGCTAAAAAGACTAAAAAGCCCGTCAGACTGGCTAATTGTTCATCACGTTCAAAAAAGCGGGCAGTATACTTCGCTGAAGTTCCCGCAGCCAGCAAAGCGATCACACCAGCAGTCAGCATATAAACACTGCCAAATAACTGATTAGCTGCTCGATAATGCGGTAACCATTCATCGATCTGGATCAGATTTCCTAGATAGCCATCGGGATGTAGTAAAGAAAATTCGATCACTTGCGCAAAGCTTCCCAATAAAATAAATGGAAATAACACTGCAAACGTGCGCTGAATTATTCTAAAAAAAGACCATTTGCGAATTCTTAGACCTAAGGCAATAATTCTTTGTTCCATCGCTTTTCCCCCAAAAGTTCATTCTTTGTTCTTAGTATAGCTTAATTTACGCTACTTTAACATATGTAGCACGCAAATGAAATCTTGCTTTTTTTAGTAATTACGGTATATTAGATAACGTTGCTTTAAATCATTTTGTATTGTGAGGTATTTTTCAGTGAAAACTGCATTAGACAATTTTTTTGATCTGACTGGTCTTAAAACTAACGTAAAACGCGAAATTCTTGCTGGTTTTACGACCTTCATCTCAATGGCATATATTTTATTCGTCAATCCTGAGATCTTAGGCGCTTCTGGTATGGACAAAGGGGCGGTCTTTACCGCAACGGCTCTAGCTAGTGCGATCGGTTGTTTATTGATGGGACTTTTAGCCAAGTATCCGATCGCTACTGCTCCCAGTCTTGGGATCAACGCCTTCTTTGCTTACTCAGTTTGTATCGGAATGAATATTCCCTGGCAAACAACTTTAGCTGGGGTCTTCGTAGCTTCGGTGATCTTTTTACTCATCACGGTTTTTAAATTACGTGAGTTGATCATCGATGCCATTCCAGCTGATCTAAAAGCAGCGATCTCAGCTGGGATCGGCTTGTTTATCGCCTTTATCGGCCTTCAAGGCGGAGGTCTGATCGTTGCTGACAAATCTACGCTCGTTGGCTTAGGGAGCTTTTCTGGCTCAACTTGGGTCACTGTCTTTGGCTTGATCGTCGTTTCGATCCTAATGGTCATGCGAGTTCCGGGGGCTATCTTTATCGGGATGGTCCTTTCTGCGATCTTTGGTATCGCAACGGGTAATATTCAAATGCCGCATGCTTTGGTTGCACCTGCACCAAGCATGGATCAAACTTTCTTAGTTGCGCTATCACACCTAAAAGATATCAATACCCTACAAATGTGGGTCGTAGTGCTCACTTTCTTATTGGTCACCTTCTTTGATACGGCTGGAACTTTGATCGCCTTAGCGCAACAAGCTGGCTTCTTACAAAATAACAAGATGCCCCGGGTCGGGAAAGCTTTGATGTCAGATTCGACCGCCATGCTCTTTGGTTCACTTTTTGGAACTTCCCCAGTGGGGGCTTATGTTGAATCTTCCGCCGGGATCGCAGTTGGTGGACGTTCTGGTCTGACCGCTGTTACAACTGGGATCTGCTTTATCCTAGGGCTATTCTTCTCACCACTTTTGACAGTGGCAACTTCACAAGTTACCGCCCCGGCTTTGATCATCGTTGGTGTTTTGATGGCTCAAAGCATGGCGCAAGTAACTTGGACTAAACTTGAGATCGCGATCCCAGCCTTCTTGATCGTCGCTGGGATGCCACTTACTTACAGCATTTCAGACGGTTTAGCCCTTGGGTTCATCGCTTATCCGATCACGATGATCGCAGCACGTAAAGGTAAAGAAGTCCCAGCTTTGATGTATGTTTTATTCTTTGTCTTTGTGATCTTCTTTTGGGTCTTAAACATCGAAAAATAAACAAAGAGACTCGTTTTCGGACATCTATTTTATATCACTCGGTATTCTTATCTGGATGTTCACCAATACAACACTAATAAATAAAGCGGATCTTCTCATGATGCAAAACCATCATGGGAGGATCCGCTTTATTTATACTCTAAAACTTTTATTTTTCGTAGCTGGCAGCTTTAGCTTGATACATTGCGATCTCATCTTCAGAACAACGAACATAATGTCCCGGCGTGATCTCATGTAACTTGCGCGGCTTGCCCTTCTTATCGTCTTCGATCGAAGCATCGTATTCTTTTTGCTTACGATTGCGTTCAAATTCTGGATCTGGCTCAGGTACAGCTGAGATCAAACTAGCTGTGTAATCATGCAAAGGCTTGTTATAAACATCATCTGCTGGGCCCACTTCCAACAAACGGCCATAATGCATAACACCGATCCGATCTGAAATGTACTTCACCATAGAAAGGTCATGTGCAATGAAGAGATAGGTCAGTCCCTTTTCTTCTTGCAATTCCTTCAATAAATTAACGACCTGCGCTTGGATCGAAACGTCCAATGCTGAGATCGGTTCGTCAGCGATGATAAACCGCGGTTCGACCGCTAAAGCACGCGCGATCCCGATCCGTTGGCGTTGTCCCCCTGAGAATTCGTGGGGATAACGACTAGCGTGGTCTTTGTTCAAGCCAACTGTTTCTAGGAGTGCTTCGACTTTAGCCCGGCGTTCTTCTTTATTTTTAGCCAGGCCGTGGATATCGATCCCTTCAGCGATGATATCTTCAACTGTCATCCGGGGATTCAAAGAAGCATATGGATCTTGAAAGATCATTTGCATTTCACGGCAAAATTCAAGGTGATCTTTACGTGAGGTCAACTTGCTGACATCTTTACCGTCAAAGAGGATCTGACCGTCTGTTGGTTCATACAAATGGATCACGCTTCGACCAGTCGTGGTCTTACCTGAACCAGATTCACCAACTAAGCCAAATGTTTCCCCTTCAAAAATGTGGAAACTAACATCATCAACGGCTTTGACCATGCTAGGTTTACCCACGCCGAAGTATTGTTTTAAGTGCTTGACTTCAAGCAATTTTTTGCGTTTTTCTGGCATGTTAAATTCCTCCTGGTCTATTCAGCATCCGCATGCTTCATCGCTTCTGCACGCCGATTTTTTGCAACTTCTTCTTGTTCTTGGATCTCACGCCAGATCTCTGCTCGGCGCATGATCTCTGCTGGGGGCTCGATCTGTGGTGCATCTGGATGCAAAAGCCAAGTCGCAGCGTAATGCGTATCGGACACCTTAAAGAATGGTGGTTGCTTTTGAGCATCGATCTGCATTGCATATGGATTACGAGCTGCAAATGGATCACCTTTTGGCGGATCTAAGAGATCTGGTGGTGTCCCTGGGATCGCTTCGAGTTTAGTACTTGAAAGTGTTGGCATCGAGTTTAGCAAGCCCCAAGTATATGGATGTTTTGGATTGTAGAAGATCTCATCGACAGTCCCATATTCAACGATCTGACCCGCATACATTACGGCGACCCGATCCGCCATCCCAGCAACAACACCTAAGTCGTGCGTGATAAAGATGATCGAAGTCTCGATCTTTTCTTGCAATTCTTTCATCAAATTCAAGATCTGCGCTTGGATCGTTACGTCCAAAGCAGTCGTTGGTTCGTCAGCGATCAAGATCTCAGGATAACATACCAAAGCGATCGCGATCACGATCCGCTGTCGTTGTCCACCTGAGAATTGGTGCGGATAGTTATTGAAGCGTTTTTCAGCATTGGTGATCCCAACTAATTTCAAGATCTCTAGGGCTTGCGCCATTGCTTTTTTCTTATCCATGTTCTTATGGACCATCAGAGGTTCTGCAATTTGCCGTCCGATCTTCATGGTCGGATCAAGGGAAGTCATCGGATCTTGGAAGATCATTGCGATATCTTTCCCACGGATCTTTTGCATCTCTTTTTCAGATTTCTTCAAAAGATCTTGTCCTTGGAACATGATCGAACCACCAACTACTTTGGCATTACTTGCTAACAAGCCCATAATACTCTTAGTTGTGACCGATTTACCTGAACCAGATTCACCTACGATGGCTAACGTTTCACCTTTATTCAAATGAAAACTCACATCGCGAATGGCTTTAACATCACCCGCATAGGTATGGAAATTGATTTTAAGGTTTTTAACATCTAAAATTCGTTCAGCCATACTACAACCTACCTTCTAGTTTTTGGATCAAATGCATCGCGCAGACCGTCACCTAACAAGTTAAATGAGATCATCAATACACACAAGACGATCGCTGGATACCACATCTGATATGGTAAGAATTGGAAATTCTTTTGTCCTTCATTCAATAACACCCCAAGGGAAGTTTCTGGGGCTGAGATCCCGATCCCGATAAAGCTTAAGAAAGCTTCAAAGAAGATCGCAGTTGGGATCGTGTACATCGTTTGGATGATAATAATACTTGATAAGTTTGGTACTAAGTGTTTCCAAGCGATCTTAGTTGGGGATTGTCCTAACGTTCGCGCTGCCAAAACATATTCTTGGCTCTTTAACTGGAGCGTCTCAGCCCGGATCATCCGTGCCATCGTCGTCCAACTAGAGATCGCGATCGCCAAAATGATCGAGCCGATACCTGGTTTGAAGACCACCAACATCAAAACAACAATAACTAAACTTGGGATGGAGGAGATAACTTCGATGATCCGCTGCATCACGTTATCCGTCCTGCCACCCTTCCAACCCGATACGATCCCGTACGTGACCCCGATCGTCAAGTCAAAGAAGGTGGCAACTAAAGCAACGATCAAGGAGATCTTGGTCCCATAAACGATCCGTTGCGCCAAAGAGCGCCCTAAATAGTCAGTCCCCATAACAAAGTATTTGTCTTTAGATACACCAGCTTGCGCATATTTATCGACCCAAACATCGCCAACTTTAGCCTTACCATTGAACCCATTGATATTTACACCGGGGATCTTAGCTGGTAAGTTAGCATATTGTGGTTGTGATCTGACCAAAGTATCGCGGTTGACAAATGGTGTCGAACCAAACGCTACAACGATCATAAATAAAATGATAAAGAGCGAAATGACCGCCCCTTTATTCTTCTTCAAACGGCGCCATGCATCTTGGGTAAACGTCAAGGAAGGCGCAGCGATCTTTTCAGCATCAAGCTCTTCTTTTACTTCTAAAGCTTGAAAATCTTCTGGTCGTAATTTCATCTTTTCTTCCATAAAGCTTAGCCCTCATTTCCAGCAAGTCTGATCCGCGGATCGATGATCCCGTAGATGATATCCGTCAAGAGGATGACCGCTACGAGTCCCGCAGAAAATAGCATCGTAACACCCATGATCGTTGGGTAGTCGTTAGTCAAGATCGATTTAACGAACTGCTCCCCGATACCAGGGATCGAGAAGATATTTTCGATGACCATCGAACCTGTCATCAACGCAACTGTATATGGTCCGATCAAGGTTACTAATGGGATCAAACTGTTACGTAAAGCGTGATGGTAAACGATCTGGAACTTACTTAGTCCTTTAGCCTTGGCAAGCTCGATATAATCGGAATTTAGCACATCGACCATCCCAGTTCGCATAAACCTAGACGTTTCAGCCAACGGTCCCACACCTAAGGCGATCGTTGGTAAAACTGTATAGGCAAAGCCACCCCAATCAGCGATCGGGAACCAGCCAAGTTTCAAAGCGATATAGTATTGAAGTAAAACAGCTAACACGAAGTTTGGCACTGATTTACCGATGATCGATAGGATCGTAACACCAGTATCGACCCAAGTATTACGGTTGATCGCAGCGATCGAACCAAAGATGATCCCAAAGAAGACCCCAAAGATCATTGCTTGGATCCCTAATTGAGCTGAGGCTCCGATCCGACTTGAGATCAAATAGGAAACTGGTTGATTACTAAATTGGAATGATGTTCCCATGTCACCATGTAACATTCCTCCAATATAAAGCAAATATTGCATCCAGATCGGTTTGTCCAAACCATATTGTTGGTTCATGATCGCGATCTGTTCGGGTGACATTTTTTCTTGGTTTGAATATGGCGTCCCGGGCATGAGCTTCATCAAAAAGAAGGTGATGGTCGCTACTAAAAAGAGCGTCAACGCCATATAGAAAACCCTTTTTAACAGGTATTTCTTCATATTGTATATCCTCTCGTTTCTGAGATGTCTTTTTTTGCCAAACAACGCAGGATAGTTAGTCCTGCGTTGTTTGATATTTTAAATCATTTTAAGTCTGATCTTATCTACCGTCAACTAAAAACTAGTTACCTGAGATGTAAGCTTCCTTAAAGTTGTAGTTTACACCAGCAGAGTTAAAGATAACATTTTTCACGGAAGGTTTTACCATCCATGGTTTTGTACTTTGGTAAAGCGGAATAACACCTTGATCATCCATCAAGATCTTTTCAGCTTGCACTAAATTATCCCAACGCTTAGCTGGATCATTAGCATCAGTTGTTTTAGACGCTTCGATCAAGCGATCGTATTCTTCATTCTTCCAACCACCAGCGTTTTGCGGATTATCGGAAGTCAGCAAGTCTAAGAAGGAGATCGGGTCAGCAAAGTCAGCACCCCAACCAGAAACTACAACATCAAAATTCTTATCTTGTGTCCGTGCGATACGTGTCTTGAATGGGACATTAGAAACTGTAACTTTGACCTTATCTGAGCCAAATGTTTCAGTGATCTCACTTTGTAAGAATTCAGTTGCCTTCTTAGATGTATCAGTATCATCACCTAAGATAGAAAATTCGATCTTATCTTGGCCAACTTCTTTGAGACCTTCTTCAAAGAGCTTCTTAGCATCTTTTTCGTTATACTCAACCGCTGATTTTACATAAGCTGCGTCAACGAAATCTTTACCATTACGTTCAGCTAAGCCACTGGAGACAAAGCCCTTAGCTGGTGTAGAAGCACCCGCTAAAACTTGTTTAACGTATTGTTCACGATCGATCGCTTTAGAGATAGCTTGACGGATCTTTGTGTTAGCAAATTCAGCTTTTTGTTCGTTAAGTTGTAAGTAGAATACGGAAGCTTCCTTACGGTCTGTATAACCAGTTTGGCCCTTGAGCTGACGTGCTTGTTCAGCCCCTAAAACAGTTGCATCCACTTTACCAGATTGGTATAAGTTGTAAGCTGTTGTTGTCGACTTATTAACTTTATAGTTGATCTCGTCTAACTTAACTTTGCTCTTATCCCAATAGTTCTTGTTCTTAGCTAAAGTCCAGCTAAGGTTTGTCCCTGTCCAATCTTTCAAGACAAATGGACCATTGTAGACCATGTACTTGGAAGCTGTCCCGTACTTGTCGCCGTATTCTTCGACCACTTTTTGATTTTGTGGGAAGAATACTGGGAAGCCCATCAATAACTTGAAGTATGGTACTTGCTTATCAAGTGTTACGACTAATTTATGGTCGCCGTCAGCTTTGATCCCTAATTCACTAGGTTGCTTTTTACCATCCATAATGTCTTGTGCATTAGCTACACCGTCAAAGAGGTAAGCATACTGTGAACTTGTCTTAGGATCGACTGTGCGTTGCCAAGAATAAACGAAATCTTTAGCAGTTACAGGATCACCGTTAGACCACTTAGCATTCTTACGCAAAGTAAAAGTATAGGTCAAACCATCATCAGAGACCTCTGTCTTCGTTGCGATCCCAGGTTCGATCTTAGAGTTCTTACCTAAGCGATAAAGACCTTCCATCGAATTATTCAATTGGTTAAAACTAACAGTGTCTGTTGCCTTGGAAAGGTCCATTGATGGCAACTCTGCACTTTCGCTCCAGTTGAGCACTTGCTTGTCGCTGGCACTATTGTCTGAGCTCTTGCCACAAGCAGCGAGAAAAACAGCTGACAACGCCACAACAGCGCCCGCTTTGGCTAATTTAGCTAATTTCATAGATTCACAACTCCTTAATAATTGCTTAATGCCTCTAAATTGCATCCTACTTTAATAACTTTTGACTTAAATATATATGATAACGAAATTAAAATCAAGTATTTATTCTAATTCAAAACGTATAAATTTATATATATAAAATCATATTCTATTCAAAAAAAGTTGATACATCAGCGATCCTACCATTTATTTTAGCTAATTTTTGTCTAAATTTTTTTGGTAATTCGGAAATATTTTCGTTTATCCCTAAATTAGGAGTAGAATAATTCGGAATATGCAATTAACTAAGACTGAATCCAAAAAAAGTATTTTCTCATTTATAGTTCGACCCAACTAATTTACTATTACAGTGGTATAATTTTAGTAATATCACTTGATCAAGGGGGAACTTTATATGACATCAGTTATCATTGCGGGTATCGAAAATGAACAAGAAAATTTTGATTATACGATGGCAGAACTAGCTTCTCTAGCTGAAGCTGCCAATATGAAAGTCACTCGCCAGTTCAAACAAAAACTTGAACGCCCAATTGCAGCAACTTATCTAGGCAAAGGGAAAGTCGAAGAGATCAAAACAGCCGGGGCGGTGACTAACAGCCAGATCTTGATCTTAAACGACGAATTGACACCCACGCAGATCCGAAACTTAGAAAACATCACCGAGATGCGCGTTTTAGATCGTACAGCTTTGATCTTAGAGATCTTTGCAGCGCGGGCCAAGACTAAAGAGGCCAAGCTCCAAGTTCAAGTTGCTAAACTACAATACCAATTGCCACGTTTGCATACTGGACTTACCGATAAGCTCGACCAACAGACCGCTGGGAACGCTGGTGGTGGCTATACCAACCGTGGGGCGGGTGAAACTAAGCTCGAATTGAATCGCCGGGTGATCGAAAAAAAGATCAGTGCTTTAAATAAAGAGCTCAAAACGATCGACAAAGAACATCAGACCCGCCGCAAGCAACGCCAACGCTCGGGGATCAAAACCGCAGCATTAGTCGGTTACACCAATGCTGGTAAATCGACTACCCTAAACGGTCTTTTACGGCTATTTGGTGAAACAAAAAATAAAGAAGTCTTTGAAAAAGATATGCTCTTTGCTACTTTAGATACATCTGTCCGTCGTCTCCGTTTTGATGACAACAAAGAGATCTTATTAAGTGATACGGTCGGTTTTGTCTCCAAGCTCCCACACCAGTTGGTCAAAGCCTTTCGTACAACTTTAGCCGAAGCTGCTAACGCCGATCTTTTAGTCCAAGTCGTCGATCTTTCCGATGACCACTATCAAGAGATGATCGAAACGACTGAAAAAACTTTGACCGAGATCGGAGTGACTGATATCCCGATGCTTTATGTTTTCAACAAAGCCGATAAACTTGCTGTCAGCTACCCTAGCTTAGCCGGCAAAGAATTGACCTTCAGTGCTCAAGATGACGAATCGTTAAAAGTACTAGCTGAACTATTGAAACAAGAGCTCTTCAAGGACTATCAGGCCCATGAATATCTCATCCCGTATGCCAAGGGAGATCTTGTTGAAGAACTCAATCAAAAAGCGACCGTGCTTGAAACTAAATATCTCGCTGATGGTACTAAGATCAAAGCTGAAGTCGCCCCGGCTTTGGCTGGTCGTTTAGCCAAATATCAACTTAACTAAAAAGGTGGTCGAATATAGCAAAAGTTATCTATACCATACCTACCTTAATTTGTGAACGATTTCGCTTAAAAAGATCATATGAAATTCTAAAATAAACTTTCTTTAAAATCTAAAATATGCTAACTTTTATCTTAAATACTATAAAAAGGTTGGTAATTTATGGAAAAAAATGAGCAAGTTCACTTAGACCGTTCGATCGATCTATTTTCCGCGTTAGCTTTAGTGATCGGGACCGTTATCGGCTCTGGGATCTTCTTTAAACAAGCTTCTGTTTTAAGTTATTCACATTCAACGACCCTGGCTTTACTTGCTTGGTTCTTGGGAGGCGTTTTAACTTTGACCAGTGGATTGACGATTGCCGAGATCGGCTCGCAAATGCCACAAACTGGTGGCTTATATATTTACATGCACAATCTCTACGGTAAAGTTTGGGGCTTTTTATCCGGCTGGATGCAGATCACTGTTTATGGGCCAGCTGTTATTGCCGCGTTAGGTTCTTATTTAGCGATCTTATTACAAGCCTTCTTTGGCTTTCCCGCTAGCTATACACCGTTTATCGGAGTCTTATCGGTTATTTTGATCTCTGGTTTTAACTTCTTATCTAACCGTTATGGTTCTGCTTTACAGATCGTCACGACACTTTGTAAATTAATTCCGATCGCTGCGATCATCGTCTTTGGTTTGCTCTTTGGTGATCAAAATGCAGTGGGGCAAGTTTTAGCTGAACGATCATCTAGTGTGGCAGGCAATTTTGGGGTCGCAATTTTGGCAACATTATTTGCTTATGATGGTTGGATCTTGATCGCTAATATGGGTGGTGAGATCAAAAACCCCCAAAAGATCTTACCGTTAGCGATCGTTTTAGGTTTATCAGCGGTATTGGTCGTCTATGTTTTAGTTTCCTACAGTATTTTCAAAACGATGCCTGCTGATATGATCGCTCGCTATGGTGAAAATGCTACTCCTCACTTTGCGGAAATGGCATTTGGCAAGATCGGTGGTAAGATCTTAAACATCGGGATCATTATTTCGATCGTTGGCTGTATGAATGGTAAAGTCATGACCATTCCACGGATCATGTATGCGATGGCTAAAAACAATGAGTTGCCATTTTCAAAGCAATTAGCTTATCTCAATAAAAAGATGCACACCCCAATGGTCTCGATCTCTGTGATCGCAATTATTGCTTCAGGCATGGTCTTGACTGTGGATGCTGATCGTTTGACTGAGATCTGTATTTTTACGATCTATTGTTTCTACGTGATGACCTTCTTTGGTATCTTCAAATTACGTAAAACAACGTCAAGCTCAAAGCGCCCATTTTCAACGCCACTTTATCCTTTAACACCGATCGTAGCGATCTTAGGTGCTGCTTTTGTCTTAGTCAGCGAATTATTTTCTGACCTAAGTGGCGTCGTGATCTCCTTAGTGATCGTTTTGTGTGGTCTACCGATCTATTATTATAAGAATAGAGTGTAAGACAAAGCGGGTAATGCCGTATGAATAACGGAAACCCAAACGTAATGCGGGGTTGGCATTGGGTTTGGGTTTTTGTTATTCACTAGGCATTGCTTTGCCGCACACGTTTTGATAGAGTGTAAGGCAAAGTGGGTAATGCCGTTTGAATAACGGAAAACCAAACGTAATGCGGGGTTGGCATTGGGTTTGGGTTTTTGCATTGCTTTGTTGCAGAGGGTAGTTTACCCAAATAGCCTAAGAGCCCCGTTTGTGTAGTTACAAACGGGGCTCTTAGGTTATTTGGGTTTATCAAATTTATTATTGGTGATCAATTCGATCGTTTGATCCATTTTAGTACGGTGATCTTTTTCATCTAAGAGAAGTGTCGTGATGATATCCACAATATAAGTCATCGCAAATTGTGAATTAATAAAGCGCGCGTTATCCACAAAATTACTATTCTTGACTAAAAGCGCAAGATCACTTAATTGGTATAACGGACTATTCTCGATCCCGGTGATCGCGATCAAAGTCGCCCCTTGCTTTTGTCCAGCTTTAGCAGCTCTATTGACCTCGGCCGTGTTCCCAGTTGCGGAAAGCGCCAAGATCACGTCATCTTTTTCCATGATCCCACTACTGATATACATACTATGGCTTTCAGTCATGCCAAAAGCCGCGATCCCCATTCGTATCAAGCGTTGTGTCAATTCTTTAGCAGTATACCCTGAACTACCTAACCCAAAAATATAGATCCGACGACATGTGCTGATCTTATTTACGATCTCTAACAAGACCTTTTCATCGATCCGTTGGCGAGTCTGGGTCAAAACTTCTTCATAAAAACGTTGGACTTGCATTGCCAACTTTGATTCACTTTCTTTAGGTTCAAGTTGTTCATCACTGACAAGACGCAATTTAAAATCATAAAAATTAGCACAATCAAGCCGTTTGACTAAACGCGTGATCGTAGCATTGCTCGTCCCCGCTAACTTAGCTAACTCATTGATGCTCAAACGTTGGATCTTTTTGGGTTCCTGGATCGCCTGTAAAGCAACTTTGCGCTCCTGACGTGGTAAGCTAGGATAGATCTTTTCCAACTCATTTAAAATATTCATACTCCTGATCCTTTATAAAAAATAAATAGTTCACTGACTATAGCATATCACATCAGTAAACTACTTATTAACTATTTATTCTTTGATTGCTTGAACAAATCGACTAGCGATCTCTAAAGGACGAGTGATCGCCCCACCGACTACGACTGCATGACAGCCTAATTCTAAACATCGCTTAGCTTTCGCAGGAGTATCGACTTTCCCTTCTGCAATCACTGGTGCATCAGATAACGCCAAGACTTCCTTGAGATAAGCAAAATCGTTATCTGCTAAATTTTCACCCGCTGTTTCAGGGGTATAACCATGCATCGTAGTTCCGACAATATCAAAGCCTAATTCATTGGCCAACTTCACATCTTCTAAAGTCGCGGTGTCAGCCATCAACAATGTCTCAGGAAATTCGCTGCGCATTTGGCTTACAATGTCTGCAATTTGTTCGCCATTTGGACGCTTTCGGCGTGTTAAGTCACAGGCCACAGCTTGAGCGCCAGTAGCTGCAACCGCACGCATTTCCTTTAAAGTTGGGGTAATATAGACGGAGGAATCGGGATAATCGACCTTACTCAAGCCAATTATCGGTAATTCAACTTCATCTTGGATCGCCTGAATATCAACGACAGAATTAGCCCTGATCCCAGCAGCACCTGCCAGCTGAGCAGCTAAAGCCATCCGCGACATGATAAACGAACTATGCAAAGGTTCGTTTGGCAATGCTTGACAAGACACGATCAACTTACCCTTGACTTGTTCTAAAAAGTTCTTTCCCATGATCCTTACCTCGATTTATTTGAAATATTTTTCGTAGATCCGTTTTGCACCAGCTTTGACTTCCGGCGTAGCTTTAGCCATTGGTTCCCGGGTATAACCAGCATGGACCCCCAATTCTTCAAAGACTAATTTCAAAGTTGCATAGATCCCGTTGTTCAAAAGATCTGTGATCAGATCGTTACTTTCATGTTGTAATTGACGGGCTTTAGCAATATCACCTGCTTCAAAAGCTGCGATCTCAGCTTTAGCCTTTTTAGCATTGATATTAAAGGTCGAACCGATCGCACCATCAACGTCTAAAGCTAAAGCTGGCAATAACATTTCATCAAAGCCTGACAAGATCAATTTATCTGGGAAACGTTCACGTAAACGTTCTAACAAATAAAAGTCAGCATTCGTATATTTGACGCCGATGATCTTTTCATTTTCAAAGAGTTTAGCAAAATTATCCAATGAAAGTGCGACCCCTGTTAGTGCCGGGATCGAATAAACGACTAATTTGGTATCTACATCTTTGACGATCTCATCATAGTAATGCTTGATCTCGTCAAAATTGAAGTTATAGTAAAACGGTGTAACAGCTGAGATCGTCTTATAACCTAGCTCTGTCACAAATTTAGCTAGTTCTTTAGCTTCGTGTAAGTTAGGTGAGCCTACTTGGGCGATCAGATCGATATCTGAGCCCTTAGCTTCATCCATTGCGATCTCAAACACGCGCTTCTTTTCAGCTGTTCCGAGCATGAAGTTCTCACCGGTGCTCCCACCTACATATAACCCATCAAGTTGATTGACGTCAATATTGTAACGCACCATTTCACGTGTACCTTGTTCATCGATGTTTCCGCTTTCATCAAAAGCCGTCATTAGGGCCGCATATAATTTTTTCATAGGAAAGTTCCTCCAATTGTTTATTATGTAATAGAAATTCAGATAATTCAACCGACGCCTACAGCATAAACTATGATAAAAATTATTTCAAGTTTAAAGAACGGTAATTATTTTCATTCATTACAAATAACCTTACATGGATAAGGGTTTACACGGAAATAAAATTTTTTTCTAGTTTTTGATTTGAGAAAATTATTTTCTAATGCTATCATGAAAACGCAAACATAATCTTACGAAAGAAGTGACGTCTTATGCCAAATAAACCACTACTCGCATTTGATGTTGGTGGCACAACGATCAAATATGCGCTGCTCACACCTGAACTTACGCTAGAACAAACCGGTAGTGTGCCGACTAATAAAAATAAAGATGGTCAGATCTTAAAGACCTTACTTGAACTCAGTCAAAAGTTCAGCCATAAATATGAACTTGCGGGGATCGGCATCAGTACCGCTGGGATCGTGGCCTCAGATGGTAGTATCCAATACGCCGGCCCAACGATCCTTGATTATCAAGGGACCCCACTTAAAGCCCGCCTCGAAGAAGCAACTGGGCTTTTGGTTTTTGTCGTCAATGACGTCGACGCTGCGCTTTTGGGTGAAGCAGTTCTTGGAGCAGCTAAAAATGCCAAAAGTGCCTATTGTGTAGCTTTAGGAACTGGGATCGGCGGGGCATATTTAGCCAATGGCCAGCTCGCTTCTGGGGCGCACGGAACAGCCAATTCGCTTGGCTACACGCTCTTTTGCCCTAAAACCCAGACTAATTTTGAACAACGCGCATCAACTCTTAGTCTAGAGGCTAAACTTGCGCCATTTGATCTCAGCGTCAAGGAAGGGTTTGAACTCGCCAAAGCAGGCCAAGAACCTTATCTATCGTTACTTAAAGCTTGGGCCAAAGAGGTCGCTCAAGGCTTGAGCAACATTTTACTGCTCTTTGATCCCGAGGTCCTATTGATCGGAGGCGCTGTTTGTCAGCAAAAAGACTACTTGTTACAACTCTTAAATGAACAATTAGCTTTGATCCTCCCACCAGGGCTTTGTCAGACCCAATTAAAAGTCGCTACTTTAGCGGATAAAGCACAACTTTACGGTGCTGTCTATCCATTTATAAAATAAAGCGTTTACATCAGTTTCTAGTTATGTTATGATCTGTGTGTAATAGAAATTCAACAATTCAGAATAAATAATTCAACCGTACTGATAAAGGCTTGGCTCAAGTCCTTTTTAGTGCGGTTTTTGTCTTTTTTTACCAACTTAGCGAGGTGGATAAAATGCAAGTCTCACTTAATACAGCTGTCTTTTTACCCCAGTTAGAACGCTCTAAAAGTCAGTTAGCCTGTCTTTTAGACGTCGATGCTTGGCCAATTGACAATATCGAAGTGCGGGGCGAATTCTTTGCTCCAGCGACCAAGGTCTGGGAGTTAGAACAAATTGCAAAGCTCTGTCAAAAAAATAACTGGGGCCTCTATTATTCAGTCCCCGAAGAATTATTTTTAGGTGATCATTTCGCACCCAAGTTAGAACAACAGCTAGCTTTAGCCGAAAAGATCGGGATCAAAAATCTCAAATACAGCTTAGGTCACATTGATCTATTGTTCAGTGATGCTAAGCTAAAACGACTCCATGATCTTTTAGCTAACAGCCCTATCAACGTGACGATCGAAAATCAGCCCAATGTTAACGGTAAGCTCAGTGCGATCACCCAAGAGCTAACATTTGATCGCAGTGAAAAACTTTCTTTAGGCTATACCTTTGATTCAGGTAACTGGTATTGGATAAATGAGGATCCTACAAAAGCTTTCTTGGCTCTATGCGACCAGATCAGTGTCTTTCACCTAAAAGATATCCATGCCAAACAGACTGTTCTCTTAGGCAAAGGCGATACAGATTGGCAACCAATGCTAAAGTCGCTTAAAACAGATGTCCCCGTTTTCTTGGAATATGGGACTGCTGATCTAGACGAATTGGCTAGCCAAGTTCAATTGGTAAATCGCTTATTGGAAAACTGAGGTGATCTTAGATGTCTTATCTGCTCCAATTAGTCATCATTTTATTACTTACCAAACTCGGAGCTCATCTTTCAAACATCTTCAACTTTCCTAGTGTGATCGGTGAGTTGTTGGTCGGAGTCCTAGCTGGTCCGGCAGTCTTGAACCTCCTAGCCCCCAATACTTTTACCCACTACTTTGCTGAACTTGGGGTGATCGTATTGATGTTTATCGCTGGGCTCGAAGGTGATCTCAAGGCTTTGCTCCACTATTGGAAACCTTCCTTGACTGTGGCGATCTTAGGGGTGATCGTCCCGACGGCAAGTGCCTTTTTGTTGTGCTATTACGTTTTTGGCTTTAGTGCTAAGACGGCGATATTTTTAGGACTGATCTTAAGCGCTACTTCAGTCAGCATCACCGTTCAAGTCTTACGCGAGATGCAACGTTTAAACAGTCCCGAAGGCTCTATGATCTTAGGCGCTGCAGTAGCCGATGATATTATCTGTGTTATTTTGCTGGGGATCTGTGTCTCACTTTTTGGGACCACAGCAACTTCACCACGATCGATCCCCTTGATGCTTGGCTTGATGTTATTGTTCTTTGTTCTTGCTCTTAGCTTAGGTAAATGGTTCGTTCCTAAGTTTTTAGCTGTTTTTAGTCGGTTAAATGCAAGTGAAAATGAAACGACCGCAGCTTTGGTCCTTTGTTTTGGTTTTGCTTTTTTAGCAGTCAGTCTGGGGATGAGCGATGTTTTAGGGGCTTATTTTGCCGGTTTAGCGATCTCCGAGACCACCTTTAAAGAACGACTCGCTTTAAAGATCGAACCGATCGGCTATGCGGTCTTTATCCCCGTCTTTTTTGTCAGCATCGGATTAAATATCAGTTTTGTTGGCATGAGTAAAGATATCTTATTTATCACATGTTTGATCATCGTTGCTATCTTGGGCAAACAGATCGGTTGTGGTTTGGGAGCAAGATGTTTTGGCCTATCTACCAACGCTGCAAACATTGTTGGCGCGGGGATGGTCTCACGTGGCGAAATGGCGCTGGTCGTTACTAACGTTGCCTTAAGCACCCATCTGATCGATCAAAATCACTATACGGCAATGATCGTCGTTACCGTCATTACAACTTTGATCGCACCACTGTTATTGAAATATTACATTCAAAGATCCACACAATTAGAAGTTTAAATTCAAATACGAGGTGAATTTTATTATGGAAAAAGTAGGTTTGGGACTGGCAAACTGGATCGTCGTTGTCTTATATTTAGTCGGAATGTTACTAGTTGGCGCATACTTTACCAAACGTTCAAGTAAAGATACCGATGCTTTCTTCAAAGCTGGCGGTAAGATCCCGGCTTGGGCAGCTGGGATCAGTATCTTTGCAACGACACTTAGCTCGATCACTTTCATGTCGGTGCCTGAGCGGGCCTTTCTCTCAGACTGGTCATATGCGATCGGATCATTAGTTATCATCCCGATCATCCCGATCTTAAATCATTATTATGTCCCTTTCTTTCGCAAGTTAAAAGTCACGACCGCTTATGAATATCTTGAAGCGCGCTTTAGTCCGCTGATCCGTGCCTTAAGTAGTTTGCTATTCATTATTTATCATATCGGACGGGTCGCGGTGGTAACTTACCTACCTGTATTAGCGGTCGCTTCAGTGACTGATATCGATCCTTTACTCGTTGCAGCCTGTGTTGGGATAATGTGTATCATTTATACCTTCCTTGGTGGGATCGAAGGGGTCATCTGGAGCGACGTGATCCAAGCCTTCGTTTTGATCGGTGGGGCTTTGCTCATCATCTTTATCGGGGTCTTCTCGATCGATGGTGGCTTTGCGACTGTTGCCCATACCGCCGCTAGCAACCACAAGATCCTCTCCAGTGCTGACTTTAAGATCAATGATCTAGCAGCTTTTGTTCCATTGATCTTTGTTGGTCAATTCGTCAATAGTCTGTATCAATACACTGGTAGTCAAGACGTTGTCCAACGCTACCAAACCACTAAATCTTTGAAAGATACGATCAAATCACTTTGGACAACTGGTTTTCTTGGCATTTTGACGATCCCCTTGTTCTTTGGAATGGGAACGATCCTCTACGCCTTCTACCAAAATGCTGCTAGCTTACCAAAAGATTTCAACACCAGTGCGATCGTACCTTACTTTGTCATCACACAACTTCCAGCTGGGATCGCAGGTTTTGTTATCGCCGGGATCTTTGCGGCGGCACAATCAACGATCGCCTCAAGTTTGAACTCGATCTCTGCTTGCTTTGTAACTGACTTTAAGCAACGCTTCTTTAACAATAAATTCAAGGGGATGTCAGACGTTACTTTAGCTCGTTTGGTGATCATCATCGCTGGTGTCATCAGTACTACGATCACAGTTTACTTCACGATGGGTAACACTTCCGATACTTGGAACGTCTTCTTGACTGTTTCCGGGCTCTTCGGGGTCCCTGTAGCTGGACTCTTTGCACTAGGGATCTTCACCAAACGCGCTAATGCACGCGGAGTCTTGATCGGATTTGCTTTGAGTGTGCTTTTAGCCTTCTACGTTGATTCTTTGCATATCTCCTCTCTTTTAGTGGCAACTGTTTCCTTCACTGCCGCTGTTGTTTTAGGCTACCTAGCTAGTCTACTTTTCCCAGGAAATAATAAAGATAACCAAGGTTTAACGATCTACACGCTCAAGGATAAAGTAAAAAATTAAAGTGAAAGGAATTTAAATTTATAATGAAAGATACGATGAGTTTAGTTGCAATGCAAAATTATCAGGGGTCCTTCCCCACTCCTAATGATTTTCATGAATTTTGGGATCAAGAATTAGCCTCACTTGAGATCCCCACTAAAAAATTGACCCCACTTGACTTCAAGATCCCTCAAGTTGACTGCTATAGTTTAACTTTTCCGGGAACTAACCACGGTCAAGTCTATGCTAAATGCCTTTTACCTAAAAGTGAAAAGCCCGTGCCAACGATCTTTTATTTCCACGGTTATATGGGACGATCCCCTGATTGGGCAACTTTGTTAAGTCTAACGGCAGGTAAAGCTGGTGTCGTGGCTATGGATGTCCGAGGTCAAGCAGGGCGCTCACTTGATCACGCCACTTTTGATGGGATCACCGTCAAAGGCCAAGTCATTCGGGGAGCGACAAAAGGACCGAAACACCTTTTCTTCAAGGATATCTACTTAGATGTCTATAGTTTGATCGAGCTCGTTGCCCAGTTACCTCAAGTCGATGAGACTAAACTCTATAGCTATGGCGGTTCACAAGGCGGGGCGTTGGCGTTAGTTGCTTCTGCGTTAAATCAGCGCATTCAACAAACGATCGCGATCTATCCTTTTTTAGGTGACTTTAAGCGGGTCTTAGAGCTGGGCAACCACAGTGAAGCCTATGATGAGCTTTTCCGTTACTTCAAATTCTCCGATCCTTTCCATAAGACTGAAACTAAACTCATGGAAACTTTGGCCTATATCGATATCAAAAATCTTGCCCAACGGATCCAATGCCCTGTCAAAATGATCACTGGACTTGAAGATGAGGTTTGTTTCCCCTCAACGCAATTTGCGATCTACAATCAGATCACAGCACCAAAAGAACATTTGATCTTACCAGAGTATGGTCATGAAGATATGCATGTTGGGGTCAACGATCAAGTCTTTAACTGGTTATTTGAAACACAGATCGCTGACTAGTAAATAAAGCGGGACTCACTGCGATGCAAATACGCATCATAGTGAGTCCCGCTTTATTCATATTTTATTTATCGCGCCGACGTCGTAAAGTTTTATCAACAGCATCGACTCTTTTTACTTGTTCGATATCTTCTCTGATCTCAGAGCCTAAATCGGACAATTCCTCTTCTTTAGGACGATATGCGACCTGGATCTCTAGTTTATACGGTTCATCTTTTTGCATCATCGTTGACCGGCCCGCAAACTTATATGGACCACCTGTCAAAGCAACAGCTGCTAAAGAAAGACGGTAACGTTTCAAAGCTTCGATCCCTCGTAGTAGCCCTACTTGGGTCACTTCGCCGAGTTCTTGGCGTTCGATCTGATTGACGCCACCATAGACTAACAATTTACCATTGACCTCACGCAACTCGTAATATGGTAAGGCTACCGGTTCATTTAGTGCAAAGAAACGATCACCACTTTTAGCCTTTTTAAAAAGCTCTTTATCTTTACCACCAAAATCAAGCTGGAGATACCCGACCTGCTCTAATTGAGCCACGACTTTTTGTAAATTCTCCCGTTGCTTATGGTTTGTCTGCAACGTCGATGGTAAAAACTCTTCATCTTTGAAGATCCCATTAGTCTGCATAAAACCTGGAGCTACTCCAGCATTTTCTGCGGCACGTGTATCAGGGATCTTGACGCCCAACATTTTTTCAACTTTAGGCGAGATATCGAGCTTTGAGACCCGATCTTCCGTAAAGAAGTACAAAATATTGAGATATGTGAAATACAGTAACGCTAAGAAAGCTAAGATAAACAGCAGACCACGAACGATAAAACCATTTGCAAAAAAGCGGTAAGCAACATAAAGCAAATAGAAATTACCTACACCCCCAACGATCGTGTAGATCCGATTTTTGAGCGTAGCATTCATATTAAAATAACCAATATAACTATTGATCATCCCTAAAATACTAAACACATTCTTACCCCCTATTGCGCATTATTATCCTGCGTTGTATTGTTATCATTTGGTTGCGTATTATTTTGTACGCCATCTTGTTTGGTCGACTCACGTTCAGTTTGGTCAGTTCTTGCACTAGAGCTACTACTTTGACGCGTGGTCGAACTTTGTGCTTGGCTATCATCTTGTGTCGTATCGTCTTCAACACTGCTTGAGGTCTTATTTGCTGAGCTTGTTGTCTCCTCATCATCCGTCGTTGAAGTTGAACTTGAACTGACTTTATCCGAGCTTGAACTCTTATCCTCGTCATCGCGCTCGCTACTACTTGCTCGCTCACTATCTATAGAACTTGAGATCGAGCTAACACTACTGGAGGAAACTTTTTCAACGGCTTTTCCTTCAGTAGTATGAGTCACTTTGTTGACTGCCACATTGGTAGCCCCCAAGGCCAAAACGATCGACAAGATCGCAAATGGTGTCAACAAAGGCGGTGTACGATATGCCATTTTATTACCCCCAATTTTTTTCTTACTACTCTAATCCTACTACATCTGTGGACCTAGCAGTTTAAAGATTTGCTAAATTTTATTGTAACTTAGCACATTTTGGACAAAGACCATAGAGTTCAAATCGGTGGCCTTCGATCACACATCCTTCCAATTGATCTTGAAAGATCGTCAAAGGACACATCTTGACCTCACGTACTCGCCCACAATTTTGACAGATAAAGTGATGATGGTGTAACCGATCAAAATCACATTGATATTTAACACAGGCACCTGTAGGCTTATTCTTGGTCTCAATGATGCCTAATTCACTAAAATCTTTTAGATTCCGGTAAACCGTATTATAACTCATCCCTGGATAAAGTTGTTTCATATGCTCAGTCACTTGGGTAATACTGACATATTGTTCTTTAAAACCACATAAGTACTCTAACAAGCTACGTCTTTGCTTGGTGATCCGATAATGGTGGCTTTGCAACACTCTGAGTGCTTCATTGATCAAGCCTATCCCCCCTAAAGAATAATTATTACTATTTACTATGATACCACGCTTTACGCTAAAATATCAGCTACGAGTTGTTCGAGTTTAGCATAGGTCTGCTGGAGTTCTGCATTTTGCAGTACATGAGCCTTAGCACGCAATTGTGCCGGTAACTTCGCATCTCGCTTAGCTTCCTTACTTGCCAGCCGTTGCTTGATCTTGGCTTTTTTGTCACCGCGCGCATACAAACGCTCGACTTGCACTACTTTAGAAGGTAATTCTAAAAAAATCACCGTCAGTAACTCAGCTGGCAATTTATCTAAATAAGTCAAAACGCCCTTAGTATCTAAAACGATCACAGCCCGCTTAGTTTGTTTTAAAGCACGCTCAAGTCCTTCAAATGAAGAGCCGTAATAATTATCATCGTAGGTAACGTACTCTAGATAGTGTTTATCAAAAAACGTTTCTTTTGTTTCAAAATAATAGTCGCTACCGTCTTGCTCACCGTTTCGCTTGGGACGCGTTGTGTGAGTCACCACTTTTGTAAATCCTAAATTTTTGGTCAAATACGTTTGGACCGTTGTCTTGCCACTACCAGGAGCACCACAAATAATAAATAAATTTCCGTCTAATGTTTTCAAAAAAATCACCTATTACTCTATCGTCAACTACCCCTCACTAAAGTAAGGGGATTTCCGCCCAACTATTATTAAACTAAACTTGATCCTTTTTTCTTGCAAAATAAAAGTATCCATTATAAAATTGTAAGCGTTGACAGATGTTGTATCTATTTTTTTAGATACAACATTGCTGTTAACTTTATTCTATACTTAATGGAGGGGTATTACTATGGAATTTGGCGAATTTTCAAAAGCAAACTACTCGATTTCCCTGGATACGAAAAGCCAACTTTTCAGTGCCCGCTCAAATGATAACCCTAAATTTGAAGCAACGGGCGTGACGATTCAAGATGCACTCTCTGAATTGTCGAAGTTAGACGCTAAGATCCGCTTATAATCGTAGTTAATTAGAATATTCAACCTTGAGGCCACAATTTGAGCGTGGCCTCTTTTTATTGAAGACTAATTGACATTTAATAATACAACCCTTATTATAAAGTAATTAATATTATGCAAAGAGGTATCTTATCTATGAGTATTAAGGAACGCGTCTTCAAAAAAGAAAGTTTAGATCGTTATTTAGCTGAAGACCGCAAGTTTAACAAAACGCTTAGTGCTAAAGATCTTATCTCAATGGGGATCGGAGCCGTGATCGGTACGGGGATCTTCATCTTGCCTGGAACTATTGCCGCCCTTCACAGTGGGCCAGCGATCACGATCTCGTTTGTGATCGCAGCGCTCGTTTGTTCGACGGCTGCAATGTGTTACGCTGAATTTTCTTCTGCTTTACCGATCGCCGGGAGTGCCTATTCATTTGGGAATGTCGTCTTTGGTGAGATCGTCGGTTGGTTTTTAGGCTGGGCTTTGATCTTAGAGTATATGCTGTCTGTTGCTGCGGTCTCAACCGGCTTTTCCGCCTATTTCAACTCTTTATTAGCTGGCTTTGGGATCCACTTGCCTAAAGCGATCACGGGACCCTTTGATCCAACCAATGGGACTTTTATCAATCTGCCAGCTGTGTTGATCGTTTTATTTATTTCTTACGTGCTTTCACGGGGCTTGCGGACTTCAATGACGATCAATTCGATCGTGGTTGTCATCAAGATCGCGATCATCATCTTATTCCTATTAGTTGGAATGTTTTATGTCAAACCTACAAACTGGGACCCATTCATGCCCTTTGGTACTAAAGGTGTCTTAGTGGGTGCGGCTCAAGTCTTTTTTGCTTATCTTGGCTTTGATGTGGTCGCTTCTTCGGCGGCTGAAGTCAAAGAACCAGCTAAAAATATGCCCCGTGGGATCATCGGAACGTTGGCGATCTGTACATTACTTTACATCTTAGTTTCGATCGTCTTGACCGGGATGATCTCTTATACTAAGTTAAACGTCTCTGACCCAGTTTCCTTTGCGCTTTATGCCGTTAAACAAAATTGGGTCGCAGGGATCATCTCAGTCAGCGCCTTAGCGGGAATGTTCACGATGATGGTAACGATGGTCTATAGTTCTTCACGTTTGATCTACTCGATCGGGCGTGATGGTCTTTTGCCTAAGTTCTTAGGTCAGATCAATGAAAAGACTAAAACACCAGAAAAAAGCATGTTGATCGTTACCGTGATCATTGCCTTGACTGGTGGCTTTTTCTCCCTCAACCAATTGACAAACTTAGTCAATATCGGGACATTGTTGGCCTTTATGTTCGTCTCACTTGGGGTCTTACCATTGCGTAAACGAAAAGATATCCCAAATAAAGATGGTTTCAAAGTACCATTTTATCCTGTCTTGCCGATCATCTCAGCTATCTTGTGTGCTGTGATGTTAGCGCAACTTTCTTTAGAAACTTGGATCGCTGCATTCGTCTGGTTTGCGATCGGAATGGTCATCTACTTTAGCTACGGGATCAAACACAGTAAGATCAACGAATAGCGATCAGCACCGTATAAATAGCAAAGAGACCCACTACAATATTATGTAGTGGGTCTCTTTTATTATCCTTTAGCTGCTTTCTTTTGGCGCATGATCGCTTGTTTTAACATGAATGGCGCAATGATCGTTGTCAAAATGATCACGATGATCACACCTGAATAGTATTCACTCGTCAAAAGTTTGGCACTGTACCCTACTTGCGCAATGATCAATGCCATTTCACCCCGTGAGACCATCCCGGCCCCAATGATATCAGCCGAATGCCAATCCATTCCTAAAGCTTTGGCTCCAGCACCACAGCCGATCCATTTGGTCAATAAAGCCAAGATCGTCAATGGAATGATAAATACGAGATCTGATAAGAAACCATCAAAGGTCATATGCAAACCGATGCTGACAAAAAACATCGGAATAAACACAGCATAGCCGATCGGTTCCACACTTTCTTCGACTTCACGCTTGTAACCAGTTTGGGCTACTGCGACCCCAGCGAAAAATGAACCAACGACGCCACTTAAACCAACTAATTCAGCTAAATAAGCCATCCCTAAACAGATCACTAATGACATCAAGATGACTGAAGCCGAAACTGACATCTTTTCACCGATCCGCATCAAAGTTGGGGTCACCCACTTGAAGACCACATAGATCCCCACAAAATACAAGACTTGTAACGTGATCCCTAAAGCTAGATTAGACTGGACATGACCACCGCTACTCTTTGCCACATCACTAAAGATGCTGACTAACACACTTAAAATGATAACAGCTAAAATATCATCGATCACAGCCGCCCCTAAGATCGTTGTCCCTTCCTTTGAGTCAAGCCGACGTAATTCTTTAAGGACTTCAACAGAGATGCTAACTGAGGTCGCTGCAAATGTGACCCCTAAAAAGATCGCTTGCTCATTATTAAAATCAAAGAAACGCCCTAAAATATAGACCAAAGCTACTGGGACCACGATTCCACAAACCGCTACTGACATCGATGGTTTGAAATACTTCTTGAGTAAGCCAAGATCACTTTCGAGCCCTGCCATAAACATCAACAAGATAACGCCGATCTCGGAAAAAGTATGCACAAAATCATTTTCAACGACCCAGCCTAAAACTGCTGGGCCTAAGATGATACCAACTAATAATTGCCCAATTACGGCTGGCATACCGATCCGACGGCTAAAATGTCCAGCTAAAGCCGTTGACAGCAACACCAGACATAGGATTCCTAAATGTTCCATTATTATTTTCCCTTCCCCTCTTAAAGCTACTAATAGATACAGTTACAGCATATTCAATAAAATTAATTATAACTAAAATTTAACCCTCTATCTACTAAAATACTTATACAACAATTAGAAAAAAAACCGATATGATTATTACATCGGCTCTTTTTTCAAATTATTAAATTTACCTAAACACTATTTGAGTTCAACATCGCGGTACAATAACACTGTCCCGTATGGTGAAATGTTCAAGCCCTTGACCCGTGAGTTTAAGAGATAGGTCATAGCCCCTTGATAAACAGGTGCCGTATAGGTGTCATCTTTGATCAAATGCTTTTCAGCATCGATCAAAGCTTCCCAACGTTTGGCCGGTTGACTTGCATATTCACCAGCTGCTTGATCAAGATCGTTCCAGAATTCTTGATTTTGATAATCAGTATTCAAGTGATATTGACCCCCATCGCTGATAAAGTTGACTGGATCAGCATAGTCAGGTTGCCATGTTCCATAAACTACATCGTAATCGTAAGCCGTTGTGGCTGCTAACCGCGATTTAAGTGGAATTGCGCGTAAGTTGACCTTTAAGCCTGGTAAGTTTTGCTCCAATTGACTTTGGAGATAATTTCCGACTTGTTTAGCTTCATTGGTGTCCGAAGTCAAAACTTCTAGCGTCAATTCATTTTGACCCAATTCTTTTTTAGCTTGTTCCCATTCACTTTGAGCGACTTTCTTATCATACGGCAATAGATCCCCAGCTTGTTTACGGTATTCTTTACCCGTTTCAGAGTTATATGCAAAATCAGCTGGTACGATCCCATTCAATGGTGTACCCGCATTCAAAACATTTTTCACCAATAACTTCTTATCAAAGCCTTGCGCGATCGCCTTTCTGGCATGCACATTACCTGTAATATCGCGTTTTGTGTTGAAGCCTAAATAACCGATCAATGGGATCTTCTTAGAATGATAACCCGGGTTATTAGCATATTGTTTAGCAAATTCATTGCCTAAGATCGTATAATCTAATTTATTTGTTTGGAATAATTTTCCTGCTGTTGACGTGTCTTTGACCACTTGGATGTCAGCACGTTTCAATTTTACATTCTTTTTATCCCAATAATTATTATTTTTTACATAGCTCCAAGTATCATTGGTTCCTTTCCAACCACTAACAACAAATGGTCCATTATAGACAGTTTTGTCAGAAGTTGTTCCATATTTATCACCATATTTAGTAACAACTTTTTCGTTTTTAGGGAAAAATGGTGCGCCTGTCAAAAGCTCATCCAAGTAGCTGATCGGTGCTTCAAGTTCAACCTGCAAAGTTTGATCATCTAAAGCTTTGACACCTAATTGATCTGGTTGCATTTCACCCTTACGGATCGCTTGCGCATTTTTGATCGGATCTAACCGTTGTGAGTTTGGCGAAGCTGTCGCAGGCGCGATCAAATTTTGCCAAGCATATACATAGTCTTTTGCCGTTACATGATCACCGTTTGACCACTTAGCATCCTTACGCAACTTAAAAGTATACACGTCTTGGGCCTCATTATGTGAAACACTTTGAGCGCCAGCCAAGACTGGTTTACCCTTGCTATCAAAGCGATATAAGCCTTCAAAAGCGTTATCCATCGCTTCTAAACTGATCATATCACTATATTTAGCTGTATTTAAAGTTGCCATTTGATCACTGACAGCAGCTTTCATGGCTTGTGGATCTGAATTACTTTTACTATTATTACTGTTGCTACAACCAGCTAAGATACCGCCAGCTAATAAGATCCCTACAAATGCCATGAGATTTCGTTTCTTCATCTTGAATTCATCCCCCTTATCTAAAGTATCTAACAATATAATTTTGCACTATTTAATCGTATTTAGCAATAATTTTTACTTACAAATAGGAAATGTTTTTTTCGAGTATCACCACTAGTATTTCTATGAGTAAACGACTATAATTGACACATCAACTCTACAAGGAGGCTTTTAGCATGAAGATCAACCAATTTGCTCATCTAACTGTCGATGCTAAGACTAAAGCACGTGAACTCAATCAGATCGGCTTTTTAAACTGCGATGTGCAACATAACGATGATTTAAACCATATCTGGATCCAATTTATCCTTGCTTGTTTGCCACATTTAAAGACGCCCGCAGCAAAGAAAGCGTACTTGAGCGATCTTTTGGCCACACCAACACTTGATGTCGTCGAATTCAAACAAAGCCAAACAGTGGACTTAAAAACTTTTTATTTGGTAGCACTGCAATTACTTGATTTTGAAGCTGAGACTGATTTTGATATCGACGATCCACTTGGTTCAATGGATAAACTTGGACTTTACCATGCACAACAACTTAATGATCGCACCGACCTGATCAATGCGCTATATGATCTGCTCTGCACCCATACTAAACACGGGCAGACTCTACTTGATCGCTTAGCTGCCTTAGGCTATTTTACAAAATTCTATGAGCTACCTGCGATCAAAAAGCCTCTCTTCTTTAACGGCAAGGCGCAACCGATCTTTGATACTGACAAGCTGATCCGCGAAGTCGTCTATGTCGAAGCCGATGTCGATTCTGATCACGATGGTAAATTGGATCTGTTAAAAGTTGAGATCATGCGGCCTAAAGATACAGAGCACGGCCTTAAAGTACCTGTTTTATATACGGCTAGCCCTTACAATCAAGGGACTAATGATTCTTTAGGCGCCAAAATGTTACATCCAGCCACCGCGAAATTAACACATAAAACACCGACTACGACTAGCTATACTGATATAAAATTCGAAGCCAAAGCACCAAACTTACCTCCTAAGCGTGAAGTCGCCGGACGTTCAACACGAGCTGAAGAGACCTTTGATCGTGAATTGAGCTACACTCTAAATGATTACTTCTTGGCACGTGGTTTTGGCGTCGTCTATGCTGCAGGGATCGGAACGCGCGATTCAGAAGGCTTTCGTACTTGTGGCTCGCAAGAAGAAACTAGCTCAACAATTGCCATCATCGAGTGGTTGACAGGAAAACGTCGTGCCTTCACCAATCGCAGTGAAAATATCGAGATCAAAGCCTGGTGGTGCAATAAAAAAGTTGCAATGACTGGAAAATCCTATCTTGGAACTTTAGCTACCGCAGCTGCAACGACTGGGATCGAAGGCTTAGAGACGATCATTTCCGAAGCAGCGATCTCTAGTTGGTATGATTATTATCGTGATGGTGGGCTAGTTGTTTCCCCCGATGGCTATGTTGGCGAAGACGCCGATGTTTTAGCCCAAGAATGCTTTAGTCGACGCAAAGATCTGGCACAATACCAAAAAATTGCTACCAAATGGCAAAAGCAATTGGACTTACTCTTTGCTGGTCAAGACCGCCAGACTGGAAATTATAATCGCTTTTGGGATGAACGTAACTATCTAAATAACGTCGCTAACATCAAATGCGATGTTGTCTTAGTACATGGTTTGAATGACTGGAACGTTAAACCGCGGAATGTCTTTAATCTCTATCAAGCCCTCCAAGAGCTACCGGTCAAGACCAAATTGATCTTACATCAAGGACAACACATTTATATCAATAATTTTCAGTCACTTGATTTTACCGATATGATGAATCTTTGGTTGTCACATAAACTCTATGGGATCGATAATCAAGCGACTACTGTTTTGCCTGACGTTTTGATCCAAGATAATGTTGAGCCTGATACTTGGAAAACTTATTCTACTTGGCAAGCACTGACTACAACTAAACTTTGGCTGACACAAGCTGGAAAGCTAGCTGATATCTCTGATACAGGGACTTTGAGTTTTAACGATCAGCTGACACCTAAGGCTTTCGCTAACTATCAAGTAGATCTTGAGCTTTGGAAAAATGATCTTGTTAGTTCTGAGGCTTCACCGCTTGAAAAAGCCCGCTTAAAATTCCAAACAGCTCCTTTAAAGCAGCCATTGATCATCAGCGGTGCACCTAAACTCAGTGTTAAAGTGGCTTGCTCTACGGATCATGGTCTACTTAGTTTTATGCTCGTTGATCTTGGTAAAGCTAAACGCCTAAATGAGACGCCTACTGTCCTTGAGCCTAAGGGGATCTTGGCGGGCTATAATTGGCGCGAAAATGATCTCGTTGAGTTTACGCTAGGAAAAGATACGCCCTTTAAACTCATCAGTAAAGGCCATATCAATTTGCAAAATCGTACTGAACTTTGGCGAAACGATGAACTTTTAGCTGATAAATTCTATCAACTTGAAGTAACACTACAGCCCACACACTATCACTTACCTGCTGGGCGAAAATTAGGACTGATCGTCTATGCTACTGACATGTTTGGTACGCTACGGGGAAACGAAGATATCAGTTATATCTTAGACCTAGCAAAATGTTATTTAGAACTTCCTCAAGACAACTAAAAAAGAGGCTGTGACATAAGGGGCACTAGGGCCCGTCAAGTATACAATTTAAATAGAAAAATAGTTTATGCGGTTTGAACGCGGAATTTTTCTGTCTCTTTGTCAACCACTGTGTAAAGTTAAATTTTTTTAGAAGTTCCATGGAGATGGTCTAGGCTATCTTTATGGAACTTCTTGTATCTTTTCCAAGATAGGTTTGAAGGTAAATACGTGCTTTTAAATGATCAAAGTTTCTATATCCATAGGTAGTACGTTGTATCTGTTTGATCTTCCGATTGATCCCTTCCAATGGACCGTTTGTGTAACGTGAATACATTGGGTCTAAGGCGGAGATGATCGCGTCTAAATTATCAAAGAACGATAAAAGAACTTTTTCAGATTTAGTAGCTAAGTTACGCTTAGTAAGGTACTTTTGATGAACTTCGTGAATACGTTGTTTAAAGATGTCTATTTTGTTTTTAGTTGGAGCGGTGATGAGCTCTAATAAACGTTGATAGTCCCAGTAAGCTTCATTAAAGGTTTGATCACCAACTTCAAGTCCCAAATTTACTAAACGTTCTGAGGTAGTCCAAATTTTTAGTGAGCGTTCATAAAATTGATGAGTACAATCTAGGTCGTCATAGCGTTTTAAGAATAATTTCCAATTACGCTTAAATAGTTTGTAGTTTTTAGAGCTACGTTCAAAGTTATTCATCAAATCAGTTCGCATAGAGTTAAGTGCTCGGTTAATCATTTGAACGATATGAAAACGATCAATGATGATCTTAGCATTAGGGAATAGAGTTTTAGCAATATCAACGTAGTAAGAGTTTAGGTCACAACTGACGGTGCGCACTAACTGTCTGACGGATTCCGGGAATTTCATAAAATACTTGATGATAGTATCTTTAAACCTATTAGGTAAGATAGTTTGGATAACATGGTTATCCGAATCAAGGCAGATAAAGTGATAGCCATTGTGAGTACCTCTAAATTCATCAAAGCAAAGATGGAGCGGTAAGAAATTGAAGTTATTCCGAAATTCAGAACGAGTATGAGATAACATACGATTAACGGTCGAAGCAGAAACACCTTCTTCATAAGCGATCGTTTTAGCGGAAATGTCATGTCTTAGTTTAGTAGCGATCTTAGCTCTAAGTGAATAAGAGATCTGACAATTTGGAGGTAGGAGCGTAGTTTTGGCAGAAATAGTTGAATTACAATTGCGACAACGAATACGAGCTGAACGAGCTTGGATAGTAGTTTGATGAGTGGCGTTGACAGCTGGGATCCGAATGAGTCGTTTAGGAGTGTAACCATTACGGTAAAAGGTGGTAAAGCCACAATTAAAACAACGAAAGTTCGTTAATTCGTGAGGCAAGAAATTGATAGTAGCTTGAAAAACTTTATAAGAGATACCATTGATCTTTTCATCATAAGGTTCATTAGAGAAGTGAAGATGAGGATCACTAATATCAAGACAAGATTTAACTATCGAATCAACAGAATGTGTAGTATAATTTAAAGAGGTCATAATGTCACCATACTTTCTAATGATGTTTTCGTGGTTGTATACACAAGAGAAAAAGGTGCCATTATGGCTCTTTTTTTTGTGTAAAAACTTTTATTTATATACCATATCAAAAAAGCTGTGTAATGAACAAGTTATCATTACACAGCAAAAGGTATAGAGCCTCAAAAATATGCTACTACATCAATTTGACTGATAGCATCTCGGTATAAAGTATCGGGATGCTTTTTTCTTCCTAGAAGCAGCTATAATAATACTTAATTCAAAGAGGAGAAGAGACTTACCAGAATTATAATATTCCAGTAAGTCTCTTTTATATAATGGTATAAATCAGTTGAAATTTGGGCTGAATTGAATAGTTAATCGCTGGTTAGTTGCTTGTGCAATCTCAGATAGTACTCTGGTTGAGGCATTCATTGTTCCATGTTCAATTCTGGCAATAGTTGATTGTGGTTTTCCGACTAACTCAGCAAATGTTCGTTGGCTCATCCCCATACTTTCACGGAGATCACGAACTTTGATAGCTACTTCTAAGTTAATATTTTCCTGTTCAACAAGTTTAGCAAAATTAGGATTACGTTTATTTCTTCTAACAATATATTCATTAAGTTTATTCATGATGATCCCCCTTTAAGATATTTCTTTCGTCTATTTCGAGCAAGTCTTTTTTCTCTCTCTGGCGTTTTCTGCGTATTTTTGGTAAAAGCATTAGTAATTAGGTATTTAGATATCTCTCACTTGAAAATAGATAGCCTGCTGAATATTCGAAACCCGCTTAGAACAAATCTCATATAGATTATCTTCCAACTTTTTGATCCAAAAAATGTTCAAACTCATCCCAATCATAGTAGTCAAACTTTATCTTCTTTATACTATCACGATAGCTAATTGGCTATCAGAAAGCAAATTCTTTGTTTAATGTTTGTTGCCAACGAATCAAATCAAAAACAACGTAAATTAATAGGTCTAGATAAATAATTAACATTTGGTCTAAGATTACAACTTGATGATAGGCGAAATAACAAGCTAAATTTTTTATTTTAGTTGACCTTAAAGCAAGTAAGAGGCTCACTGGAAAGTATAATTCTGATGAGTCTCTTTTTGTATGATGATATAATGAGTTTAATTAACATGTGTAATAGGTGGAAAAGTAATGAGTAATAATAGTGATAATACTAAATTATTATTGGATAATTTAACAGGGGACCAAGAGTCTATAAATATCCTTGCAGACTATTTAGGATATAGTGTCGGTAAAAACCCCGTAACCCCTGATAGTGACCTAAGGGTATATTTCACAGATAAGATTGATGAAAATGATACTGGTGTTATGGCTGCAGTTGCCTTACCAGACTTAGATAAGAATACAAATACTATGCAAATTCGTAAACTCTACGAACAGGTTATCGATATTAAGAACAACCAATTGGGTTCTGATTTTTCTGTATCTGTTGTTGTATTTATCGGTAAGCAACGTTTAGTCTTCTTTCCAATGGTTGGCGGTAATAGAGATACTCGTTTAGATATTAAACCAGATACAGCTGATATTGATCTATACAGGCGTAATCTCAATTATTTGAAAAACGATAGCATTGTTGTAGAAGAAAGTCCTTTTGGATTTGGAGCAGAAATCAAGATTGACGACAAAGCATTTAGACGTGAACTTTCTACTGGTTTCTTAGCGATGGTGTCTTTATACAGAAAGAAGCTGTCTGAATGGATAACCGCCTCAGATTTAAAGAAACATCTAAACGATTTAGTTTCAGACAAAGCAAAAATATACATAAAACAAAACAATATTACGGCTCTAGTTCAAGATGAGTCTTATAAGAAAGTATTATCTACGGTTGTCGATACTATCTCATTAAGACAATTGATGAGGCGTTTCCTTGAAGGTTACTATGGCGCTGAATCATTCAACGTTGATGGGATAGCCCTAGGTGTAGGTAGTGGATCACTTGATGAAGCTATCGAAAAAGCTGTTAACATTGCCAAGAACGTCAGTGAAGAAAAGGATATTAAAAAGATAAACAGAAAGAAGAACTCAATCGAAGTTTTTGACTTGTTTAGCAATAGCTTTACTTCAGATGAAATTGAAGCTACTTCTCAAGTCAGTATCAAACAGGGTGAAGATGAATTCCTTTCTCAACTAAGTAAGAAAGCAAGTAGACAATTTGAGCTAGCTTACGGTGGAGACCTTTTTGCTGGTTCGATAGGTAGTGCAGCAACTAAGATCGACAATGAATTAGCCGAACAAAACGGTGTAGACTGGGCAAAACCATATATCGATACAAAAGCAGGTAACTTTAGTTTTAGATTCGAAGATATGCCACCTGAAGCTATTGAAAAACAATACGAAGACTCAATGAGTCAAAACGTTCAAATAACACTAGATCAAGATACTAAAGAACCTGTAGTTTTCTTTGGTGATGATGATATTGAACAAAAGAATAAGGGGGCTTACTATACTGATCAGCGTTTTGTTAACTATATGGTCAATAATACGGTTGCTGTTAAATTTAACAAGAGATATGACGCTATCAAAGCTTCTCTTAAGGAAGGCAATATTGAACAGATAGATAAAGCAATTCAGCACTTACTAGACTTGAAGATAGCTGACTTCTCTTGTGGTGGTGGGTCATTTTTAAGAGGGGCGTTCTTAAAGATATCCGAACAATTCCCTATGCTCAACGCACTTGAATTTCCTCAAGAAATAAGAGATAAATATGATTTCCTTAGCAATGAAGAAGACAGCCAATACAAGTGGGAAGACTATGTAATGCAGAATATGATCTACGGTGTAGATATTGACTACAAGGCTATCATTATCTCTAGTTTGACCTTGACTTTATCGTCCCTAGAACACAAGCCAAAGAATACTAAATTACCTCAATTGATAGGTAGGACGTTGATACACGCAAACTCATTGATAAATGCTGTACCTTATTACAGACGTGAGGAGGTATTTAGTAAATACAAGAAAGACATTGCTAGGTTGAGAAAGCTTAAGTCAACTGATTTTAGCGCCTTCATCAAACTACGTGATGAATTAACAGAAAAAGTTATGCCCGAAGCTAATGATATATCTGAATATGCTAGCTTCTTAGAGATTGGTTGTATTGAGTTTTGCTTACCTGAGATTTTCTTTAACGAAGACGGCAGTGTTAATGAACACGGCGGTGTAGACGTTGTTATCGGTAATCCACCATGGGAAGTTTGGAAGCCTAATTCAGATGAATTCTTTTCTGAGTATGACGAAGGTTACCGTAAATTATCTAACAAGAAGGAAAAGAAAAAGCGTGAAAAAGAGTTGATCACTCTAATGTCAAACATTTCTGAGAAATGGGACGAAGAACAACTTAGAATAAAAGCAGGTTCTAAATACTTTAGAGATAACAATAATTTTCATTTTCAGTCTTGGAAGGTAAATGGTAAAAAAGTATCGTCTGATCCTAATTTATATAAAGTTTCCCTAGAGCGTTTTGCTCAATTAGCTAAGAATGACGCTTTATTTAGTATTTTGGTACCAGATAACTTTGCTACAGATAATGGTTCTACCGGACTAAGGCACATGGTAATAGATAACTATAATCTGTCTGAATTTCTTTCTTTTGAAAACAGGAGGAATATATTTGCTTCTGTAGATAGTAGATATAAGTTTGCTGTATTGTCTTTTGAAGGTAAAAATAGTACAGACAACAGCGAATCTGATAGCTTTGATGCATTCTTCTATCGCCAAGATTTAGACGACTTAAATGATAATGGCGTTAAGTTACAATATCCATTTACATTTTTATTTGACATGGAACCAGAACGTTATGGAATGGTTGAAGCGAGAAGTAAGGCTACCTTTGATTTGTTTGGAAAGATAAGAATGGCGTTCAAACCACTCAGGGACTCAAATATTATTGAATTCAGAAGGGATTTCGATAGGACAAATGACGCAGATAAATTCATTGAGATAAAAGATAAAACCGATGATGATATTCTTCTGTATGAAGGAAAGTACACAAACCAATTTGTCATTAATCCAGATGAAATAGATTATGTAATAAATAAAAGCATAGCCAGAAAAAGGCTTGGAGATGATTTAGACTCGTATAGGATCGCTTTAAGAACAGTAGCAAGTTCTACCAATATCAGGTCTTTGATAGTTAGTTTATTACCACCACAAACTACTAGTGCTAACAGTTTGATATCTGAAAAAAATGCAGAAAATTTCTCTATTACCGAACGATTGTTTACTCTAGGGATGCTAAATAGCTATGTTTTAGACTTTGCATTAAGACAGTTAATATCTATAAACGTTAATCAAATATACTTAAAACAATTGCCAATTCCTAGAATATCAGATATAAAGGATTCTGATGAGATCATTCAGATTATTAAAGAGCTTCTAAAAGAGAACAAGGGGTACTACCAAGACTTAGATGAACTAGTTCCAGGAGAAGCATATATGAATTACGAGCATAATGAATTGATCGCTGAACTTAATGCAAGAGTTATGATCGATTTTAATTTGACTAGACAAGAGGTCGTTACTTTAATGCATACCTTCGAAAGTGCAAAACATGCAAAAGCAGTTCAAGAAGAAACACAGCGTATTATTGATTGCTACGATAGATTAAAAGAGGTGAAATGATGTCTGAAACAAGTTTTGAAGAACAGCTATTTTCTAAAAAAGTTATTGATAATCGTAATGTATCAATGACTGACGCATTAAAATACCTTTTAAAGGATGATAAGTTCAAAGTCCTTGATGTAGCTGTAGGATACTTTTATATCAGTGGGTTACTGTTATTAAAAGACGAATTCACTAACTTTATGGATAACAGGAACGGTCATTTTCGTATCCTAATGGGCAATGAAACTAATGGTTCTACAGTTAATATCTTAGATAATAGTAAGTATAATAACTTTATTGAAATAATTGAGGATACGACACAAAAGGATACTTGTGAAATATCTGATAAAGAGTTTCTCGGAAAGGTTTCTGATTGGATAAGAGAAGGTAAGATAGAGGTAAAAGTTTATACTGGTACGGCTAATTACTTCCACGCAAAAAGCTATTTATTTGCTTCTAATTTAAATTCTAGTAATGGTACAGCTATTGTTGGTTCATCTAACTTCTCTAGATCGGGGTTGGAAGGTAATACAGAACTCAATGTATTGACTCAAGACGGCTTCTTTGCGTTACACCGTTGGTACAATGACTTATGGCTTTCTACAGATGAGGTAACTGATTTTTCACCTGATTTAATCAAGATCGCAAGTAGTAACGGTGCTAAGAAAACCGTTCAACAATATAAGCCTGTAAAGGAAACTTATTATGATTTTGCTAGTATATTTGCGCAACCATATGCAGAATTAGACAGTAGCAAGAAATGGGTACAAGAGCTGTTTCCACACCAAAGAAGTGGGATCGTCAATATCAAGGAAAAACTCGATTCATTCAATACGGCTGTGCTATCAGATGGTGTTGGTTTAGGTAAAACTAGGACAACAGCGGGTGTGATAAGACAATACTTAGAAACTGAAAATATTAATCGAATCTTGATCGTTGCTGATAATAAATTAAAAGATCAGTGGCACGACGAATTAAAAGCTGTTGGTATCAAGCCCAATGAATATGAATACATTTCACGTCAGCAACTTGTCAATATAGACCATAAACAGCTAGAAAACAATAACTATACATTAGTTGTCATTGATGAAGCTCATCTAGGGTTTAAGAACAATAATACTGAGGCATACCGCAAAGTCTCATTCATAAAACAACAAAATCCTAATGTGAAAGGTTTACTTCTAACTGCTACCCCTTGGAACAATGCTCGTGAAGATGTAATCAATATAGGCTCGTTGTTTCTTAAAGTTGATGCTATTCCTAATGACAGGAAGTATAAGCAATATTTTTTACTTTCTCCAAATAAATTAAGTAACAAGGTCGTAAGACATTTAGCTCAAGACGATGCTGCTTTCCAAGAATTCTGGGCCGATGTCTATTTACAAAGAACAAGAAAGACGTATGGTGGTAAAGGTGCACGCTTTCCACACCGAAACTTTCCAAGTATAGATATACCATATGAACCCAGAAAGAACGATATTTTCAGTAACAACTTTGATATTATTGCTGACTTAAAATTTCCATATCAAGATCCTATCAAATATATTGACAATAACAAAGAAGAGATCGGCGCTAAGCAATTAAAGATGATGTTACTTAAAAGAGCTGATTCTAGTTGGAAAGCATATGTTACGTCTTTACAACACATAGTTGATAAGTTAGAAAAGTTAAATGAATTATATTTAAGACCAATGTCTTTTGTAAAAGGCAAAGAGCTTTTAAGTTATTACAAACGATATTTAGGATCTGCATATGGTATAACAGAGTATGAGGACAAAGTAGGACTCTTATTCCAAGACTTTGTCGATTATTCAGAAGATAATTCTCAACAAAGTATCAAATCACAAATCAGGAAACGAAAATATATCGAAAATCTAAAAGCACAAATCGATAGTCTTACTGCAAAACAAGCTAAGAATGCCGTAGATAAAATGATATCTGATTATAACAGTGACGTTTCCACTTTAAAAATGTTGATCAGCGACTTAACTAAAGCCTATAGTAAAGTTGATGAAAAGGTCGACAAAATTATCGAATGTATCGACGAAGAGCGCTCTAAGGGACATAAGATAATCTTGATATCTCAGTTTGCTGACACTGTAAATTATTATTATGAAAAACTATATGAGCATTATAACGGATCAAGTCTTGAATATCCTATGGGAATGATAGTAGGCGCAGGTAATACTACTAAAGATGGATATCCAGCTAAGATAAATCAACAACCTTCCACTAAAAAAGACGTATTGAATCACTTCTCACCACAATCTAAAAAAATGGTAGATTTGATCGATGACGATGAACAAATCGATTTGATAGTTGCTACAGATACTATTTCAACTGGTCAAAACTTACAAGATGCCGTAACATTAATGAATATTGACCTACCATATAATCCTATGACCTTAGAACAGCGTATTGGTCGTATCGACAGACCTTTGCCTAAAGGTGATAACAAAGACCAGATCTATATCTACACTTTCCCTATCTATCAATCTATCAATTCTCAATTGAAGATGATGAATAGGTTAGGTAATAAAATGGCTGGTATCTTAAATGACACTGAGTTCGACAATGTTGTTTTGCCACAATATGAAGACTACTTGAAGGATATCAAAGAGAAAAAGCAAAACGCTATCAAGTCCATGTTAAACAAGACAAACGAGCAATTGATAAATCATTCTGATTTCTCATCTGAAAAGCATTCAGAAGTTTACCAACATGCTAACAAGCGTATGTATGATTTCAAAACAAATCAATTAACTCCTCTTCAAAAACCTCTTATACCAGTTTATAGCTTTTCTAATGGAAAGGATAATCGTTCTATTGCTGTTGTAGAGATCCAGTACTATGACATAAACAATGCCTTCCTTGAAAAGGAAAACCTGCTAGTTGATATTGATAATTCAACTAAAGTAGATATTATTGAGGCTGAAAAGAGCTTGAATGGTGAGATTTCTTTTGACGTGCATAATACTGATATATTAACTCAAGGAGAAGCTTTGGCAGCAATTGAAAAGGCTCAATCTAAGATATATACCGTAGTCAAAAAACAGATTGAAGAATACAACAAACAACATGAATTCTTTGCTGAAAATATTAAGTCGACCAAAAATACAGTTGCTGTTAGGGCTTCAATAGCATTGCAAAACAGTGCAAAATCTGATCCTAATATGGTCATGTCCAAGCTTAAATCAGTAAATATTGATCCTAAACAATTGAAAAATATTACCAAGTATATTGAAACTATCGATAAAGATGATGATTTATTCCCAATAGTTGAGGAAATAGCTCACAATCCTAATGCATTCTGGTTGAATATTGAAAATTATATTGAATTCTTCGATCCAGATAACTTGAATGAAATGGAAAATGTGGGGAAAGATATGCGTAGTGTAGATACTAGGAAGGCTTCTCTAGAAACTACTAAATATAAGGTTTTGAATGGAAATATCGTATTCAAATGATGATAATTCATTATGTTTTTGAAATTGCTAACAATTTATTTCAGTGTTATACTGATAAAAGAAAAGAGGTAATGCGGGAACATTACCTCCAAGGAACCGTTTAAGACGGTGACTTTTGGACAGTTTAATTTTGATTTAAATAAACCATCCTCCCGTCAAAGGGCACTAGGGCCCGTCAAGTATACAA